>JBAPRX010000605.1:0-10871 GCA_049281335.1 Promineifilaceae bacterium (SeqCode)
TACGGCCGTTCGCCAAAACCGGCTGGCGCTGCTCCAGCAAATCGCGAATCTGGCAAGCGGTATTGCGGACTTGTCGCAGTTGGAAGGATTTTAGGAGAACAATTGGTTGAAAACCTGCCTGTTTTAGCTTGAATTTCAAACAGGTAACAGCTGCAAGAAACCTTTCACAAGGAGCGTCATCCACTGGCCCAATATTCCCAGTCACAACAAGCGACTGGAGGAATCTTTCAGCTTTGACTCCTTGAGCCTTTGATTGCTACTGCTACCTGAAAGATTTCTCGCTGGTCCGGTTTTTTAACCTTAACCTCACACCTATCCAATAGCCCAAATGTTCAGGGTAAGTTATAATCTTACAATGAGTGTCACAGACGAGATCAAGAGCCGGTTGGATATTGTTGAAGTCGTCTCTGACTATTTGCCTCTCCGCAAGTCAGGGAGTTCCTATTCCGGCTTTTGCCCATTTCATTCCAATACCAAAACGCCCGCATTTGTGGTTTTTCCATCAAGCCAGACCTGGCGCTGCTTTGGCGCCTGCGCCGAAGGGGGCGACATTTTTTCCTTCGTGATGAAGAAGGAGGGGTGGGACTTTAAGGAAACGCTGCGGGTTTTGGCGGAACGGGCGGGGGTGGAGTTAGAGGAGTACAGCCAGGTTAACCACGAACAGCAGGCCGTTGAAGACCGGCTGACGGATTTGTTAACGGCCGCTGCCGATTATTTCCACCAACTCCTCCTCTACGCGCCCCAGGCGGAGTTCGCCCGCCAGTATGTTGCCAAACGCGGCCTGTCGGAAGAGACGTTAAGCACCTTCAAGGTTGGTTTTGCGCTTGACTCATGGGATGCCTGCCGGACCCATTTCCATATGCAGGGCTACAGCGACGACGATTTGCTGGATGCTGGGCTGCTGACGCTTAACGAGGACAAGGGAACGAAGTATGACCGGTTCCGCAACCGGTTGATGGTTGCCATTTGTGATGTTAACGGCCGTATTGTTGGCTTTGGCGCTCGAACCCTTGATCCCGACGGGGTCCCCAAGTATCTCAATTCGCCGCAGACGGCCGTTTTCGACAAGAGCCGCCTGTTGTTTGGGTTGGACAAGGCCAAGAAGCACATTCGGGAAGCCCGGCAGGTGGTCATCGTCGAAGGGTATATGGACGTGATGCAGGCCCACCAGTCTGGTTTTATGAATGTCGTGGCCCAAATGGGAACGGCGCTGACGGAGCAGCAGCTTCAAATTGTGAAACGGTACAGCAAGCGCTTTGTGCTGGCCCTTGACGCCGACGCAGCCGGGATTCAGGCCACAATGCGAAGCCTGGAAGTGGCTCGTGGAACGCTGGACCGGGAAGCGGACGTCCAGTTTGATGCACGAGGACTGGTACTCAATGAAGGCCGGTTGCAGGCCGACATTCGGGTCGTTACGCTGCCGGACGGCCGAGACCCGGACGATATTATTCGGGAAAGTCCGACTGAGTGGCCCAAGCTAGTATCTCAGGCCAAGCCGATTGTGGCTTATGTGATAGATGTGGCGACGGCCGATTTGGATATGGATGACGCCAAAGCAAAAACGGCCGCTGCTCAACGGGTTCTGCCGCTCATAAACGATGTGGCCGACCCGATTGAACGGGAACATTACCGCCAGCTTTTGGCCCGAACACTGCGAATAGATGAGCGGATTTTGCATAAGGTGTCGGTTCCCTCCAAACGGCCGTCTCGCGCAGCACAGCAGCAGGTTGGAGAGGCCGCCGGTAAAACCAGGCCAACTGTTGGCAAACAAGAACGTTCCGGTTTAACGGCCGCAATGAATGGTCAGGTCGCTGCGAGTGACATGCGCCGGTCTAACTACCTGCGTCAATGCCTCCATTATCCGTATCTACTGACCCAGGTGGATAACCGGCTGGCCTCCAATGAGGAGGCAGTGGTGGGGGAAGAAGATTTCCCCAGGCCGGAAGATAAGGCGCTGTGGCGTTTATTAATAGAGAGAGCAGAAACGGCCGGTATTGAGGCTGCCTCTGTTGCCGCAATAGAAGATTTGTGCGATAGTTTAGAAGAAGTAGTTTTGCAGCGCCGAATTAAAGACTTGTTACTTTTGCCAGAAATCCCTGAATCTAACTTAGATCGACTGCCAGACCATCTTGTTTTGTCTGTATTGGACTGGCGATTGGAGCAGGTCAATGGTCAAATCAATGAGATGAGGCAGTTGTTTAATGAAGCAAGGGCAGCACAGGATTTAGACCTCATTTCGATGTATAGCCAGCAGTTACGTGAACTCCCTTTAAGGAAGTTACGATTGGATAAGGCCAGGGGAGCCATGTCAGCAGTAAACCGGCGTCTGGAAAAAGAAGCAGAAGGGGGATGAAAAACAAATATGGATTTTGATGATACTGTAGATGAAATCTTAACTGAATCGGAAGAACCGGAAGAACAAGAAACGCAGCCAATTGATGTGGAAGCGTTGGTTAAGAAAGCTCGCCGTTCCAGAGTGATTGAAGAGGCGGATGTTCAGGCTATCCTGGCTTCGGCCGATGAGGAGCAGGCGGATAAGTTATACGAACAGCTACAGCGGTTGGGGATCCGCATTATCTCCGAAACAGGAGAGACGCTGGAAGATTTGGGGGATACGTCCAGCCTGCTTGAAGCTGAAGCAGATGATGATGACGATGATACCGAATCCTACTATGGCGGCGATGTTGAAGACGATCCGGTTCATACCTATTTGAAGGAGATTGGGCTGGTTCCCTTATTGACGGCCGAGCAGGAAATCTGGCTGGCAACCCAACTGGCGGCAGCGACTGCCCTGGAACAGCTAACGTCGCAAACACTTGAAGAAAATGGGAGCGGCAACCAGCACCTCCACACGCTCCAGGCCAATTACAAAATGTTGTTGGAAAGCTGGCAGCGGGCCAAGTCGGCCAGCATGGCGATTGATGTGGAACTGCCAGATTTATCGCTGGTAATTCGGGAAGCCCAGCAGCTTCGGCAAAATTGGCAGTCTAGTTCTCCCTCTTATCTGCGCCATTACCTGAATGCAGGGGAGTGGGGACAGGCTGAAGAGTGGAGTGATCTGGCGAAGAGTGTCTTTGACATCTTTACGGCCGTTTATCTGCTGCCGATTACGATGTCCGATCAGTTGACTGACTATTATCTGGAACATCACGAACTGCCCTCCCTGGACGAATTCACCTCCTGGATGGTGGACGATGATGTTGCCCTGAAATACAACGAATTTATGATTTATCATCTGGCGGAAGAGGCAAAGGTCAGCCTGACACGGGCCAATCTCCGTCTGGTGGTCAGCGTTGCCAAACGGTATATGGGGCGTGGCATCCAGTTCCTCGACCTGGTGCAGGAAGGCAACGTCGGCCTGCTTCGGGCTGTCGAAAAGTTCGACCACACTAAAGGGTATAAATTCAGCACCTATGCTACCTGGTGGATCCGGCAGGCTGTCAGCCGGGCCATTGCCGATCAGGCTCGAACCATCCGTATTCCCGTCCACATGGTTGAGACGATCAACCGCATCATCCGTACCCAGCGCGATATGGTTCAAAAGTTGGGGCGGGAACCCACGACAGAGGAATTGGCGCTGGAATTGGATTACCTGACCCCTGAAGAAGCCGATCAAATTAAAGAAGCGCTGCGGGAAAAACAGCATATTGATCCGCTTTTGTACCGTAAATGGAAGCAGGCAACGGGGAAGATCCGGAATATTTTACGGATTTCCCAGGAACCGACCTCCCTGGATTTGCCGGTTGGCTCTCAGGAGGACGCAACGGAGTTGGGCGACTTTATCGAAGATGATTCGGTTGTCGAACCGGTGGATGCTGCCTCTAAACAACTGCTGCGGGAGCAGGTGCGGAATGTGCTTGGCTTCTTGAGCGAACGGGAGAGACAGGTGTTGGAGATGCGTTTCGGTTTGATGGACGGCCGAGATCATACCCTGGAAGAAGTTGGGAGAGAATTTGGCGTTACCCGCGAACGGATTCGCCAGATTGAAGCCAAAGCTCTCCGAAAATTACGACATCCCAGCCGCAGCAAGGTGCTGCGCGACTATCTTAGTTAGTGTAAATGGTAATTAGTAATTGGGTGATTGACCGGAACTGGCGCATAATTACCAATTACTAATTACCTCAATTATCTACTCTCCCCAATAACCCCAAATTAGCCCCTCATTTCATTACCTGTCTCTTGCTGGCAGAGTTGATTGTGATAAAATGTACATACAATGCGATTTTGTCTTGACAAAATCTCAACCTGTTGGATAGAGACCCGGTAAAAAAGACCTTTGCCTTATTCTTCACCGGTTCACCAAAGCATCTAAATTCGTATAAAATCATGCAGGAAAATCTCCTTAATCTCTACATACCTATTGCTGTTTTGTTTGGTGTTGCGTTGTTTTTCGCAGCCTTGCTGCCAATTCTGTCGTTGAGTTTGGGGCCAAAACGGCCGACGCAGCGCAAATTGACACCATACGAATCGGGCATTACCCCTATTGGCGAGGCACAGCGCCGGTACCCGGTTAAGTTTTATTTAATTGCCGTTCTCTTTATCCTCTTTGATATCGAGATCATCTTCTTGTTACCCTGGGCGGTCACATTTCGAAAGTTGGGCCTCTTTGGGCTGGCAGAAGTGTTGGTCTTCATGGTCATACTGATTGTTGGCTATGTCTGGATTTGGAAAAAAGGTGCATTAGAATGGGAGTAGAACAAAAATTAGGTGAGATGGGCATTGTAACGGCTCGTCTTGAAGACCTTGTGAATTGGGGGCGGACAAATGCAATGTGGCCGATGTTATTTGGGCTGGCTTGCTGCGCGATTGAGATGATGGATACCCAGGCGTCGCATTATGACGCTTCCCGATTCGGGATGGAGTTAATGCGGCCGTCTCCCCGGCAGTCAGATTTGATGATTGTGGCCGGGCGGGTTTCCCGTAAAATGGCCCCGGTTCTGCGTCGTCTCTACGATCAGATGTCAGACCCAAAATGGGTCATTGCAATGGGCGACTGCGCTTCCTGCGGCGGCATCTTCAATAACTATGCCATTGTTCAGGGAGTGGATGAGATCGTTCCTGTTGATGTGTATGTGGCCGGGTGTCCACCTCGTCCAGAGGCATTGATTGATGGGATTCTGACCCTCCACGAGAAGGTGCGGGGCGAAACCATGAAGGATTGGGCCTGATGAGTAACGATTCGGCCGAATTGTTTTATAATAAGGTCAGTGAAAATTTCCCGGATGCAGTAGAAGAGGTTGTTGATTTCCGGGGAGAGCGCACCCTTGTGATAGCAAAAGAGCAGCTAAAAGCGATTTGCCAGTTTTTGCGAGACGATGAAGCGTTGCAATGCAACCTTCTGGAAGACATCGTCGCCGATGATATGCTGCCCGATTTTCCCCGCTTTGCAGTCAATTATCATCTCTATTCAATTCCCCACAATCACAATATTCGACTGCGGGTTCCGCTGGAAGACCCGGACGAAGGGCCGGAGACGTTAAGTTCCCTCTATCCGATAGCGACCTGGTTGGAGATGGAAGTTTGGGATTTGATGGGAATTCGATTTGAGGGAAATAATAGTTTGCGGCGGTTGTTCCTGCCCGAAGATTGGCAGGGCTTCCCGCTGAGAAAAGATTATCCTCTGGGCTATGAAGAGGTACAGTTCTCATTTAACTGGCGGGCGATTGGTGCAAAGAAACCGTATGCTGAGGACTAGCGAAGCGTAGTTGGTAATTAGTAACTAGTGATTGCCAAAGCAGAAACGGAAAGAGAGACACGAAAATGGCTGTAGGAATTGGTGCAACAAGCGGAACGATAGACGCCGGCAGCGACACGATTCAAGAGCTAACGGTAGAAGAAATTCGGGCCAAGTATGGTTCCGGCCTACAAATACAAGATGAAGACAATATGCTCCTGAGCATGGGGCCGCAGCATCCCAGTACGCATGGGGTTCTGCGACTCCTGGTGGAGCTGGATGGCGAAACGGTTGTCAACCTGGCCCCTGATATTGGTTATTTGCATACCGGTATCGAGAAGAATATGGAGGCCAAGACTTATACCAAAGCGTTGGTGATGACCGACCGGATGGATTATCTGTCCCCCTGGGGGAACAATTTGGGTTATATCCTGGCAGTTGAGAAGCTGTTAGGGGTGGAGGCAACCCCCCGCGCCCAGGCGATCCGCGTCATTTTGTCGGAGCTAAATCGGATCAGCAGTCACCTTGTCTGGCTGGCGACCCATGCCCTTGATCTGGCAGCGATGTCGGTTTTTCTATACTGTTTCCGAGAACGAGAATATCTGCTGGATGTTTATGAGATGTGCGCCGGGCAGCGGATGATGGTTAGCTTTTTCCGGCCCGGTGGTTTGTGGCGAGATGTGCCGGAAGAATTTATTCCGGCCGTTCGGGAGTTTTTGGACTTTTTCCCAGCCCGGCTGGCTGACTATGAAGCGTTGTTGACCAATAATCCTATCTGGTTGAAGCGGACGAAAGAGATCGGCGCTATTTCGGGTGAAGATGCCATTGCCTGGGGGCTGACCGGGGCCAGTTTGCGTGGTTCTGGTGTTGAATGGGACATTCGCAAGACAATGCCTTACAGCGGGTATGAACAGTATGACTTTGACGTCCCCGTTGGGAAGAATGGTGATGTTTACGACCGTTATCTGTGTCGGGTAGAGGAGATGCGCCAGAGTTTGCGGATTGTTGAGCAGGCATTGAATAAGCTGCCGGATGGCCCGGTGAATATTGATAATCGCAAGATTGTACCGCCGCCGCGTGCGGAACTCGGCCGAAGCATGGAGGCCGTTATCCACCACTTTAAGCTGTGGACAGAAGGGTTCAGCGCTCCAGAAGGGTATGTTTACCAGCGGGTCGAATCGCCGCGCGGCGAATTTGGCTGTTATTTGCGCGGGAATGGGACGCCCAAACCGGCCCGTGTTCACTTTCGCGCCCCCTCTTATGTTAACCTGGCCGCGCTGCCGGTTCTGGCGAATGGCACTTTTGTGGCCGATCTGGTGGCGATTATCGGTTCAATTGATATTGTGTTAGGCGAGATTGATCGCTAAAAAGGTGAATGGTGATTGGGTGATTCGTGATTGCTAATCACCTAATCACTATTCACCAATTACTTATCACTAATCTGGAGATTGCTGTGCTGGCGGAAAAGTACGCTGAAGAAATAAAAGCCATTCTGGCGAAGTACCCTGATAAGCGGTCGGCCGTTTTGCCGGTGATGTATCTGGCTCAAGAGGCGTATGGGTTTATGAGCAAGGAAGCTATGCGAGATGTGGCTTCGGTTCTGGACCTTGATCCGACCCATGTTCTTTCAATAGCCGGGTTTTATTCTCTTTACTACGAAGAGCCGGTCGGGAAGTACGTGCTGGAAATTTGCAACGACCTGCCCTGTGCCTTACGTGGGGCGGATGAGTTTGTTGAGATGGCCTGTCGTAAGCTGGGTGTTGGTGTCGAGGAAACAACGGCCGATGGCATGTTTACTATCAAACCAGTCATGTGTCTGGCCGCCTGTGACAAAGCGCCCATGTTACAGGTTAATCTGAAATATGAAGAAAATCTGGATGAAGAAAAGTTTGACGCCTTAATCACCCGCCTGCGTAATCAGGCGGATGACGGTTATTCAAAGTTTGGCGTTGATATATTCAAACAGGCGTTGAAGGAATAGTTCAGGAATAATTATGGCCCATATTTTGTTGCGTCATCGGGACATTGAGAATATTCACCAATATGACGTGTATGTCCAAAACGGAGGTTATGAGGGGTTGAAGAAAGCCCTGACCGACCATACCCCCGATGAAATTAAGAACATTGTCAAAACCAGCAATATTCGCGGCCGGGGTGGGGCGGGTTTCCCGGCCGGTGTCAAGTGGAGCTTTATTCCAACAGCGCCGGGGCCGAAATATGTGGTCATAAATGCGGATGAATCAGAGGCCGGAACGTTTAAGGACCGGGAACTGATCGAGTTCAACCCTCACCAGATTATTGAAGGGGCATTGATTTGCGGGTATGCCATTGGTGCCTCGGCCGTTTATATTTATTTCCGAGGCGAGTTTATGCACGCCGCCGCGCCCTTTGAACGCGCTCTGCATGAAGGGTATGCCAACCACGTGATTGGCGAGAAGATTTTTGGCACAGATTTTAGCTGCGACTTTTTTACCCACTACGGCGCAGGAGCTTATATCTGTGGCGAAGAGACGGCTTTGTTGGAATCATTGGAGGGTAAGCTGGGCCAGCCCCGTGTTCGGCCGCCTTTCCCGGCCCAGGAAGGGTTGTACGCACGGCCGACGGTGGTTAACAATGTTGAAACCCTGTCCAATGTTCCCCCGGTTATCGTAAACGGGGCAGACTGGTATTTGAAAATGGGTACGGAACAAAGCCCTGGCCCCAAGATTGCCTGTCTTAGCGGTCATGTTAACAAACCGGGCAACTATGAAGTGCCGTTAGGGGTGACCTACCGCGAACTTATCTTTGATGAAAAGTATGGCGGCGGTATTCCCGGCGGCAAAAAGTTTAAGGCGCTGCTGCCCTCCGGCGGCTCGGCTCCGGTTGTTGTCGAGGACGCGCTGGACGCGACCTTGAGTTTTGAGGGATTATCCTCCTTCAATTCACTGATGGGGTCGGCTTCCCTAATTGTGATGGATGAGACGGTTGATATGGTTTGGGCGGCTATGAAGCTCATTCATTTCTTCCGTCACGAATCTTGTGGTAAATGTACCCCTTGCCGGGAAGGAACTTTCTGGTTAGAAAACATCTACCACCGGATTATGAATGGACATGGTAAAGCCAGCGACATTAAGCTGCTGGAAAGCGTTGCCCACCAGATGCAGGGCGAATGTCTCTGTGCGCTGGGCGATTTCGCCACCAGCCCCGTTCTCTCAACTGTCCGCCATTTTCCAGATGAATATCGCGCTAAAGTCACTGGGTAATAAAACATATTAGTGGTTTCACCAGTTGAATTGATTGAGGAAATTGAGTGATGATAGCGGAAATCAAGGCTGGTCAACGTAAGTCATAAAGCTAAATAAAATAAAAATCATATGAATGATCTAGTAACTCTGACAATAGATGGCGTTGAGGTAACTGTCCCGAAGGGAACGGTTGTGGTAGACGCTGCTAAACGGGCTGACAATGACATCCCGGTTTTTTGCTACCATCCAAAGATGAAGCCGGTCGGTATGTGCCGGATGTGCCTGGTCGAAATTGGGATGCCGGTGCGGGATCGCGCTACCGGTGAGCTTGTTACCAATGAAGATGGCACGCCTAAAATTAATTTCGGTAAGGGCTTGCAGACTGGCTGCACGGTGCAGGTGGCCGATGGAATGGTCGTGCGCACCAAGACAGAAGTGGTGACGGAAGCACGGGATGACATTATCGAATTTCTGCTGACCAGCCACCCATTGGACTGCCCTATTTGTGACAAGGGCGGCGAGTGTCCGTTGCAAAACCTGACGATGCGACACGGGCCGGGAACCAGCCGCTTTGATTACGAACAAAAGATGCACATGGCAAAACACGTGCCATTGGGCGATCTGATTTATCTGGATCGGGAACGCTGTATCCAATGCGGCCGTTGTACTCGTTTTCAGGATGAGATTGCGGGTGATCCCGTTATTAGCTTCCATAATCGCGGCCGACGATTGGAAATCGTTACCCTTTCTGAGCCGGGCTTTGACAGCTATTGGAGCGGGAACACCACTGATATTTGCCCGGTTGGGGCGCTGACAACGGCCGATTTTCGGTTTGGCGCTCGTCCCTGGGAACTGACGCCGGTTGCCAGCATCTGTCCCCACTGCCCAGTTGGGTGTAACACGACAATGAGCACCCGACAAGAGGCAAAATCAGACGGCCGAACGGTCATTAAGCGGATTATGCCGCGCCAGAACGAAGCAGTGAATGAAATCTGGATTTGTGATAAGGGACGCTTTGTTCATCATTTTGCCGATTCGCCGGAACGACTGACCAAACCATTGATTCGTAAGGGCGGGTTGTTTGAGGAAACCAGTTGGGATGAGGCATTATCTTTCGTCGCCAAGCAGCTAGAAACGGCCGGATCGGCCGCCGCCGGCCTGGTCGGGGACCAGTTGAGCAATGAGGATCTGTTCCTGTTCCAAAAACTGTTCCGCCAGGGCTTAAAGAGCAACCATCTCGATCTGGCTAATAACCGGCTGGGTGGGGGTGACGCGGTGGCAAAGGTCGGCATTTCGGCCGGCAGCAATTTGAAAGAACTCGGCTCCGGCGATGCCATCCTGGTCGTTGCCTCCGATTTACACGAGGAAGCGCCGGTCTGGTGGCTTCGCGTAAAGCAAGCGGCCGAACGGGGAGCGGCCGTTGTGGTGTTGAATTTACGGCCGACTCGCCTTGATCAATACGCCGCTTACACGCTGCCCTATCGCGCCGGTAACACCCTCCAGGCTGTTCGACAGCTTCTGAATGCAGCCAAAGTGGACACCGGGAACGGGCTGACAGACGACCTTCACAAAGCGGCCGATACGGTCATTAACGCCGAGAATCTGGTCGCCTTTTACGGTCATGAAGGATTGAGTTACGAGGAAACGGAAACGTTGGCCCACCTGCTGGCAAATTTCCTGCTCCTGAAGAGCGAGGGCAGTCACGCCGGGAAACAAAACAGCGGCCTGATTCCTGTCTGGCCCGGTGGTAACACGCAGGGCGCATGGGATATGGGTCTGCGGCCAGATTTGGGGCCGGGATATACGGCCGTTGAAGTGCCAGGGCTGGATGCGAATGGTATCTATAACAGCATCTTCAACGGCGAGGTGAAAGCCTTGTATCTGCTTGGCGCCGATCCGGTTGGGGATGGCCTCATTGCAGACCGGGGTCAGTTGGACTTCCTGGTTGTGCAGGATATGTTCCTGACGGAATC
>JBAPRX010000606.1:0-13065 GCA_049281335.1 Promineifilaceae bacterium (SeqCode)
GATGATCATGCCGGCGGCCGACCAGTAGATAGTGAAAAGTGAAAAGTGAAAAGGGGGCAGTTTTTTAGGGCTGCCGGTTGTCAGCCACTTTCGGAGCCAGGAGAAGGCGCCCAATCGCCAAATGATAAAAAGGGTCCAGAGCAAGGAGAGGGCGAGGCCGATTTGCCAGCCGGTGAAGGGGCCAAGCAGCGGGCCGGTATCGAGGATGGGGCTGCCTTCTCTGGCAGCGAAGCTGCCCTGGCCGAGTGTGACCATGTACCAGACGTTATGGGCGTTCATCGTCAGGAACAGTTGATGTCCGGCCGAGGCCCGAATCTGGGCGATGAGGGCGGGAAGCTGACCGACAAGGAGGATGGGAGACAGGATAACAAGAGCGGTGACAACGGCCGTTCCCATCCCTTCAAAGAGGCTGCGCCAACTGCCTGACTGGATGGAGACGATGAGGATAACCGGCGCGAGAACGGCCGCCTGGGGTTTCACTAGCATGGCTACTGCCAGCCAGAACCAGGCCCAACGAATACGGCCGTCTGTCAGGGCTATCACTGAGAGCAGCATGGGCAAGGTGACGAGGCTCTCCAATTGTCCCCACCAGGCTGTCTCATAAATAATGGCCGGATTGAGGCCGTAAGCGGCCATGCCGATGACCCCCCAGCGCCGGCCAAACCGCCTGGAGAGGAAGAAAAAGAGGATGATGGTCGTTATTAAGTCGGCCGTGATGCCGGGCAGCTTCAACAATGCCGTCAGGGTGGTGGAAGTGGTATCAAATTCCGGTGAGAAGAAGGCCCGGTAGAGATAGCCTATTCCGACCAGGGGGAACAACCCCAAAGGCGGGTAGTTGGCGGTGCTGGTGCTGTAGATACCGAGGGGGTTGGTGGTAACGGCCGTTTCTGTCCAGCTTTTTAGTTGTTCAATGTCGTGGACGTGGCCCCTGGTTGGGGCGAGGAAGAGCCGGAGGATAAGGGCAGTAAGAAGTAGGGATGTAAAAAGTAAATAGTGTCTTTTCTCCATAAGGAGAGAGAGGTCCCACCTTTTGGCAAGGTGGAACCTCTAAGGAATTATCGCTTGGCAGTATCGGCCGCGAGGAGTTGGGCCAGAAGGTCGTTGCCTTCGGCCAACAGCGTGATCTTGGCTTCGCTGTCCAGGATGTTTTCTGTCTCCAGAATATCGAACAATGCCTTTGCGACTGCCGGGTCTTGACCGATTTTATTGAGGGCTTCGCCGACGATTTGGGGCCGCATGGCATTGGCCTTAGCAAATTCAACGGCGGCGCGGCGTTCGGCCGTGCTGGTGATAATGCTAACCCGGTTAGCGCCATCCTGCCTGATAGCCGATGTCACCTGCCGCAGCCGGTTGACTACCTTTTCCTCAATCTGCTGAATCATGCCCCGGTCACGGAAGTGGACCTTACGGATGTAGACCGAGCCAAGTTTGTAACCCCATTCGTGCGACTTGGGCGACACCTCCGCCCGAACAGACCGGCTCATCACGTGCCGAGTTTCCAGCATATCGCCCAAAGGCATATTGCTTAGGCTGCGAACGGTCGCGCTGCTAACATTGGCCGAGAGAGAACCACGCGGGTCGGTATTTTTAAAGAGGTAGGCCACCGGGTCACTGATAAACATTTCATACCAGACGCCAATACCCATCGGCGCACCTTCTTCGGAATTGACCGGCAGGCTGCGTAAATATTGCTGATCCAGCCGCATATCGAGGACGTGGCGGCTGCCTAACCAGTTGATGACAAAAGCTCGTGGCCCCATTTTCAGCCACAGCAAATTCAGGCCCGGTTCTCGAATAACACTAACAACCTTGCCAAAGAGAACGTAAACGTGACAGGTTCCCTCTTCCACAACGGCATAGACGCCAAAGACCCGAAGGAACCATCTAAAAATCGGTTCACCGATTAGAAAACCAAAGAATGTAAATGCGGCCGCTAAAATAAAGCCTGCTACGCCTTGCATTATTTCGCCTCCCGGATAATATGGCTGGCTTTCTTGTAGAGAGCCAGTTGGATATTTCTCAAATAAGATTCCAAGACATCAGGGCCATTGGCCTTCAAAGACTGCAACTGGGCAGCGACCGCCAAAAGAGGTTCCACTTCTGCCTGGGCTTTGAGCGTTTCAATTTCGACCGCCCGCTTGGACATAACGATCTTCTGATCAGCATTGGCACGGGCCAGACTGATATCAGAGGAAACATGATTGTGGGCTGTGTTGATGGCCGCCAAAGCTGATTCGACCTCTTGCGGGGGATCAATTCCGGTGATGAGGGAGGCATCTAATTCAACGCCATAGCGTCCAGGGGCCGAGGCACATTCCATTTCCATATGGTCATTGATCGCATTGAGATTCTTACGGAGGTCATTGATGGAAATACCACCCATTAAATCAACGTCCAGGTCTTCGCTGTCATGGAGCAGTTCCTCACCGGCTTCAAAGCTGGCGATCCGCTCCCGAAGAACAGCAACAAAATAACCCATCACGTGAACAATGGGATTTTTCACTCCAAACAGATAAGCGTATAGATTCCGTTCGGAGACACGGTAGCGAATCTGGCCGGTTAGACCAATGTTCAACTGGTCTTTGGTAACAGCTTCCAGGATCGTGCCGTTGTAATTGGCGGTGGGCGTCTCCAAATCGAGAGCCATATTCATTGTCTCGGTCGCCACTGACACTTTATATACCCGTTCCCAGGGCCAGCGAAAATAGGGGCCGCCGGGCTGAATGACCCTCACCTGGGGGTAGATGTATCGCTCGCGGTCTTTCTCGTTCATGGCGTCACTGACGGGATCATCGAGCGTTGTCGCCTTGCCGATCCGGTTAGCACGGCCGAAGCGCGTTTTCACCGCCCGTTCGTTTTGATCAACGGTGAAAAAGCCAGACAGCACATACCTGAGTGTGAACCAGGCTCCGAACCCAACTAATAAGCCTAAAAAACCACCAATTGCCATAATATTCTCCTTGCTATTGGATAAATGGGACAGCTTCTTCGGAAGTTGAAATGCGTATTGTATGCGTCTTACATTGGAGAATTAGTCTGTACTGATTCTCCTCTACGTCACACGAATTCACATTCTTTGATCCTTTGAGTTGTGGCAAAATTAAAAAACGAACTGTTACTATAGATTACGAGGAAACGCCTTCATTTGTTGTAATTTTATTACAATTTAAGGTGTAATGCACAGTATTCTCTTGTTTCTGGGCATAATGACCGAGAAGACAGTGCAGCTTTTTTGAAAGGTAGTTTAAACCGTATAGGCAACAATCCCTTTGCAGTTAGGATAAGCGGAACATCCCCAAAACTTATTCCCCCTATTTGGGCCACTCCTGGCAGTTCTTAAAACCATCTCGCTGCCGCAATTGGGACATATTACAGCGTTTTCACTTAGCGGCTTGTTTCGTTCGCTCTCTTTCGGAACTGTTACCGACTGAAGGGCGGCTTTTTTGAGTAGCAGACTCTTCAACTGGTCTGTAGAATAACTGTGGCGAACGGGGATTCGCGCAAGGGGCAAACCTGCGGCTTCGAATACTTGATTAACAAATATGTCCCGTTCTTTTCTATCATCCCGCTGGTGACTTCGATCATCTAATTCGATACCCAAAATTGGCCGAATTGTTTCAATATCACATAGTAGAAAATCTACGTGTTTCCTGTCAATTTTATTTCTATAAGATATGTTTTCCCCATAATCCCCAGTTTGTGAGTAAAACAAATCTCCCAACCCAACCTTCGTAAAGACTATGGCCCAATCGGCCGTTAACATCCGCAGCACACGATAGAAGTTCAACTCGGCAGGTGAGAGAAAATCATCTCGAAGCTCGTAGGGAAGTGCTACCTCTCCTTCATCTTCATCCCTATCCCATAAAGATGGGGGAAGTTTTGCAGGCTTTTTTCCGACCAGCCAGGATTGAATGAGCGCGAAAATTTCCTCAACTTGCTCATCAGACAAGCCAATCGCTTTTAATATTTTCCGAAGGATGCCGTGTTGTTTGGGCTTACCCATATCTGTTTACCTCTGAGTTAAGAGCATGACAACAGATCGCGGTTGGGCGAGGTATACCTTGCTATTTATCTTTGGGGCTTCGTTCAGGTCGCAGATGTCTTCGGGAGACGGCCGATAGGTATCAATGACGCGCCGCCAGCCGTTTGAACCAGCAGGCAGTTCGAAGGTCAGCGGTTCCCAGTAAGCGTTTAAGATAATGAAACCCTGGCGATTTCGGCCGCGAACCCCGAAGGCTAGATGACGAGATTCATGGCTCCAATCGGGTTGATTTAGCTTTGTTCCATGCCAATCTACGCCAGCCTGGTGTAAGAACTCACCCAATGAGCGGTCGTGGGCGTCCTTATAAACACCTAAGCCGGACCGGATGCGGATCATCTTTTGCACAAAACGGAAAACCTCGGCGTTTTTCTCCAAAAAAGTCCAGTCTAACCAGCTAATTGGGTTATTCTGACAGTAGGCGTTGTTGTTCCCCATCTGGGTACGTCTGACTTCATCTCCCATCAAAATCATTGGCACGCCAAGGGCCAGCAAGTTTATAGCCAGCATATTCTTAATCTGGCGAATACGTAAACGCTCTATTTCAGGATCGTTGGTTGGGCCTTCAATCCCACAGTTCCAGCTAAAATTTTGGTTATGGCCGTCCCTGTTATTTTCCCCATTGGTTTTATTGTGTTTTTCATTATAAGAAACCAGATCGTTCAGCGTAAAGCCATCATGACAGGTAATGAAGTTGATGCTTTGTTCCGGCTCTCGACTCTTATGTTCGTACAGGTCAGGACTGGCGAGGAAACGGTTGGCAATTTTGGGGACATACCCGGCATCGCCTTTCACGAATGCGCGAACGTCGTCCCTGAACTGCCCGTTCCACTCCCGCCAGTAGTCGCCGATGAATTGACCCACCTGGTACAGTCCGGCGGCGTCCCAGGCTTCGGCAATGAGCTTGGTCCCGGCTAAAACGGGGTCTGTCTCGATGTCAAAGAGAATGGGCGGGCGGCCAGACGGCCGTCCTGTCTCGTCCCTTGAAAGAATGGAAGCCAGATCGAAGCGGAAGCCGTCCACGTGCATCTCCGCCACCCAATAGCGCAAACTATCTACAATCATGCGTCGAACAACTGAGCGGTTTGCATTTAGTGTGTTGCCGGTTCCACTGTAGTTGGCGTAATAGGCTTTGTTTTCTTCCAGAATGTAGTAAATATTGTTGGCAAAACCCCGGAAACAAAAGGTCGGGCCGCTTTCGTCTCCTTCGGCCGTGTGGTTATAGACCACATCCAAAATCACCTCGATACCCGCCCGATGCAGCGCCTTCACCATATCCCGAAATTCGTCCAGGGCGGCAAGCGGCTCCTGCTCGACGCAGTAGCCAACATGAGGCGCAAAAAAGGAAACAGGGTTGTAGCCCCAGTAATTGGTCAATCCGCCTGGCGCTTCCTGTTCATCAAATTGAAAGACGGGCAGGAGTTCAACGGCCGTAATACCCAAAGAAAGCAGATAGGGGATTTTTTCAATTAACCCGGCGTAGGTTCCCCGTTTTTCCTTTGAAAGACCGGAACTGGCATGGCGGGTGAATCCACCGACGTGCATCTCGTAGATAATCGTCCGGTTAAAGGGCTGCTTCAGTGCCTTATCCCCTTCCCAATCGTAGGTGTCCAGGTCAGCTACGATGCTTTTCATGGCGGAGCCAGCGTTGTTCCCCGGTAAGGCGGCTAATTTTCGATTGTAGGTCGGTGGGACTGCCACCGCTTTCCCATACGGGTCCAGAAGCAGCTTGGTTCCGTCAAAGCGCAGCCCTTTATTGGGCAAGAAAGCGCCATGCGCACGAAAAGCATAAATTTGTCCCGCTTCCAAACCCGGAATAAATATGTGCCAATAATGGAAAGTCCGATTGATTTGGGAGTCAAGGTATATCACATGAGACGGTTCAGAATCTGTTACCTTTTCAAAAAGCAGCAGTTCTATCGCCGTTGCATCTCTGGAGTAGACGCAAAAATTCACGCCATCCGGTGTCACAGTGGCTCCGATTGGAAAACTTTGTCCAGGTAAAACGTTCATGTTTACTATCTTCGCATGTTTCAGTAAAAGGGCAAAACGTTTGCAAACCGAATCACGATTGTTATAATTCCAGGTTCAAGTATGCAAGGAGAGGTCGCATAGTTGGTCTAGTGCGCACGATTGGAAATCGTGTACGGTGAAAGCCGTCGAGGGTTCGAATCCCTCTCTCTCCGCTACAAGCGAGGTAGATAGAAATACCTCTCGATTTGAATGGCCGGTTCAGTTATTGAATCGGCCATTTTAGTTTAAAAAGCTGGAGCAGCTGCTGCCGGCAGTTCCTTAGTAATTGGTCGCAAATAAGTTGGCGGTTTGGTAATTTGGTAATTGCGTAATTGGGTAATTGCGTAATTACCGACTTAGTTTGTGCTGCGGCGGGTTCGGCGGCGGTGGCGACCGGTGTCGGCCGTTTGTTGTTTGGGGATGGGGGGAATCGCTGGTAACGGCCGTTTGCTAGTCATGCCAGACTGGATGATGTTTGCCATTTCGGCCGAAATTTGTGGCTCTGTTTCGAGTCCTTCATAGGCTGCCAGCCGCCGTTCTAACTCCGCATGGACCCGATCCTCTAATAAGGGGCTGCCCGCCTTGACCCAGTTTTCCCTGTTGTCGCGGTCGAGGGTTGGGCCTGGCAAGTAGAGTTCGGAGGGCCAATGGTTGAGGGTGTGTTCGGCCGTTATGAGATGCTGCTCGGCCAGCAAATCACGAACGAGAGGGATGGTTGGGATGTCTTCCTTGAGCTGAACATCCCGCACCAGACGGAGGGCATGGCCGCACCACTCATCGTCCAAGAGTAGTTTGGCGAGACTGAAAACCATCACATAATCGAGCATTCCAGGGCCGGAGACGGAGTTGATTCCGGCCAATGCCGCCAGCATGGCGCTGCCATAGGTTTCGGCCCCGGCCTGGGCATCGAGAAACTTCCCCTCACTCAAGGCCAGATAGCCCTGCGTCGGCAGCCTTAAGGATTTTGCAACGGCTACGTAGGCCATGTCTAGCTGAAGGGCTTCGACGGCAATCATGGGAGAGGTAGCGGCTTTCATGTGGAAGGCGGCGGGCGCACCCCCGAAGAGGACGGGCGCACCGGGACGAATGATCTGCGCCATTGTCAAACCGGCGAGGACATCGGCCGCATGGAAAACGGCCGCTCCCATGACCGTAACGGGGGCAATCAAGCCCATCAAGGTAACGGGGACAACTTCGATGGGGATCCCCCACTCCACGCAGTCGAGGAGGTTCTGGCAGGAGTCCTCACTGTAGCGAAACATGCCGGTGGCGGTGATAGTAAAGACAGCCATTGGCCGGGCGATCAAATCGGCCCGGTCATGGCGGAATAACTGCATCATCTGGGCCATGCGGGGAACGCCATGCTCGGTGAAGGCTCCGGAGACGACCGGCTTGAGGGAATGAATCAGGCATAGATAGAGACGCCAGGCATCGGAAACCTGGGGATCGATGTCGTCGTTGGTTGAAAAGGCGGTGGCGAGATAGGCGATATGGGGCAGACCGTCGGCCAGCCGGACATATTCGGTGAAGTCGGCCGTGTTTGCCAGCCTGGTTTCTCCGGTGCGGTGGTCGAGGACTTTCAAGCCGCTGGAACCGGGGACAAAGTGGACACGGTTATCGCCCAGGTCGGCGTGCGGTCGGCCGTTTCGATCATAGAGGGTAAAAGAACGGGGCGACGTTTCAATGGCTCGTTCGACCACTTCCGGGGGAAAAAGCACCCTGGTTCCTGCTTCATCCAGTTTCAGGCCATGAGCCAGTAAACGGCCGCGTAAAGCTGCCCCTCTGACTTCAATACCAACTTCGGACAGAATCCTTTTTGCTTCGTCCAGTATCTTTTCAATTTGCTCATCCGACAAGATATTCAGTGTAGGGCGCATGGAACCTTTTTCTTCATACCAGGTGACAGTCACTTCAAACTAGTTTCTACTGCTGTACTACCTTTAAGCAAAGTGACTGTCACCTGAAAAGTACCTTTAGATTTATGCCTGATTTGGTGGGCATTGTCGGGGTGTCAGGGTTATTGGCTCAAGCGGCTCCTGGTAAAAATCAAAGCAGTCGAGCATCGTGTTGGCATTGGCGTCTCGTTCTGTTAAAGGCGGGAGATCAAATATAGCTTCTACAAAGCGCATGAGACTGATATTTGAATTAAGGAGATGAGAGACATAACCCGGCCGAGCAAAGGGGCTGACGACAATGGCCGGTATGCGATAGCCGTAACGAAACAGGGTCCCATCGTGCCACAGTTCGACATTTGGCGGCACAACGTGGTCGTAAAAACCACCCCAATCATCCCAGACCAGGAAAACGGCCATTTCGGGCCATTGGGGGCTGCTCATGGCGGCGTTCAGGACTTGCACGGCGTAATTTTCCCCACCACACATGCTGGCGGGTGGGTGGCCGCTTTTGACGTAACCATTAATCAAGAAGTCAGAGTTCAGCCATGCCACCTGGGGCAGTGTCCCGTTGGCAGCATCAATGAAATATTGTTCGTCGTGAAAGTTCATGACCTCTGGCCGTTGATACAGGCTTTCGATGCTGGAGAATATGCCACCATAATCCTTCCAGGTAATGTCGTGTTCATCGAGCAGATTCGCCAGAACGCGAAGGTCAAGACAAAAATCAGGGCATAGGTCGGTCGGCTGGGGCGGCTCGATAATCGGGGTCTGCCCGGCAATCATCATGTAGTAATTGGGATGAGAAGGGCCACGTACATCACTGTAGTAGTTGTCACAAAGGGCAAAAGTCCTGGCAAGCCGCCAGTAGTTGGGAATATCTTCCTCCTTATATGAACAATTGGAGGCTTCGGTGGTGGCGCTGCTCCCTGAGATTGCGGCCGTATGGGAGTGCGGCGGGTCGTAGGGGAGGGCATCCAGACAGCGCTGCCCGGCATTACGGCCGTTCGCCCCTGGAAAGTCGGCAAACATACTATCGAATGTGTGATTTTCCTGAATGAAAATGAGAATGTGTTTGATCCGGTCACCAGGCGCAAAGATCAATGGCAGCAGAGATTCAAACGAGCCGCTGCTGGCGCTGTCCGTCTGGTCGGAAAGCGACTCACCAACTACTTTACCAGCCAAAATGCCAGCGCCAGCCAACGTCAGCGCTTCCAAGAAACGCCGCCGCGTTATTTTGAAAGAGGGGGAGGGTGACATTGTCTTACCTCCATTCTTGCCAGTATTTATGCCCCGTACTTCTCCAATCGCAGGGCGTGGGCCAGGGCCATTGGCATCAGTTCATTGGCCGGGAACTGGCCCAGGCCGCCGCGCTGACCTTCCCGTTCTCCAAAGTGATCAGTCAGGTCGGGCAGGTGGGAGGCAGGCGCCCAAAGCAGGGTTGGAACGGGATGCCAGGAGTGGCTTTTCAGGCGGGCGGGTGTGGAGTGATCGCCGGTAATGACCAAAACGTCGGGACTGAGAGCCAACAAGCTGGGCAGGGCTTTATCTACCTGTTCGATAACGGCCGCTTTCGCCTCAAAGTTGCCGTCTTCCCCGCGACTATCGGTTGGTTTAATATGAACAAAGAAGAAATCGTAATCGTTCCAATGGTCGGCCACGACCTGGAACTCGTCCTCTGGCGTATAATCAGCGCCCGTTTCCAAAACGTCCATACCGACTAGTTTAGAGACGCCTTTATACATGGGGTAAACGGCTACACAAGCGGCTTTGAGCTTGTACACGTCGTCAAATTTCGGCAGCTTGGGGTCTTGGGCGAAGCCACGCAGGACAAAGCTGTTTGCCGGGTGTTCGCCTTTCAAAGCCTCATGGGCTTTGTCCACCCAGGCTTGCAGGAGCTTGGCCGTTCGTTCCGCTGCCGGTTTCAGTGCAGTCACCGGCAAGGGCGGCTCGCCCGTCACCTGTGGATCGGTGTCGTCAATCGCCCCATTTAGTCCCTCGCCACGAAGAGCCAGCATGAAACGGTACTCCTTCACAGATCGAACGAATGCCTGGACGCCGTCCACCTGGACTTTGCTCAGTTTCTCAACCAGTGGCAAAGCCAACTCAGTGCTGATTCGCCCTGCTCGCCGGTCAGTGATAAGACCATTTTGATCAACGGTGCAGAAATTACCCCTGGCGGCAACATCGTCATCATGCAGGTCAAAGCCAATCCCAAGGGCAGAGAGGACGCCTCGACCAACAGGGACAGCGACAGGGTCATACCCAAACAACGCCAGATGAGCCGGGCCGCTGCCGGGAGTGACGCCGCGTGTAATCGGGTGGCTCAAGCCCTGACACCCTTCGGCCGCCAGCCGATCCATATTGGGTGTATTGGCATATTCCAGTGTGGTTTGAGCGTGGTCGCCCATCGGCAAGCCCCCTAACCCATCCATAACCAGTAGGACAATCTTTCCCCCCTCTTTCTTCGCAAGCTCCCGCATCAGGTCAAAATTAGCCATTGTGTACTCCTCAAGATACTGTGAGTAGTAAAAAGTAATAAGTTAAAAGCGGGCAGTCAACAGCGAAAAGTAGACTTTTTACTGCCTGCTTTTCACTCTTCACTGACTATAGGGATTATACATCGGGTGGGCGGGGAAATAAAAAAGCGGCTGTTTTCACAGCCGCTTTATCTCTTTCTGGCTCCTCAGGTCGGATTCGAACCAACAACCGTCCGGTTAACAGCCGGATGCTCTGCCGTTGAGCTACTGAGGAATAGCACGAAAAAGTATTATAACAGACGGGGGGGGCGTGTCAACTGTTGTTTCTTAGAATCAAATGGCATAAAATCAGCCTATGGAAAATAGTATTAACCGCCTTGATCCCCTTGTCGGCCGTCTCTTGTTTGTCACCCCGGAGATAGTGGCCGATGAAACTATTCCCGGTAAGAAATCAGAAAGAGTCATGGGTTACTCCCTGGCTTTCAGCGCCGTTCGCTGCATCTTACAGTATGCCATCCTGCCCTTTGTCCTGCCTATTCTGGGCATTGCTGCCAGTTGGGCTTTAGGGCTAACGATGATTGTGAATATTGCCGCCATGATTGCCATCATTGCCAGCCTGCGCCGAATGTGGAAGATTAACTACAGTTATCGCTGGCGTTATATGACCCTGGCCCTGCCGGCCTTTGTGCTGCTGGCCTCTTATCTGGTACTCGACATCTCTAATTTGGTTCGAGGATAAAGTTGACAACACGAACTGGAAACAGCCAGTCTATTCAACCGATTATTGTCGTTCATGGCGGGGCCGGAGCCTGGGATCTGAAGTCTGACCGCATATCAGAAGGACTGGAGGCGTGTGAAACGGCCGCTTCTGCTGCCCAGGCGGTCCTGCTGGCGGGCGGTTCGGCGCTTGATGCTGTTGAAAAAGCTGTCAACATTCTGGAAGATGCGCCTTGTCTTGATGCCGGTGTGGGCAGCTATTTGAATGCCGTTGGGGAAGTTGAAATGGACGCCTTGATCATGGATGGGGCAACCTTGAATCTGGGGGCGGTTGCTGCCGTTCAACGGGTGCGTCACCCCATCAGCCTCGCCAGACTTGTTATGGATGAAAGCGAACACAACTTCTTTGTCGGTTCGGGGGCCGATTTGTTTGCCGATTTAATCGGGTTCGCACGGTGCCAGCCCGAAGATTTGCTGGTGGGGGCGGAACGAGAAATGTACCTGGCGTTGAAATCAAAACCAGATTATGAAACGGCCGAGATTTTCACTGAGCCGGGCGCAATGGGCGATACGGTGGGTGCGGTTGCCCTGGACGCCTACGGCAACCTGGCTGCGGCAACTTCGACCGGTGGAACGCGCAAAAAACGGCCGGGCCGGGTGGGCGATAGTCCGCTGGTTGGCTCCGGTGGTTATGCCGATAACTGGACGGCGGCAGTCAGCGCAACCGGGTATGGGGAGGCACTCATGAAAGTGCTGGTCAGCAAACAGGTCTGCGACTTTGTGGCAGCCGGTCTTTCGGCCGAAAAAGCCTGTCGGGCTGCGTTACAATTGTTAGAGGAACGAGTCAAGGGAGTTGGCGGGCTGATCGCCATTGACAGCCGCCATACGGTTGGCGTTGCTTATAATACGGCCGCAATGCCCCATGCATTCGCAGTGGGATCAGGGAAGATTCAGACCGGACGCTAGAGTTCTGGTCCGATTCCAAATGCTGATAGCTGGGCCGCTAATTTTTCGGCTCGTTCATTCTCCGTAAGCAGTAGTTTACTGTCCTGATCGAGCCAGCGAAGCACGGCCATATTCATCAAAAAACAAGATAGCGGTTTCGATGCCCCGGAAGAAGTTGGGCAGATAGAACCGTTCATTGGGGGAATGGATGCAGTCGTCGGGGAGACCAAAGCCCATTAAGACCGTCTCCAAACCTAGATGTTCCTGAAACAGTCCGACAACGGGAATGGAACCACCTTCCCGAATGTAGACCGGTTCTCGGCCGAAAACCTGCTGGTAGGCGCTGGCGGCGGCCTGAATAGCCGATATCTTATAGTCGGTTATGCTGGCTGTAGCGCCGTGCATAAACTGGCAGCGAACCCGGACAGACGGGGGGGCAATTTCCTGTACGTAATCGCGGAACAGCTTGAATATCTCTTCCGGGTCTTGATCGGGAACAAGGCGCATAGATATTTTGGCGTGAACTTTGGATGGTAAGACTGTTTTCATGCCTTCGCCGGTGTATCCGCCAATAATACCGTTCACATCTAAAGTCGGCCGTGCGCCCAACCGTTCAACGAGGGTAAATTCTGGCTCGCCCCAGCTTTGGGGAGCGCCGTTTTCACTGAGCCACTCTGCTTCATTGAAAGGAAGTTTTGCCAACAACTGGCGTTCTTCATCCGAAAGCGGCCGAACCGCGTCATAAAAGCCCGGAATTAAGATATGCCCTTCGTCGTCCTTCAGCCGAGCAATCATGTGGCTTATGGCATTGAGGGGATTGTCTACCCCACCGCCGAAAGAGCCAGAGTGCAAATCCCGGCGCGGCCCGGTGACATCCAGAAAAACGTAGCACATACCACGCAGTCCGTAGACGATGGCAGGCTGATCCGGGGATAGAATATGGGTGTCGGATACGATGGCGACATCGGCCGCCAACAGC
>JBAPRX010000607.1:0-3051 GCA_049281335.1 Promineifilaceae bacterium (SeqCode)
TTCTTGAACACCTCAAAGCAAGCAAAATTCAGCGGCGAATTCCAGTTGTTGTCATTTCAGCCAAGGACGATATGAACAGTGTTGTTCGCTGCATTGAGCTGGGGGCAGAAGATTACCTGACAAAACCATTCAACACGGTCCTGCTTCGCGCCCGTATTAACGCCTCATTGGATAAA
Source organism: Promineifilaceae bacterium (SeqCode) (assembly GCA_049281335.1). Classification (GTDB taxonomy): domain Bacteria; phylum Chloroflexota; class Anaerolineae; order Promineifilales; family Promineifilaceae; genus JAKEFB01. The sequence goes on from JBAPRX010000607.1 coordinate 177, forward strand.
AAACGGTTCCACGACCTGCAACTACAATACCTGCAAGAACTAGAGATCGAACAGGAACGTTCTGAACGATTGCTGTTAAATATCCTTCCCGCCCCCATTGCCGAACAGTTGAAAAATGGCAACCAGGTCGTGGCGGACATCTTCAATGATGTCACCGTTTTATTTGCCGACATCGTTGATTTCACTCCCCTGGCCTCCCAACTTCCCCCGAATGAATTAGTCGCTTTGCTAAATAATATCTTTTCAACATTTGATAGGCTGGCCGAACAGCATGGATTGGAAAAGATCAAGACCATTGGCGACGCATATATGGTGGTTGGCGGACTGCCAACGCCGAGAGAAGATCATGCTCAAGCGGTCGCTTCAATGGCTTTGGCTATGCAGGATGCCATCGGCCGTTTTAACCGCACCAACAAACAACCGTTTGAAATGCGGATTGGCATTGCAACCGGGCCGGTTGTCGCCGGGGTGATCGGAACGAAGAAGTTCGCCTATGATCTTTGGGGCGACACAGTGAATATTGCCAGCCGTATGGAATCACATGGCCTTGCCGGAGCTATCCAGGTTACTTCCAGTACCTATGAAAAACTCAAAGATGAATACCGCTTCAAACTACGCGGTAAGATTGAGGTGAAAGGGAAGGGAACGACACAAGCGTTTCTTCTGCTGGATAAAATAGCGTAACAAACCGGTCTCTTTGCCTGTCATTTCATATGGTGAAGGCAGGAAACCACTATTTATTGGACGCACTCAAATGATACAGATTCGACAATTTTCCCTTGGCCCGTTAGAGACAAACTGTTATCTGGTGGGTTGTGAAGAAACATTGCAAGCGGCCGTTATTGACCCCTCATGGAATGGGCCGGGAATTGCTGCAGCCGTTGAAGAAGACGGCTGGCAAGTCAGCCACATTTTGATCACCCATAGTCATTTCGATCATGTAGGCGGGTTGGCCGACCTGAAGGAGATAACAGGCGCTCCCATCTATATTCACGCCGATGCCGTTGATATGCTGAGTCAGGCCAAGATGATGGCTTCTTTCTTCGGCGTAACAATTAAACCGCCACCCCCACCGGACGAACTATTAACTCCTGGTCAGGTTATTGAAGTAGGCAGATTGAAACTTCACACCTTGTTCACACCCGGCCACGCCCCCGGCCATGTTAGCTTCTATCTGCCAGAGTACAACGTTATCTTTGATGGCGATGTGCTATTCAGAGGGAGTATCGGCCGTTACGATTTTCCCGACAGTGATTATGATGCCTTGATGAACTCCATCCAGGAGGAGTTGATGACGCTGCCCGACGAAACCCGCGTTTTCCCAGGACACGGCCCAGAGACGACGATTGCAGACGAACGGCGGTATAATCCGTTTTTGTAGTTGGAGTTGGTAGTTGATTGGATTGATTAAGGGTTTTCCACCCAACCTAATCGACTAAGTTCATTCAAGGTGGACGGTCAAGCCAATTACGAATTTGATTCAGGTGTGGGGGTTGGTGAAGGAGTGTAGGTAGCGGTTGGCGGGGGTGTGGAGACGTCGCCCAGCCAGTTAAAGAAATCTGGTTCACTGGCATTTCCGCCGAAAGTATAAATGAAGGAGCCATCGTCTCGTTCGCCTGTGACCTGCACAATTGACACCTGCCAACGGAAGAGATGCGTCTCTACAACGTCTGGTCGCCACGCTGATGGTACACGAAAGGCTGTCTGTCGGGTAAAGCCCCGCATTGGATGGCTGTCTGGTGCGGAGAGATCGGTGACTTCCACCATGTACCACTCTATTGGCATCAGGTCTTTAACGGCTGCCCACTGCAAAACCAGCGGCCCTTCCGGCGGTTCCACAACAGAATTCTGAATTGGGTATAAAAGCTGCGGCCCCTTCGGTGGTGGGGTTTGGGTTGGCGTTGGGGAAGGGCCAGGCGTTGAAGGCAAAATCCCATCACGAATAATCTTCGGGATACAAATCTCGTCCCCAGGCTGTAAGACAACCTGGTCGTTCAGACGATTAATAGCCAACAAAGCCCTTAAATCAACGCCGCTGCTGGAAGCAATACCAAAAAGGGTATCGCCTGACTGAATCTCGTAAAATTGGCAGTCTGTTGGATCTGCAATAACGCTCTGCCCACCCACTTCCACTTCAATCGGAACCAGAGGAGGCGTGGCTGTGGGCCAGGGAATCACCAAGTCTTGGGACACTTGAATACCGGAACCAGGCGGGAGGCCATTTGCCTCGGCAATACTGTCAGCGGTGACGCCATAAAAAAGCCCCAAACCAAATAAGGTCTCATTGGCTTCAACGGTATGAAAGCGCGGTGGCTTGGGCGTATCGGTCGGTAAGGGGGTTGGGGTATCGGTTGGTGTTTCGGTTGGTGGAATGGTTCCGGTTGGGGTCGGGCTGTTGGTTGGCGTCAGAGTTGGTGTTGGTGGAACAGGGGTGTTGGTTGGTAGATAAACGACAACGCTGCTGAAAGGATGGCGCAGCACATAGCCACTAACCACAAAGCTGATAATTAATACAACAAGGGTCACTAAAATAGCCGCAGGTGATGGCCCCTCTTTCATCACGGAGGTTGTAATAGCCGGTAACGGTTCTTGAGGGGGAAGCGGTTCGGCTTTGGCAGATTTAGCTACGACGGCCTCAGCCAACGTTTCAGCAGACCCGGTTTCGGTAAACCTGGCTTCGACAGGGTTGTTTTCGACTGGTTCTGCCTCGACAGGCCCAACTTCGGCAAGCTCAACCGCCGGTTCAGTAGATTCAGTTTCGGAAAATATGGTTTCGACAAATTTGGCTTCGACAAGTTCAGCCAAAGGCATAGCAGGCTCAACTTCCGCAGGTTCAGTCGATAGTGTCTCTGGCATTTCCTCTTTGGAGGTAGGT
>JBAPRX010000608.1:0-6231 GCA_049281335.1 Promineifilaceae bacterium (SeqCode)
ACGGCCGCATTAGGAGATAAACTCACTAACTCAACCCAAAACCCCAGAATAGAAATCCCATTAGGCTATATCGGGCCGGAATACGCCGGTCAATCTGTCTATGTTGGCCTGTTTGACAGCGATACGGGCAGCGCCCCGCCCATTCGCTTCTACTTTGACACAATCGCCCAGAGTGATTACCGGTTAACCTTTTCCGGGTCAGACCCGGACCCAGATGGAGAGACAGGCCGCTGCGTTATCGGAAATTGCAACAACGTATTTATAGATCCCCCTTACCGCATTGACATCCCCACCTTGAGCGACGCCTGTACTGATCCGAGTGATCCCGACCAAATGATGGTCTGCACCCCCTTCTACGGCGGCCGTCTTATGGCCAGCTACGATGCCGGTTTCTCCGACACCTATCTCTGGCACATGCGGCTGCCAGAGCCGCCCCCCGGCAACCCAACTCAGGGCTGCACCGCCTTCCCCATCACCATCGAGCAGGGCGTTCGCACGGTGACACAATCCACCTACGAAAATTCTATCTATCCCACCTTTACCTATCCCACCGGCGCGAATCGGCCGACCTGGAACGAATTCATCCATCAGCCATCGGGCGGATCAACTTCTCCCTTGTTGGCCGACATTGAAGGACAGGTCTTTGTGTTGAATTACGGCGCTTTTTCGGCCGATGGTTTTGACTGGCTCAAATGGAACCAATACATCAACACTCTCTCCAGTGGCAACATTCTCGCCACCAGCCTGACCTATCCCGGAAACAGCCACGATTATCTCTACCATGTCGGTGATTCAGGAACTTTTCCGATTGGGGTGACACCTTATCGCGGTTTCTCAGAGGTTGGCGACGACACTGACAAGGAGATGCACATTGGAGACTACGTCGCTCAGGATACCATCTCTGGCGGCTTCAACAGTTTCGTGCGGTCACAGTTGGAAGAACACATTAACACCGGCCGAACCCTGCGCCTGCCACTTTGGGATTCTACTTCGGGCGCATCCGGCAGCGGCAAATACCAGATGTCCGGTTTTGGCCTGTTCCGAGTGCTGGGATACAGTACCAACAACTGGCTGCTGCTGCAACTGGTTGGGCTGGATGAAAGCTGCGGTCAATTGCCAACGGCCGTAACCAACGCCACCATCGAAGGGCCAACAGCAGGGTTGGTCAATGCCAGCCACTCCTTCACGGCCACCATCAGCCCCTTAACCGCCGGACTGCCGATTACCTATACATGGCAAACAACCGGGCAACCATCTATTATCCATACCGGTGGTCTGACCGATACGGCCGCTTTCACCTGGAACACCCCCGGAGAAAAAACCGTCACCCTCACGGCAGATAATGCGGTTGGAGCACCAGTTGTCGTGACCCACACCATCGAAATCCTTGTGCCGGTAACCAATGCCTCTATCGAAGGGCCGGATAGTGGTCTGATTCAGAACAGCTACACTTTCACGGCCACTGCCAATCCCTTGACCGCCACTTTGCCCATCACTTACGTTTGGGAAACGGCCGGACAATCCCCTATTACCCATACCGGCGGCCTGACCGATACGGCCGCTTTTACCTGGAACTCCCCCGGAGAAAAGACCGTTTCCCTAACCGTGAGTAATGTTGCCGATCCGCCGGTTGTCACCAGTCACATCATCCAAATTAACGTCCCCATCGGCGGGGCAGCCATTGAAGGGCCAGACAGTGGCCTGATTCAGAACAGTTACACCTTCACCGCTACAACCAATCCGATAACAACGACGCTCCCTATCACCTATGTTTGGGAAACCTTCGGACAGCCAACTATCACCCACACCGGCGGACTGACGGACACGGCCGACTTTACCTGGCTCATCCCCGGCCCGAAAACCATCCGCCTGACAGCCAGTAATGTGGCCGAGGAACCGGTGGTTGTTACCCACACCATCTTGATAAACGTCCCATTAACCGGGGCGGTCATTGACGGGCCAACGGAAGGAGTCATTCAGACCGCTTACACTTTCACCGCCACAACCTTCCCGTTGACGACCACCCAGCCTATCACCTATATCTGGGAAACGGGCGGACAATCCCCCATCACCCATACCGGCGGACTGACGGATACGGCCGACTTTACCTGGCTCATCCCCGGCCCGAAGACCATTACCCTGACCGTCACCAACGGCTTTGGCCCCCCGATAATTATTCCGTATAACATAGAGATTAAAGTCCGGGCCTGGATCCCCGTTGTCCTGAAGCAGCCCGACTAAACGCTCCCCGTTCTTGCACTGAAAAGAAATGGTTCAATCTTTTTGTAATGTAATTTTTAAAACAGGTAATAAATGCGAGAAACCTTCCATTTATCATTCCGAAAGGAGCGTCATTCATTAACCCAACACTCCCAATCACAACAAGCGACTTGAGGAATCCTTCAGCTTTGATTAATAGAGCCTTGTTTGCAACTGCTATCTGAAAGATTTCTCGCTGACCTTGATTTTTATTGGGAAGGCTGTAGAAAAAACCGCTCGAAATGACACATCTTACTTGATTTTGCGTTCTTTATCCGATTGATTTCTTAATCTACAACTGCCAATCTTCCCGGAAGTTTCTCTCACTGATAATTTGCTTATGAGCAACTTCCGGGAAGTTTTCAATATATCCGTTTCGTCTCCTCGGCCGTATTTGCCCAACTCACCACCCGGCTTTGTCCCAGCCCTGCCTGAATCGCCTTTGCCAGCGCATTCAGATATTCGCTTTTCCAGCGCCGCGCATTCGTTTGCAGTTGCGACATCAGAAGCGAACTGTTGCTGGTGGGGTCGCCCTCTTCAGCCGCCGCCCGCTGCTCTGTTGCCTTCCAGCGAGCATAAGCGCGTAAGATGTAATGGTGACGAGCCGGAACGGTCAGCGTGCCGCTGGTAGCGATACTGTTATCATGAACCGCCTGATACAGTACCGTTATCGTCTCGCTGTCAGCCGGTTTGGTCGAGATATACAGCACATTCTCGGCCGTATCATCCCCTCGCGGCAAAATATCATAGCACCTATCTTCATTCCAAAAGTCGGAATCGGTATACGGCCGTCTTTTCAAATAAACCGGCGGCTCCTCCCCCGTTGGATATTCAACGCTGATAACGGCCGAAAAATCGGCCGTCAGATCATATTCCCGCACATCCTCCGAAGTCGTAATCTCGTCCGTCAAAATGCGCGGGAAATAGTCCGAATAGTCCGCAATCCCATCACGAAGCCATTGTTCAATATCAGCCGCTGCCCAAACAGTATTCCCACTGTCTCCCAGGTCAGCCTCAACCTGGTCAATAAGCGTCTCAAGCGTTGTCATTGTTATCCCTCCGGGGGGTTATTAGTTGATTGGGTTGATTATGGCTAAACAACCCAATCACCCAATTACCAATCACCCAATCACCAATCTCTCCTGCTCATTCCCCCGCAGCCATCCAATCATCGCCTCCGCCAACTCTGCCCGGCTTCGGCCGTTTACAACGGTTCCAATCGCCGCATCAATCTCAACTGTTCGCCAGCCCAAAGCCACCAGTTTTGCCCGCAGCGCGGCGAACTCGGCCGCGTTCGGCACGTCAACCGGCCGAATCGTCCCCTCATCCGCCTGCCACAATATCGCAGCCAGTCCATACCGGGGATCGGCCGTAATCTGGCTCAAAACGGCCGTTTCATAGCCGCATTCCACCACAATCGTATTGGGACTGGGCGGCGGGCGGCGGATACCGGTCCGGTCAGTGCCACTTTGCGGCGGATAATCCACCCAAACAGCGGGCCAATTGTCGCCGTCCACTTCCCGGTAGCCGGTCAAGATTTGGATAATTATTTCAGCCATTTTCAAGCGCCTCCACCGCTGCCAGGTCGGCCCCGGACAAAATTCGAGGGTAGCATTCCACATCAGAAACTGCCCCGGAGCCAGGAATCGTCTGAATCTCCCCGGCTGTCTCTATTTTGAAGTTTGCCGCCGAGCTGTAATTGATCTTTCGAGAAGCAGTCCCCCCGCCGTCATGAATGTTGATCGTTTCGTCATCTGCAACCACCGTTACCGCTTCGCCGTTGGCAATGGCGGCTGCGGCCGTTCCCCGCACCGTATTCGTTCCTGCAATTCGCTCAGAAAGGCTCAAGTCGCCGCTGCCGTTCACCGTCCACGACCAGAGATTGTCCGAATCTTGAATTCGGAAATCAATACGGACAGCGCCGCTTGCCGGAACCGTCGTAACAGTCGCCCGCTGCACAAAATCGGCTTCATGGGTATAGGTGTCGCCGCTGCTGCGGCTGCCCGCCAGCCGGGAGGTCGCCAGGTCATATTGACCGCCAAAACCAGCCCCTAAAACGGCCGCTTTCACCTCATCAACCGTACAATCGGTGCCATTTTTGTCAGCAAGGGCCGGATAAACGGGATCGGCCGTGCCGGTGTCCTCCACCCAGGTCAATTTCCAGGTCGTGCCGGACTCTTTGAACAACAGATAGCCGCCAGTCGGCCGTAGGACAATGGCAATTGTGTAGTCAGCGGCTCCCGCAGGCCAGGAGGCCAGATTCAGCGAAACCTGATCATTGGTTGACAGGGTGGCAGCCTCTCGCCGAACATCTCCTGGTGTTCCACCGCTTGACGACGCAAATCCGATATGGAACCGGAGATTGTCGTCAAAGTTAATTTTGCCAACCAGCAGGCATAATCCCGCCTCCCTATCCAGGGCATCATACCAAATACCGGGGTCAAGGCTGCTGCCACCGACAAAAACCAGCTCCGACCCACTGATTGACAGCTTCGTTCCGGCCGAATCCACCACCGTTCGTGTGCCGGGACCAGGTTCGGCCGATGTGCCATCTACACTCCCGGCCGAACGGTCGTTGGTAAACGCATCGTTCAACAGCAGCGTCAACTCGTTTTCGGCCGTTTCATTCGTCAAATCAATTCCAATCCCAATCTGCATAATAACCTCATATCAAGTGGCAAATCGCAATTCCCCGATTACCAGTTCAAAGTTCACAAATCGTTATTCAATATTTATTATTTTCCTTGCCAGACTCGGCCGAATTCCCAAATAGTCACAGAAGAAGTAAAAGTCATCCGAATTCAGAAACCGGATCGCATCTTCCCGCTCCATAGGGGTCACATCATCCCGGCCTTCCGCATCCCGAACCGCCTGGAAGATAATCAGCAGCATCAACCGCTTCGCCAGCCTGTCAGACGGCGAATTGCGAAAGGTGGGGGGCTTGGCGTTGTCAGCATATTTACGAGGCATAGGAGTAATTGGGGAACTGGCGGCGAAAGACACCGCTTGTAATTGGGTAATTGGCTGAGTCCGGCTCTGAAATTACCCAATTACGGCCGTGAACGGCCATTCCTATCGCAGCGCGACAATCTCCGATGCCGTCGTGCTGGTGCTGTAAACCCGGACGACCTGCAACGGGTGAACGATCCCCGCCGCCAGGCTCGAAAAAGTAACGATGTCACCATTCAACATCATCACCCGCAAATCACCCGATGTACCCACATAGATACCCCGCGTCGGGTCAATGTTCGCCGAGTCAGACGGCGTCACTGCCTCCGCCTCCGCCGCCGGATTCAAATTAGAAGGGTAAGACATAAAGACCTCCAGAAATAGCAAGTTGCAAGAGGCAAGTTGCAGCTAACAACCACAATTTGCCACTTGCCATTTGCTACTTGCTCATTTGTTTACTTGCTTACCTGCTCACTTGCTTCTTTTTGATCGCCGCCACCAACTCTGGCTGCGCCATCGAAGAACGGCCGCGAATATTCAACGCCTGGGCCAGCTTATAGAGCGCGTCCTGCGTCAGAGACTCCAGATCATCGAATAATTCGGCCGCTTTCTCCACCGCCTCATCCGAATCAATCAACCAATCCGCCTCAACATAGGCAATCGGCCCACCCAACAGATGAAGTTCAACCCGATTGCCACTCACCTTATAAGCCAGCACCGGCGTCGTCACCTCCGCCCGTTCAATGACGTCCTGAAGCTGAACGTCTGTCAGCGCCAACTCTGACGCTTCATGTTTTTGCATCATCCACCTCCAAAAAAGAAATTTGTGATTGGTAATTAGGTAATTGCGCTCCAATTCCAACCAATTAATTACTCAATTACTAACTCAAATATTAAAAAAAGGAGATTTGCAATGCTAGGAAACCACATTATTTGGTCTTTTCATGTGCCGGGGACGTTGGCGGCGAATGTGAATATTCGGTTTGCAGTCCCGGTGGACTGCCGGTTGAGTCGTATTTCGGC
>JBAPRX010000609.1:0-2125 GCA_049281335.1 Promineifilaceae bacterium (SeqCode)
AAATAATTGTCCGTGAATTTTCAGAATCAATTCATATGTGGGTGAACCACTGCGCTTTTGAGCATACACCGCCTGCCTATCAACAATCATCGCGCGGGTCCTTATTGAACCCTTGAACCACTTCCGCCGCTGCATAAAAAGCACAACACCTTTTTTCACGGCCGAAAAGTTTTTCTTTGTCCCTTTTATGCATTTAATCGTCCAATATCTCAAAGTGGCTGGCTTCCATACACGACAGGTGAAGCTTGAAACAGTACAGGTTCAACAATTCAACAATTAACTATTAATCAACCATCCCATAACCGCCTCGTTCACCGCCTTCGGCCGTTCTACCGTCACAGCATGCCGCGCATCCTCAATTACGACCAATTCAGCGTTTTGCATTTGCGTCACGTATGCTTCCTTGTCGGCTACCGGGGTGTAATCCTGATCGGCCGAAATCACCAACGTCCGCGCCTCAATCTCCCCTATCCGTTTTGCTACGCTCCACCCCACAATCGCGTTCAATGTCGCCATATACGCCTTTGGGTTATTTTCCGCCCACCGTTCCACAAACACCGCCCGCAACTCCGCCTGCTCCGCCTTTGGAAACAGCCGTTCGCTCAACACCTCTCCCATTCGGCGCATCCCCAAGAACTGCACAATCGCCCGCCGCACAAAGACCTGCCACCGCTCCCGCAGCGTCCGAGCTACCACTTCCGGCCCTGAATTAATAATCACCAGACTCTTCACCGAATCCGGGCTGTCCAACGCCAGTTGAAAGGCAACCATACCGCCTAACGAAATCCCGACAACATGCACCGCTCCCAAATCCAGGGTTTTGATTAATTCGGCCGTGTCCCCCGCAAACATCTTCATACTGTATGGCCCCGGCGGCTTTTCCGACCGCCCATGCCCCCGCAAATCCAGCGCCACCACTCGAAACTGCTCTGCAAAAAAATCCATCTGCTGCTCCCAATCCCGCGAACTCGACCCCAGCCCATGAATAAACACAACCGCCTCCCCATCCCCTTCCATCTCATAATACAAATCAATCCCATTCACACGTTCTACCGGCATACCACTTCCTTTCCCCACCAACCCCATTCAAAATTCGTTATTTGTTATTCAAAATTCGTTATTCATCACCCTTTCACATACGAAAACTTCTCCGTAATCACTCCTTCCCGAATCTGAAAAACATCCACCCCCCTGACATGCCCTGCTGTCCCAGCGCCCTCCCCCCAATCATACCGCCAGCGCATAATGCACCGCGTTCCAAGCCCAAAAATCTCCTCAATCTCGATTTTGGCCTGGGGCGATTGTTCAAAGAAATCGCGCCAGTATTGGGTAACGGCCGTTTTCCCCGAATAAACAGTCCCGTCCGGCGCCGGTTCCGGACTCTCAAAGACACAATCCTCGCTCATCAGCGCCATCATCCCCACCACATCGTGGCGGTTAAATGCCTCATTAAACGCCAGCACAATCCGCATTGCCGACTCAATCTTTGACATCTTCATCCCGGCACAATCCTCCCCTCATCGTCAAAGGCGATTGGCCTTATTCTACCTGCCCGCAAATCGGCGCGAACTTCTTCTATCAGTTTGTCCAACTTCCCGGCTTCAATATCTTCTTCGAGTTGTTCATCCCACCTTTCAGCATCGAAGCCCCAAAACCATTTACGGAAAGTTGCTAAATCGTCTTGTGAAAGTTCAGACACAGCCTTTTTGATTTCTTCTACAGTTGTCATTTCAATGCTTCACCCTCAGAATTAACGAATTCATAACGCCAACACTACCAACAGTATAGAACTTCGGCTAATGGCCTGCAATAACTCAAAAACTTCTATTCAACCAATCCAATTGCAAGCACCCTTTCGTTAACAATTCACCAATTCAACAGTTCAGGAATTAATTATTTCTCCTCGCCTTACAATTCGGCCGATCTCCTACCAATCTTCTCCCTCACATCTGCTAAAAACGCCCCAAACGCCAGTCCATTCTCCTGCGAGCCATCCCGCCGCCTCAGTGAAACCGTTTCGGCCGAAACTTCTCGATCCCCTACAATCAACATGTAGGGGACTTTCATGGCCTGCGCTTGCCGGATTTTTGCGCCCATTCTGGCTGAGTCGAGATCGGCCGAAGCG
>JBAPRX010000610.1:0-12539 GCA_049281335.1 Promineifilaceae bacterium (SeqCode)
AACCGTATACCCACTGGGGTCCGTTCAAATACATGACGCCCTTCCTGCAACCAACCGGAAGGTAATATAATCAGGCTATAGATGTTAACAGGAATTCCCAGGCAGAAGAATGCTATCAACTGCCTGGGAATTTCCTTGCCCTGCCTGGAGGATTACGGGAGGTTATTGTTTTGATATTCATACGGCGCTATCTCATTCCGCGACTCATTCAGTATGTATTGGTCATCTTTGTAGGTGTCACGGCCGTTTTTCTTATTCCCCGCTTCCTGCCTTCTGACCCTGTCGTCAGAACGATTTCACAACTGCGGTCACGAGGCTCCTACTTAGACCCTGCTTCAATTGATGCAATGGTGGAAGACCTGACTGAGATGTATGGACTCGAAGGCTCCATGTTTGACCAGTATCTCGACTTCTGGAAGAGATTGTTTCACGGTGACTTTGGCGTCTCTTTCTTTCAGTTTCCAACCCCTGTTATCAAATTGATTAAAATCGCTCTGCCCTGGACGCTTGGTTTGTTGGCGGTTACAACGGCCGTCTCATGGACAGTAGGCATTATCCTGGGAGGCGTGGCCGGATACTTCAATCGCAAGAGTTGGTCGAAGGCAATTGACATCTGGGCCATGATCATTCGGCCAATGCCCTACTATATCTTTGCCTTTATGCTCTTGCTCTTATTTGGCAACATTATTCCTATCTTTCCCGTTTCCGGTGGAGCCGCTATCGGCCGGCAACCCTCCTTCACATGGTCTTACATCTTAGATGTTCTGAAACATTCTTTTCTTCCGGCCTTGTCCCTTATCATCCTCGGTATTGCGGCCTGGTTCCAGACGATGAAACTAATTGTCCAGAATGTCAACGCGGCCGATTTCGTTCAATATGCAAAGTTCGGCGGCATTAAAGATAGAAGGATCGTCACTCGCTACGTCATCCGAAACGGGATGCTGCCCCAAATCACCGCTCTAGGTCTGCTCATTGGACAGATTTTCAGCGGCGCTCTCATTACAGAGATTGTTTTCACTTATCCCGGTCTGGGAACCTTGCTCTACAATGCCATCGTCACCGGCGACTACAATCTCATCATGGGCATCACCGTTTTTTCGATTCTGGCAATCACAACTGCCATTTTGATCATAGACTTGATATACCCGCTCTTCGACCCAAGAATACGGTACACCTAATCACGTCTTCTGAGGAACTGAAAAGATGAAAGTTCTCAAGGATCTCTTTCGGGATTACAGATTCACAATTAGCTTTGTCATCATCTGTATCCTGCTTATTTATGCCTGTTTCTCCTTCTTCTCCCCCTATGACCCCACGCTCTGGTCTGTCGTACCAAGAGATATGCCTCCTTCAAAGGAATACCTTCTTGGAACCGACTCCAGAGGGATAGATATTTTTTGGACAAGCGCTTTCGCCGTTCGAAACTCATTGGTCGTTGCCCTGGTTGCCGGGATCGTTTCCAGATTAATAACCATTCCCATTGCCTTGCTGGCCGGGTATAAAGGCGGATTCACCGACAGGGTTCTCATGTTCCTGAGCGACAGCTTCCTCGTGGTTCCTCTGTTCTTGATTATCGTTTTGCTGGCCGTGTTGGTTCGGGACAATCTCAATCTGGTAACATTAGGGCTAATGCTTTCCCTATTCGGCTGGGCCTGGGATGCGCGGGTGATCCGTTCAGAGATATTGAGTTTGCGCGAACGAGGCTTTACCCAAACGGCTATCCTTTCAGGAACCGGCACGCTGCGACTGGTGCTAAAAGAGTACATGCCCTTTGTCACCCCTCTGGTCTTTGCGACCCTGATCAATGTCATGGCCTGGGCAATCGGGCTGGAGATTACGCTGGCAATCCTGGGGCTTGTCAACCTGGACATTCCCACCCTCGGAACGTTGATCTATTGGGCGCTGAGTTATCAGGCGATCCTGCTCGGACATTGGTGGTGGGTATTAACCCCGGTCGTCCTGTCGCTGCTGCTCTTCGTCGCCCTCTACTGGTTCTCAGTCAGCAACAGCGAATACCTTGACCCAAGATCGCGAATCCAGCGCGTTGGCACCTAATAAGGAAACTATGGATAAAATCATTCTCAGCACTGAAGCCCTAAAAGCCTTCTATGTTCTCGACCTTCATGGGACTGAGAAGGTAGTTAAAGCCGTCAATGAAGTGAACCTCGAAATCAGGGAAAACGAAATATTTGGCATTGCCGGTGAAAGCGGCTGCGGGAAATCAACGCTGCTAAAAGCGTTAGCGGCCGTTATCGAACCACCCCTGCGGCTACTTGGCGGCAAAGTTCTCTACCACGTCGACGGCAAAGAGGTAGATGTCTCCTCTCTCAACCCAGAGACGTTAAGGAAACTCCGATGGGATTTTGTCTCTTACGTCCCGCAAGGCTCAATGAACGTTCTCAACCCCGTCGTCAAAATTAAAGACACCTATCAAGATTTCATCTCCAGCCATGTCCCTAACAAGTCGCAAGAGGAAACGCTCAAGATGGCGCGGCAGCATATTGCGGAGTTAGGTCTGCCAACAGACCTCATGGGGGCCTATCCCCACCAACTGTCCGGCGGGATGCGCCAGCGGGTTACAATCGCCCTGGCGACGCTGCTCAAGCCCCGGATTATCATTGCCGATGAACCAACAACGGCCCTTGATGTCGTTGTACAAAGAGGCGTTATGCAGCTTCTCAGGGACATACAAAGCAAGCTGCAAAATACGATCATCCTCGTCACCCATGATATGGGCGTCCATGCCAATGTCGCCGACCGCATCGGCATTATGTACGCAGGGAAAATTGTTGAAGAGGCATCTACGGAAAGAATCTTCCACGAACCGCTTCACCCCTATACTCAATTTTTGATTAACTCCCTGCCAAAGTTTGGAGACAAAACCCCTCGCGCCAGTGTCCCCGGAAGCCCTCCTTCGCTGGCCGACCTCCCAACCGGCTGTCCCTTCCACCCTCGATGTCCCCAGGTCATGGACATTTGTCGAGAAAAAATGCCGGACTACACAGCCGTAGATTCTCATCGCAAAGTTGCCTGTTGGTTAATTGAGGAGGGAAAAAATGGACAAGCTGCTTGAGGTTGAACATCTGGAAAAGGTTTTCTCCTTGGGGAGCATCACTTCAAGAGTCAAGATAACGGCCGTTGACGATGTCACTTTTTTCATTAAACCGGGCGAAATCTTCACCCTTGCCGGTGAAAGTGGCTGCGGCAAAACCACCACCGCCAAAATGATTTTGGGCTTTGAAGAGCCAACCTCCGGAGCCATTCGCCATAAAGGCCACGAACAAACAAAGAACCAGAAAGTCTGGCTTACCGAGGGTGTCCAGGCTATCTTTCAAGACCCCTTTGGCACATTTAACCCCTTGAGAACCGTTGATAGATATTTCTTTGAAACAGTTCAAAACTACAAATTAGCCAAAACCAAAAAGGAAACTGTCGAACTAATCGACCAGAAACTCAAAGCAGTCGGCCTTGCATACAGCGATTTTGCCGGGAAATATCCCAGCGAGTTTTCTGGGGGACAGCTTCAAAGAATTTCCATTGCCAGATCGCTCCTGACCAACCCGAACCTTTTGATTGCCGACGAACCAGTTTCGATGGTAGACGCCTCCTTGAGAATGTCTATCGTGAATCTCTTCAAAAAGCTCAAGGACGAGTTTGGCATGAGCGTGCTGTACATCACCCATGATCTGGCAACGGCTTATTATATTAGTGATCGCATCGCTGTCATGTTCCGGGGGAATATCGTTGAAATGGGAACTGTTCAGGAAGTGTTGATGCATCCCAGGCATCCTTACACCCAACTTCTGAGGGATTCAATTCCTAAAGCTGACCCCAGCAAGCGCTGGGAAGGCAGGGTAAACCTCAACGAAACGGAACAAAAAGAGTACCTGAAAGAAGGCTGCCGCTTTGCCGGACGGTGTCCACTCGTTATGGATATCTGCAAACAGGAAGTGCCGGAAAATATTAATATTGCAAATGTGCTGGTCAAATGTCATAAATACGCTGAATAAGCTTTTATACATCGGACTAAATCACTCAGGAGTTTTTAGCTAAATGCACAAACATATGAACAGCGAACTGCCAATAAAAGAACGGGTTGACCATCTTGTCAGCCAGATGACCCTGGAAGAAAAGGTGGCGCAAATGCTTCATGATGCGCCTGCCATCGAAAGATTGAGCGTGCCAGCCTATAATTGGTGGAGTGAATGTCTGCATGGGGTTGCCCGTGCCGGTGTGGCGACCATATTTCCCCAGGCCATCGGTCTGGCTGCAACCTGGAACCCGGAGCTGATATTCAAGATAGCAGTCGCTATCTCTGATGAGGCCAGGGCCAAACATCATGAGGCAATTCGCCGGGACATTCGAGAAATCTATACCGGCCTGACCTTCTGGTCGCCAAATGTCAACATTTTTCGCGATCCCCGTTGGGGACGCGGGCAGGAAACCTATGGCGAAGACCCCTATCTGACCGCCTCACTAGGCGTTCCTTTTGTCAAGGGGCTTCAAGGGGATGATCCCAACTATTTGAAGCTGGTCGCCACCCCCAAACATTACGCCGTCCACAGCGGGCCGGAATCCATTCGCCACTCTTTTGACGCTGTGGTTAATGAGCGCGACCTGCGCGAGACATATCTACCCCACTTTGAGGCTTGCGTTAAAGAAGGCAAAGCCTACTCAATTATGGGGGCCTATAACCGCACCAATGGTGAAGCCTGCTGCGCCAGCCCAACCTTGCTCCAGGAAATCTTGCGGGATGAATGGGGCTTTGATGGTTATGTCGTGTCCGACTGTTGGGCTATCTATGATATTTATGGCAATCACAAGCTGGTAGGAACGCCGGAAGAGGCGGCAGCTTTAGCCGTTCAAAATGGCTGCGAATTGAACTGCGGTTCGACCTACCCCGCATTGAAAAAAGCGGTAGAGCAAGGACTGCTCTCTGAAAGCACCCTTAACCAGGCTCTGAGCCGGCTCTTCACCGCCCGTTTCCGCCTCGGTATGTTTGATCCCCCTGAAAAAGTCCCCTATGCCCAAATTCCTTATGACATCATCAATTCCGAAGCCCACCGGGCTATGGCACTTCAGGCGGCGCGGGAATCTATTGTGCTGCTCAAAAATGAGGGTAACTTACTGCCGCTCAGTAAAGACGTTCAATCTATCGCCGTAATCGGCCCCAATGCCGACGACATCCAGGCGCTTTTGGGTAATTACAATGGGACACCGGCCAATCCTTCCACGATTCTGGCTGGCATCCGCAATAAAGTTTCCTCCAGCACCAAACTTTATTATGCTCAAGGTTGTCCCATAGCCGACGGCGTGCCACCCCTGGAGGTCGTCTCAACCTCCTACCTCTATCCATCTGACACAAGCGAAAATAAGAACGGCCTGACGGCCGCTTATTACGACAACCCCGCTTTTGAAGGCGAACCAGTTATCAAACGCATTGACGGCACCGTTGATGCGGTTTGGAAAGACACCACTCCCTTAACAGGCCGTTGGGGCGATGGCTTTTCGGTTCGCTGGACAGGCTTTCTTGTTCCCCCCAAAACCGGAACCTACAGAATGGCCGTCAATGGCTTCAGCGAGTACGAACTGCTGATTGATGGGGAAGCAGTCGTCTCCTATAAGGATACCCACCATCCCAGAATCAAGAGCAAAGAGATTGATTTAGAAGCAGGCCGCCTCTACAAGATAAAGCTGGATTATGCCAGCAAGGGTCTTGATCCCCAGGTGCAGTTGTTGTGGTCTTACCTCGACACCGATTACGAGTCAACGGCTTTGGAAACGGCCGAAAAAGCAGATGTTATCATCGCTGCGATGGGTCTTTCGTCCAATCTGGAAGGGGAAGAGATGCCGGTTGATGTAGACGGCTTTTATGGTGGAGATCGAACCGACATCAAGCTCCCATCACCCCAACAAGCCCTTCTTGAGAAGCTACACGCGCTCGGAAAACCATTGATTCTGGTCCTGCTAAACGGCAGCGCCCTCGGTATTGATTGGGCAGCCGACAACGTTCCGGCCATCATCGAAGCCTGGTATCCTGGCGAAGCCGGAGGCGATGCCCTGGCCGATGTCCTTTACGGAAACTACAATCCTTCGGGCCGACTGCCGGTTACTTTCTACCGTTCGATTGACGACCTTCCTCCATTTGAAGATTACGGGATGGAAAACCGCACCTACCGTTATTTCAAGGGGGAACCTCTCTTTGCCTTTGGGCATGGTTTGAGCTATACACACTTTCGGTATAACAATCTGCATATTGACCAGTCGGCCGTTGAAGTAGGTGGCCGGGTAAATATCAGTGTAGATGTCACCAACACCGGCGATAGAGCCGGTGACGAAGTTGTTCAGCTTTACACCCGCCAGTTCATCGCCCCACCCCGTCCTATCAAAGAGCTAAAAGGCTTCCAACGAATTTCCCTGCTGCCGGGCGAAAGCAAAACCGTTACTTTTACCATTCACACCCACCAGCTTTCGGTTTATAATAAAGAAATGCTGGCAATGGTCGCCCCAGGCCTGGTCGAAGTGATGGTTGGGAATTCGTCAGTTTCCTTACCCGTCCAGGGCCAGTTTGAAATCACCGGCTCTCCAACCGATGTGCGGGACGACAAGGTTTTCTTTAGCAACGTTCATATTCACTAAATAGGAAGTGACCTTCCAGATGCCAGAGACCAAATGCTTGAGATCATTGGGGAACAAGCCATTTCAAGACGACAGCATCTCCACGTGTCTGGCACTTTGAGTGCTGTAAATTTAGAAGTGACAATTTCATTCTAGGAGAATTACCATGTCTGACTTCACGCCACAACCAAACCACAAATTCACCTTCGGTCTTTGGACCGTTGGTAATATCGGCGGCGATCCTTTTGGCTATCCGGTACGCGAAGCAAAATCACCGGTCGAACTTGTTCATTTACTGGCAGAAGTCGGCGCCTGGGGCGTCAACTTCCACGACAACGACCTGGTTCCCATTGATGCAACGACTGCTGAACGGGACCAAATTGTTCGGGACTTCAAGGCCGCCCTTGCTGAAACCGGCCTCTGCGTTCCGATGGCGACTACCGATCTGTTCAAAGACCCGGCCTTCAAAGATGGCGCATTTACGGCGAATGATCCCCATGTACGGGCCTTTGCCTTACAGAAGGTCATGAACGGGATTGATCTGGGGGTTGAGCTTGGCGCTAAGA
The DNA here is from genome assembly GCA_049281335.1 of Promineifilaceae bacterium (SeqCode). Taxonomy (GTDB): domain Bacteria; phylum Chloroflexota; class Anaerolineae; order Promineifilales; family Promineifilaceae; genus JAKEFB01. The sequence continues at coordinate 7,185 of JBAPRX010000610.1, forward strand.
TATATGTCTTTTGGGGCGGCCGAGAAGGGACAGAAACGGATGCCAGCAAGACCACCGGAGATGCTATCAAGCGCACCCGCGAAGCGATAAACTTCTTGTGTGACTATGTAATAGACCAGGGGTACGACCTTAAATTTGCCCTGGAAGCCAAACCGAACGAACCACGCGGCGACCTCTACAACTCAACCACCGGCCATATGCTGGCTTTCATTGAAACGCTTGACCATCCTGAAATGGTTGGCGTCAATCCTGAAGTCGCCCACGAATACATGGCCGGGTTGAACTTCGTTCACGGCGTGGGCCAGGCACTTGAGGTTGGCAAGCTGTTCCACATTGATTTGAATGATCAGGCGTTCGGCCGTTATGACCAGGATTTCCGCTTCGGTTCCATCAACTTAAAGGGCGCTTTCTTCCTCGTCAAACTGTTAGAAGAGAATGGTTACAATGGCAGCCGCCACTTCGATGCCCATGCCTACCGCACCGAAAATTGGGAAGGGGTAAAAGATTTCGCACGGGGTTGTATGCGAACCTACCTGATTCTGAAAGAAAAGGCCACTCGCTGGCACGCCGATTCGGAAATTCAATCCCTTCTGGCAGAGATCAACGCCGACGACGGCGAAATGACTCCCTATTTTGGCAAATATACCGCTGAAAAAGCCGGGGCATTGAAAGCCCACACCTTTGACCGCCATGCTCTCGGAGAGCGGGGAATGATGTACGAACGGCTTGACCAATTGACGGTCGAAGTTTTGTTAGGGGTGAGATGAGTAAAAGTTATTTTCTAGGTATTGACACATCTACCACTTCCAGCAAGGCGCTGCTGATTAACACAGCGGGCGAGGTTGTAGCAGTTGCCTCCTCACCCCATACGGTCCAACGGCCGTATCCCCTCTGGTCAGAACAGGAACCGGTGGAATGGTGGACGGCCGTTGCTGCCAGTATTCGCAAGGTGCTGAAAACGGCCGGTATTACCGGAGAACAGGTTGCCGCTGTCGGCCTGACAGGCCAGATGCACGGCCTCGTCCTGCTCGACGAAGTGGGCGGCGTTCTGCGCCCCGCCATTCTCTGGAACGACCAGCGTACCCAGGCTCAGTGTGATGAAATTCACGACCGGATCGGCAAGGAACGGTTTATTCAAATCACCGGGAATGTCGCTTTGACCGGTTTTACGGCTCCCAAGATTTTGTGGGTCAAGGAAAACGAACCAGAGATCTACGCCAGGGCCAGACACGTGCTGCTGCCAAAGGATTATGTTCGCTACTGCCTGACGGGCGAGTATGCAATGGACAAGGCCGACGGCGCAGGAACGGTTCTGTTCGATTTGAAGCAGCGCAACTGGTCGCCGGAACTGCTCGACGCCTTAGAGATTGATCCGTCCTGGATGCCCCCTACCTTTGAAGGGTCAGAATTCACCGGGCGGGTAACGGCCGAAGCTGCCGCACTTACCGGGCTGAAATTTGGCACACCTGTGTCGGCTGGAGGTGGCGATCAGGCTGCCCAGGCCGTTGGCGTCGGCGCTGTTGAACCAGGCGTCGTTGCCCTGACCGTTGGCACAAGCGGCGTGGTCTTCGCCACAACCCCATCTGCTTTAATTGAGCCGGAAGGACGCCTCCATGCCTTTTGCCATGCCGTTCCTGGCATGTGGCACTTCATGGGGGTTATGCTTTCGGCCGCAGGCAGCCTGCAATGGTACCATGACACGCTGGCCCCTGAGATGAGCTTTGACGATCTTGTGGCGGAAGCGGCGGATGTCCCACCGGGCAGCGAAGGGCTGCTATTTCTCCCCTATCTGACCGGCGAACGCACCCCCCACCCCGACCCATTGGCGAGAGGGGCATTTATCGGACTGACTGTCCGACACGGCCGTCCGCACATGACACGGGCGGTCCTGGAAGGGGTTTCATTTGGGCTGAAAGACAGCTTTACTTTAATCCAAAACGCCGGACTGGGCGCGATTTCTCAGGTCCGCGCATCAGGAGGTGGTGTCAAGAGCGGTCTATGGCGACAGATATTGGCTTCGGTGCTTAATGCGGAGCTGGTCACTGTCAACACCTCTGAAGGGGCTGCATACGGGGCAGCCTTGCTTGCTGGCGTTGGTGCAGGTGGTTGGGACAATGTTGTCTCCGCCTGCACAGCGTCGGTTAAGATAACAGGCAGCACCCAACCCGATCCGGCCCAGGTTGAAATCTATCAAAAGGCCTATGCCGTTTACCAGGAACTTTACCCGGCCCTAAAGCCCATCTTTGGCAAACTATAGATGGAAACGACCCACATTCATTTACACTCCCAGTTCCAAATCGGCCGAGTTGATCCCCGCATCTTTGGCGGCTTTTTAGAGCATTTGGGGCGGGCGGTGTATGAAGGCGTCTATGAGCCTGACTCCGCTCACGCTGACCAAGCAGGCTTCCGAACCGACACAATGGACGCCCTTCGTCCTCTGGATATGTCAGTCATGCGCTACCCCGGCGGCAACTTTGCCTCCGGCTATCACTGGCTGGATGGCATTGGGCCGCCCGCCAAACGGCCGACTATCTTTGAGCTGACCTGGCAGAGCATCGAACCAAATCGCTTTGGAACGGCCGAGTACCTCAATCTTTGCCGCAAAATGAACTGGACGCCCATGATCACCGTCAACCTGGGGTCTGGCACACCCGAAGAAGCGGCCAACTGGGTGGAGTTTTGCAACAGCCCCGCCGGAACGAGATATGCCGACCTGCGGGCCAACAACCACAGCAGCCAGCCCTACGGCGTCAAACTGTGGTGTCTGGGCAATGAGATGGACGGCCCCTGGCAGATTGGCTACGATTCGGCCGAACAATACGCCATTCGCGCCAAGCAAGCGGCCGATATGATGAAAAAAGTGGACAACAGTATCGAGTTGGTTGTGTGCGGCTCGTCAGGCGTTTTACTGCCAACCTACATGGAATGGGATCACTACGTTCTGGAACAGCTTGGCGACCGGATTGATTACGTCAGCCTGCACCGCTATGTTGGCAACCGTCAAAACGATACGGCCGATTATCTGGCTGTCACCAATGCCATTGACCAGCAGATTGAAGAGATGGATGCCGTTTGCCGCTTCATACAGGCCAAACAACGCAGTCAGAAACGAGCCTATTTGTGCTTTGACGAATGGAATGTCTGGTATAAGAACCAGGAAACGGATGGCAAAGGCACATTTTCCCCCCGCTTGCTTGAGGAGTATTACAATCTGGAAGACGCTTTGGTCTTTGCCGGGTTCTTCAACAGTTTCATCCGCCACGCCGACGTTCTCAAGATTGCCAACCTGGCCCAAATTGTAAATGTCATTGCGCCCATTATGACACGCGGCCCGGAGATACTGCTCCAATCCACCTATTATGTCTTTGAGATGTTCACCCGGCGGCGAGAAGGGATTTCGCTCCAACCCCGGATTACCGGCCCCTCTTACGACAGCCCCACTCACGGCTCAGTCGCTTACATTGACACCAGCGCCATCCTCGATGGGGATCAGCTTCATCTTTTTGTCACCAATCGCAGCCTGACGGACACTACGGCCGTTCGCGTTTCTCTGGCCGACCGTTCTATCGAGGCTTTCACCAATGGCGACCTGCTGACCGGCCCGGAGCCAAAAGCGGCCAACTCTTTTGAATCGCCGGATGTTATCAAAACACGGCCGTTTGACAGCGCAGAAGTCGTCAATGGGGAAGCAGCGCTAACCTTACCCCCACTCTCCGTCGCAGCGACAACCTGGCAGCTAAGTTAGTCCTTGAGGGCTGATTTAGCCGCGAAGTAGCCGCACATCCCATGAACGCCGCCCCCCGGTGGGGTAGACGAGGAGCAGAGATACACCCCTTTCAACGGGGTACTGTATGGGTTGAGTTGGGGAAGAGGTCGGGTAAAAAGCTGGGCCAAATCCTGGACCCCACCATTGATGTCGCCGCCAATGTAGTTCGGGTTGTAATGCTGAAGTTCGTGGGCCGTAAACGTATGTCGGCCGAGTATGGTATCCCGAAAGCCGGGAGCAAATCGTTCGATCTGCGCTTCAACAGCGGCCGTTCTGTCCACCGTTGAACCATTGGGAACATGGCAGTAAGCCCAGGCCGTATGCTGCCCTTCTGGAGCGCGACAGTCGTCAAATAAGCTGGGCTGGACAACGATGACATACGGCCGATCCCCATAATCTCCCCGCCACGCTGCCCGTTCTGAAGCCGAAATTTCAGCCAGCGTTGCGCCCAGGTGAACGGTTCCAGCCCGGCGGCACTCCGCGCTGCGCCAGGGAATTGGGTCCGAAAGCGCCCAGTCCAGTTTGAATACGCCGGGGCCATAGCGATATTTTCCCAACCGACGCCGATACCCGGCGGGTAATTCATCCCCAGCCATTGCAACAAACTGCTTGGGGGTGACAGCAAGAAAAACAAGGTCGGCCGAAGGCAGCGACTGCAAGGAAGTTACCGGGTGGCCGGTCATGATTTCGCCGCCCAACGCCCGGAAATGGGCCGCCAGCGCTTTGCTGATGGCCTGGGAACCGCCACGTGGAGCGGGCCAACCCACCCCATGCCCCAACATTGCCAGCATTAAGCCAAAGGAAGCGGATGGGAGTCTCTCCATCGGTAAAATCGAGTGGGCTGCCAGACCGGCATAGAAGCCCCGTGCCTTTTCTCCCCTAAAAAGTAGTTTCGCCAACCCGGCAGCAGGGAAAAGAGCCGGTAAGCCGAATCGGGCCATTGCCAGCGGATGGCGGGGAAATCGCAGTGGGCCGAGAAATTCATAAATGATTTTCTCCCAGTCGCGGGTCAGCGGGCCAATCAGACGGCGGTAAGCACGGCCGTCTTTACCCAATGTTTCTGCCGTCTCCTCTATCGAGCGGTGGAGGGCAGCGGCGGTCCCGTCATCAAAGGGATGGGCCAGCGGCAGGTCGGGCTGGACCCATTTCAAACCGTAAGGAGCCAGATCAAGGCGGCGAAAGAAAGGCGATCCGAGGCCGAGGGGATGAACCGCAGAGCAGACGTCATGGTGAAAACCGGGCAGGGTCAGTTCGGCCGTTCGTGTTCCGCCGCCGATACGTTCATTACCTTCCAGCAAGAGAACGGAACGGCCGCTTTCCGCCAGAGTAATCCCCGCCGCCAGCCCATTAGGCCCGGAGCCGACGACGACAGCATCATATTTGGTCAATGTTCAGCCCTTATTGAGTTTCGTGAATTGCTAACGTATAATATCAACATGGTTACTTTACTATTGTCACCAGAAAAAGAATCAGAATTGCAAACCAGTGTCGCGCTTGATGATCGTAAGCGGGCAAAGGAAATCCTGATCGAGGCTATTGAGCCAACGCTCGATGCTTTGTTGGAGCAGCAAAGGAAGGAGCCAAAGGAC
>JBAPRX010000611.1:0-15620 GCA_049281335.1 Promineifilaceae bacterium (SeqCode)
GGATATGGGCTTGTGAGACGGACGCCAGCCAATTCGTCTCTAAATCGGCTAATGACTGTCCCGTAGCGGCCGTAATTGCCGCACCGGTTTCCATGCCCTGGGCAACATTATCCAGAACATCAGCAAGTACATCCAGCCCATTATTCTCAACCAGGAACCGGACCACGTCCCAGGACTGGACCGTCGCGTCGTCAAAAGCATCCTCATCCATACGGTAATCTGGCCCCAATTCCGTAACGGGTTGCAGCGTCCCTTCGCTAATGGCTTTCAAAATGCCCCGCAGATCGGCCGCTGGAGAAATGCCCGTCAGCCGTGATGTCTCGTAAGCCGCCACCCCCTTGACCAACCACTCCGACTCAACACCCCTGGCATTAAGAACAGTTCGGGCCAAATAAGACGACAGTGCTGGACGATAGGACTCAATATTGGCCGGGTCAATAACGACGCCAGGCGTCGTTTGCAGAAGTATTTTCACCGATTCATTCGGCGCAGTCCAGGCAGGAAGCCAATCTTCCAGCGGATAAGACAGAAAAACAGACTGTCGGAACGCATCGTCACTTCGATAAAGTTTCAAGGTAACTGGAGCAGGCGTCGAAAATGTTCCGGTTGTACTGATAGGTGTCGTCTCCGTGACCGTTCCAGTTTCGGTTATATTCCCTGTTGACGTCAAGGGAATCGTGGTGGGTAAATCAAATCCCAAATCGGCAGCTAACTGCTGGTACATCATTTCTGCTTCGCTTTGGAACGACTCGGCCGTTGTCAGCTCTCCACTTGGATAATAAACATCCACCAGACTGCCAGGCAGCCGTTCCAGTGGAACGTCCGCCCACAGCAACCCTGATTGGCCGGGAGTGAGCAGGATTTCTGTCGTCGTCTCATCTTCCGCCCACCGATTACCATCCTCTAAGCCGATTAGGGAGTAAGTCAAATCAACCGAAGCCAAAATACGGCCGTCATCATAAAACGCCAGTGGCACGCCTGTTAAAGTGTAAGCTTCCACCGGATACAGACTCAAATCATCGAACCAATGGCTTTGTTCCGTCATCAATCCAGGAACCGAATCGTCCACCGTTGCCAGAAATGCCGCCTTATCACCTTGATGAACAGCTCCCACCCGCGCCGTCAGCAGTGAATCAACGGCCGATTCGGCAGCCGCCAATCTTGCGCGATAACGCTCCTGCCAGGCTGCCACCAGACCATCATTGTCCACTCCCAGCCTTTCCCGCAGAATGCCGTTCAATGTCGTCGGGTTCTGACACTGCGATTGACACGCCTGGCCTAAAGCCACAATCAACTCGCCCAAACCCTGCCAGCCCAACTGCTCTCGAACATACTGAACAGCCGCCCAACTTTCGGCCGTACCATCGGCCGTTTCTCCCGAACCGTCCTCATCACGAAGAAAAGCAGCCACCTCTGGCAGATATTCTCGTTGTATGCCAACGGGATCATTCGCACTTTCGATAACCGGCGCCAATCCATCCCATAACCACGGCGCCGCCGACTGAGTCAGTCCGGCATTGGAAAGGACAAGCTGCACCAGCCCATTTTGAAAGCGTTCCGTCCTTGTAACAGCCGTGGAATAGGTCAATTTAAGCGTATCAAACCCCGTCCAGCTGTCTACGCCATTCTCAAATGACAGGGCGGTTTCAGCACGGATCATTTCTGACGTTCGGAACAATCGGAGCCTTCCGCTGGCTTCCTGAGATAAACCCAACTGGTTTGTAATAACCTGGTACCTTTCCTGAGCATAGTCAGCGATAGATTCCTCTCGCTCCGTTGCCCCAACTGGCAGCAAGACAGTCAGACCGCCGGATCCAGAAGTGGCCGTCTCCAGATGGCCCCCGGCCCATTGCCACACAGACCCGCTCCAAATAAAATGACCCGGCAGATTCGCGTTAACCGTCCTGGTGACCGTCTCCCCGGCGCCATTCTGGGTCTGGTAGCCTAATTCATAACTGACATCGGCATAGGCATCCACCCCCACAACCAGCGGATTCTCCAATGTCATCTCAAACGAAACCGGCGAATAGCTCTCGACATCCTTAAACCAAATTTCATCCAACCCGCGCCAGTCAGGGGCAGTATATGTCAGAAACTGATCCTCATCCCCAGCCAAAACGGCCGCTGCCCGCTCATCCGCTACAGTTTGGAGAGCCATCTCACCCTCAGTCAAACTAAGCATCATTGTCTCAGCAATACGGCCGCTAATTGCTAACTTCTCCGGCTCTATAACGGCCGGAGTATCCTCAGGACGATGGTAGCTGGGAACGCCGTCACCGCCCCCAAACCAGATCATCATCGTCGCTGGGACATCCGCCAACTGGAATGAGTAATGGTCGCTTCGGCCGATGCTCGACAATGTCGTACTGATAACACCCGAAGCCGTTGCAATCTGGAGCAAATCGGTGCCCAATTCATTGCCGCTATCAATATAAAGTGTATCCTCTCCAGCCCCAACCATATCCAGGTTCAAAACCGCCACCGTATTTTCCAACTGATAGCGCGGGTGGTTGACGTAGTACAAGGAGCCAAGAAGCCCCATCTCCTCCGCGTCCCAGGCAGCAAAAACAACCGTTCGCCTGGGAACATAGCCCTGTTCATGCCAGGATCTGGCAATCTCCAACATAACAGCCACGCCTGAGGCATTATCATTAGCCCCCGGCCAGACAGTCCCATCCGGCCCCTGTCCAATATGGTCATAATGGCCGCCAATAATGACAACTTCATCAGCATAATCAGGATCGCGGCCCGGAATAACGCCCAGTATATTCCGGCCCTGGCATACCTGGTTAGTGCAGCTTGCCGCCCCCTGCGTATCAACCGCCAACTGCGCCTGAACGGCCAATGGAAAGCTTCGGAAAGAAAGCGTCAATTCACTTAAACTAATACCGCTCCCGGCCAATAAATCTTCCCCAACTTTATCGGACACCATAAAGGTCGGCAGTGCTAGACCCTCAGGAAGCCAGTTTTCACCATAAGGAATACCCAAATCTAAGGGTCGTGAGTCTTGTCCTGCTAAAAGCAGCAGCCCAATCGCACCATGCTCAACAGCCTGCCTGGGAGCCTGATTCAAAAATTCGGCCCGGCAAAAGGCAATCTTGCCCGTCAGGTCAAGGCCGTTGAAATCGCTATGATCGCAGTTATTCACCCAAACCACGTCCCCACTAACCGACCCATCCCCCATATATCCTCGAACCAGGGGGTTGTAATCATGGTAGAGGTCATAATCGCTGGTCGTCCCATTTGGCCCAGAAATAACCAGGCTCGGTACATCAACAAGAGAAATGGTTTCGATGGGGAACGCCTGGTAAAAAGTGCCATCATCACCCACCGGCTGTAATCCGGCAGCCTCAAACTGTTGGGCAATGTAGTCTCCTGCCGCCCAACCACCTTCCGTACCCGCAAGTCGGCCATCATACGGTTCCCCCGACAGCGTATCAATCACATCCAGCGCCCGATCCAGGTTAAACTGTTCTGCCAGTCCAGCAATGTCTCCCCCTGCCGCCAGCGGACCGGGATTGTAGGTAACTGGCGATACATTCGGTGGAACAAAGGTCGTTTCTTCCGCAGCCAGTTCGGCCGTCGCTTCAACAACCGGCGTCGGGGTTGGGTTGGGAAACAGGATCGGAATCGACAGTCCTCCCCCATCTGTTGTTCGGGAAGCGGCAAAACGATACAGGCCAAAACATAATCCCGCTGACAGAACAATGCCAACGACGAGTCGAAAAGCACGGGTGGAGACAAATGGAATGGGTTTAACATCGGCATATGTTTCGCCTTTGCGCCAGGGTTGGCGACGGCCGTATGTCAGTGTCCGCCAGAGCCATTCCGCCGGGCCATATTGGTGCTCCACAAACCACCAACGGCTGTAACGGATTTGGATGTAAAAGATAATGACCGTAAAAATCAAGGCGGTTCTTGGCGTAATACTGCCGTACAATCCCAACCCGTAACTGTAAAATATCAGGGTTGAAATGATGGAGTGCATCAAGTAATTCGTCAGGGCCATACGGCCGACCACCCCAAAAGTGGAAGCCAACCGTGCCTTCACCGCTTCTCGCCTTGTAATTAATATAAATGCGGCCGTGTAGAAGAGAGCGAGAGAGGGTGCGCCAATGGTGAGGGAAAAGGTTCGTATGAGACCACGATAAGCTTCGGGCACCCACTCTGGCCACCTACTAATATTGGCCGACATGAGTTGGGAGTAGATGAAGAGACCGTTGAACACCACCCCTAGGATTAGACCGATGACCAGAACTCGCTTGACCAAAGGTAAATAATCATCTACGGATTCAAAAATGCGCCGTTTGGCAACGTGCAGCCCAATCAGGAACATGCCAAAGATACCGCCGATGTAATAGAGGAAGCTGGCCTGAACGATCAGGAAGGTGTTCGCCCGTTCTGTAAGCACCTGGTTGTAGGTGCCGTCGGCATAAATCCTTGTCCCTAGTCTTCCTGCTCCCACATGAAACAAAGCGATAAATTCCCGGTATCGTACCAGAAATTGATCAACAACACCCGATGGCAAATTGAGAATGATAGGGATGAGAAAGAAAACAACCGCAAAAATCAACAGTCGCTTAGGGGGTTGGTTGCGAAAAAGCAGCAGCAAAAAGCCCATCATCGCGTAACTGGTCAGAATGTCTCCTGACCAGATCAAGATACCGTGAATAAGTCCAAAAATGAGCAAAATGATGAGACGGCGTAGATAAAGTGGCACAAACCGGACCCCTCTCTCCTGCGCTCGGAGTAGTTGCAGCCCCATCCCCCAGCCGAAAAGGAACGAAAAGAGCGTATAGAATTTAGCCCGGATCAAAAATTCAGAGAGGATGATAATTATTCGATCCAGTCCATTTTGCCAGCCCAGGTTATTCGCTCCGCTTTGAGCACCTGCGAAGCTGTACATATTGACAACCAGGATGCCCAAAACCGCGAATCCTCGCAGAATATCAACAAAATCAATTCGTTCTTTGCCCCTTACCGGGGCTGCAACTTGTTCAGTCATTGTGTGGTTAGTTGATTAGTTTGATTGAGTTGAATTTCTAATCAACCCAATAAACTCATAATCTCTAATACTGCGTTTCCCTTGCCAATTTCGTTAACACCAGCGCAAACAATTCCCCATACTGCTGCAATTTCTCCAAATCTATCTTATCTAGCGTATCCTCCGTGGGAGATACATTGGCGTCCTGCCAGCCGAGGAGCGCGTAAGAGCCAACACCACTCCACACAATATCAGTACCCAAATTCAAATCATCGGTCTGTTCTGCTAGCGGCGCTTCTGTTTCCCCGGCCGTTTCTTCAATCAAATCCGCCAGTCTATCGGATCGTGAATGTGACTCTGCCACAATCTGTTCGCCGCCAGCGCCTACATAATCTAACTGCAATAAAATTCTTGGGCTGACATTACCTCTTGCTGCCTGAGACCGAATGTGGCGGAAGTTAAAGGGGTCACTAATCCAGGCGCTCGCCCCCGATTGGTCCAATTCTGCCCCACCCCAGGCGACAAACATCGTCGTTCGGCGAGTATCCAGGTCTTGCTCCTGCCACAAGCGGGCCAACTCCAATAGCATAGCCACGCCGGTTGCATCATGATTCACAGCCGGGTAAACCGTCCCATCTGGGTCCGTCCCCAATCCATCATAATAGGTAAACAACACCACCACCTCATCCGCCAGATCAAGGTCACTACCAGGAATGTAGCCAATAACGCTTGGAACCTGAACCGATTCAGGTTCGGATAGATCCAACGACATATGTACCTGGCTGTCAAGGTCATAGGTATACCAGACCTTCCCGTTTCCTTGGGCTGGGCTGTCACCCAGTAATCGATCCAGCGTCCAGCCCGACGATGCCACCAACTGTTCCGCCACCGACGGCCGAACACGGAAAATTGGAATATTGGGGGCTCGCAAATAATCCCCCTCAGGCTCTGCAAGTTGAATTTGAGAGCGAATAGGGTCATTTTCATTTCGGCCGATCCAGATAACCCCTTTCGCCCCTCGAATCATCGCCTCCGTTGGAAAATCGAAAGGCGCGTCTCCTCGCTGGACCAAAACAATACGGCCGCGGAAATCCAACCCGGCGTAATCATCCCAGGAAATTGTAGCAACACGATCATCAAAGCCAACAAAGGTCAGTGGGGCTGTCACCTCACCGCTTCCCCCATGGCCCTCTATGAGATAGCCAAAATCAATCTGATGTTTGAATTCCTCCGCTGCCTGCCCATCCTCGCCAACCAGTTCCAGCTCAGGCTGCTCCAACGGCTGCACCAACTGAGTATCGAACAGATAATAATAGCTGCTCCGCCGCCAACCTGGCTGCAGCCCATATTCGGCGAATTTATCGGCAATGTAAGTAGCCGCTTCTTGCCCCCCCTCCTGGGCAACACTTCGGCCGTCCATCCCTGCCAACTCCTGGACATGCTCAAAGACCGTATCACCGCTAAAAGCGGCTGCAACCCGCGCGAACCAGGGAGCAGCCCCTGTATTATTCATAATAAAGACCGTCGCCAGTGTCAGCCCACCCACAAAAACCAGCATCCGCTTCTGTAAAAGAAATCCGGTATTGACGCTGTACCGTTCAATCAGCCTTCTTAACCCCTCACCAAATAAATTAAAGCCCGCGACCGCGATAAAGAAAGCCACTGCCGGTGGCATAACCACAAAAGGCTTCGAGCGCAGCCAGCGAAAGCCATCCGCAATCATCGCTCCCCACTCCGGCACATCAGGCAGCGTGAAAATAGCCGGTGGGCCGAGCGGTTCCGTTAAATCAATCCGGCTGCCACCGCCGATATAGACACCCACAAATCCCAATTCACCCAGCAGCATCAACACCGCCCCCATCTCCAGGAAAGTGATAACCAGAAGATAAGGCAGCACATTGGGTAGAATATGGCGCACGATAATCTGGACATTGGTCAGGCCGGTTGCCCTGGCCCCTTCAATGTAAGGCATCTTCCGCAGCACCAAAATTTCGCCCCGAACATATTGAGCAATTTCCGTCCAGCCGATAATGGAAAGGGCAATGATAAAAACGAGCAGTCCCCGCCGTATATCAAGCGCATAAATCAGAATAATGGCAACAATAAGCATAGGCAGGGAGGTTATCAACCCCAACAGCCCCATCACAATGCGGTCAGGATACTTGCCTTCATTCCAGCCAGCCGCCGCCCCCAAGACCACACCGAGAATTACGCGAAGCATTGTAATAAACGCCCCGGCTACCAGCGTATTTCGAGCGCCGTGCATCAGCAGGCTCAGAATATCAGCCCCCCACTGGTCAGTTCCCAGTGGGTATTCCGAAGAAGGTTCCAAAGGCGGCCGAATATATTCCCCCAACTCCCGGTCAAAGTGAGGCACAATTCGCTGCCCGGCGATATAAGGATTCTGCGGGGCCAGAACCGGACCAAACATCACCAACCCAAATAAGAAAAGGACAACAATCAGGCCAACCATCAAAGGCGTGTTCGTCAAGATAGCCTTCAGCGGCGGGCCACCTCTGGAATAGGCAGGCATTTCGGTGGAAGATGACTCGCCTAATTCGGCCGCAAGCGACCGCTCAACAGCCTTAGAGAACCCGTCAGCCTCCTCCAAGCGAGAGCGCGGGTTCAGCAACCGCCCAGCCAAATCCTTCAGTGAATTCTTCTCAGACGACATATCAAACTTCTCAGTTTGTAATCCGTAATTCGTTATTCATTATCAAAACCAGCCAATCACCCGTTACCCTGCCTCTCGCAGCCTCGGGTCCACCCAACGATAAATAACATCCAGCAGCAAATTCACCGACAGCAGCGTAGCGCCAATGACAAAAGCCAGGGCAACAACCACCGACGTTTGTCGGCCGTTTATCGCATTGATAAGTTGGTATCCCATCCCCGGCCAGCCAAAGAAAAATTCAATAACCGGAAGGGTTCCCAGTGAAAAGCGGAGCGAGACGCCAATAGCCGTCAAAACAGGAATGGCGATATTACGGAGAGCATGAATATTGAGGACGGTTAACCTTCGCAGCCCTTTGGCATAGGCGGTGCGAATAAAATCCTCTTGCATAATGTGGCCGAGGGAGAGAAAAGAGGCGCGGGTCAAATAGGCTAACGGCCGTGCCGTCAAAACCAACACCGGCAGCAGCATATGCTCAACATCCCAGCCATAACCGCCAACACTTAGGGACTTACCAAATGTCTGGGTTTGCCAGATCACCAACCGTTGCAAGAGTAGAGCTACAAAAAAAGAAGGGGCCGAAATACCGATAATAGTTAAGGTCAAAGTTCCCAACGAAGCCTGCTGTCGTAGGACAGCGAATGCGCCTAAAATCAACCCAATGATGATTGCTGCCGCCAACGAAATGGAGAGCAGACCGGCACTGTTGATAAAGGACGGCAGCAGGATCGTGCTGACATCTTCCTCGCCCGTATCAGCAATAAAAGTCCCCCAATCCCCTTTTACAATGCCACTAAAGAAACTCTGGGTATTTTCCCAGGCAGCATCAGTATAGTCTAAGGTATTAAAATCCGGCTCATCTGCCTCCGAATTGACGGTCATGCCCATCCCCAGGTAGATAATAAAAACGATCCCTACCAGAACCAGGATGGAAAAGGCCACCCGCTGAATGAAATATCTCAACATAAGTCCATAGCGCGATTTGGCAACTTGCCAGACGATGGTTCGACTACACTCACCACGAGCTTACAAAATCGTCCTACTAAATTAACCAGCTTATCCAACAGCACAACCAATCACCAATTACCAATCACCCAAAACCCCATTTTGTCACCTTCCTGTCACCATTAAGCACACGATTGTAAAGGCACTTTCAACAGGTGTCAAAGGCAAAATTTTTAGGATGAGACTTTTCTAAGTGTTCAGGGAAATTTGTAACAGTTCCCGCCTAAGTGCAAAATCAAGGCATCAGATGGGCGGCAAAGAATTCCCAAATCACGGCCGTCGCGTCAATGTCTTGCGTGGTAATCTCGGTCGGCATCGTTGATCCCGGCCAACTATGCTCCTTCCCATCAATCGTATAAAGCGTCACCTCCGCACCATCTTCGCAGTTCCCCCACGTTTCCCCCCTTGCCTCTCTTCTCAAAATCCTCCCTCAACCCATTACCCACATATAGAGCTTAGCCTATCACTCAATTAACAATCATTTTTTATTTAATGCCGGGAACTCATCCCTGGCTCCTAGATGACCGTCAGCGGGATTTGTTCCATTACGGCCGTCTTTCTCCCCTCATCCACCAAAACCCCCGACATACTCCAGGGGCCGGAATAAGTCACATTGACCTTAACCATCTCCCCCTTCAAATTCCTGGGCGAGTCAAAGAAAACCAGCTTACCCTGCGGGTTTCGGCCGCGCCAGCGCCCCTTGTGAGTATCTTCCACCAACACATCCACCGTCTCCCCCCGCCAGCGGAGCATCTTCCGCTCCGAAATCTCTCTTTGCAGCTCCTCAACAATATGGAACCGGCGTCGCTTCTCTTCATCCGGCACATCATCATCCATCCGCCGGGCGCTAACCGTCGTCGGCCGAGGACTATACCGGGCCAGATGAATCTTATCCAGCTCCAACTCCGCCAAAATATCAACCGTCTTCTGGAACTGCGCCGCCGTTTCCCCCGGAAAGCCCACAATAATGTCACAATGAATCGCCGCGTCAGGGACCAACTCCCGTATCCGGTAAACAAGCCGCCGGTACTGATCGGCCGTATATCCCCGCTTCATATTCTCCAAAACCGTATCATCGCCCGCCTGAATCGGCACTTCAATCTGCGGCATCACCTTCGGCAGCTCCGCCACCGCCCGCAAAATTCGATCACTCATATAGCTCGGATGGCTGGTCAGGAAACGAATCCGTTCCAACCCCTCCACATCATTTACAACACCCAGCAAGTCAGCCAAATCCGGCCCATCGGGAATATCCTTGCCATAACGGTCCACAATCTGCCCCAACAAGACCACTTCCTTAACCCCCTGCTTGACCAGCGACCTCACTTCGGCCACGATTTCTCCAATCGGCCGTGTTCGCTCAATCCCCCGCCGCTGAGGAATGATGCAAAAAGTACAGGCATGGGAGCAGCCATAGACCACCGCAACCGGCATCGAAACCTGAATATCCTGTCGAACAACAGGCAGTGCCAACGCCTCATCCTGAATCGCAAAACGAGTCTCAGTCTGGGCCATTTCCAACGCCAGATCATCCCCCTGCTGCAAATGAGCCAGCAAAGGAGCGCCATCGGTAGCGGGCGGCATCCACACATCCACATAAGGGTACGCCGCTTCCAGTTTCTCATTCCCCCTCACCCCAACCACACAGCCCATCATTGCCAGAGTCATGTCAGGCCTGGACTCTTTCAACGGCCGTAAACTGGACAACCGCCCGATCGCCTTATCTTCCGATTGCTGCCGCACCGTGCACGTTTGCAGCACAACCACGTCAGCCTCTTCAACCGCTTCCGTTGACTGGTAGCCCAACTGCTCCAAACGATTCGCCACCTGCCGCGCATCGGCGTAATTCATCTGGCAACCTGTAATCCAAAAATGATATTTCTTCGTCATAACTGGCCCATTATCCCCTAGCGGAGGGGGTTTTGTCAATACAACAATTGGCGCTTGAGAAAGCCCTCACCCTAATTCTGTTCCTCGCCCGCCCCAACTAAAACTTGCTTGATGGTCTCCACAATCGTTGCAACCTGAAAAGGCTTTTGCACCCAATGCACGCCCCCCTCTTCCAACAACTTCCAGTCCTCATCTTTCTGAGGATACCCGGTCATCACGACCATCTTAATGTCAGATTTCCTCTTTTTAAGTTGAGCATAGAGCGCCGCCCCACCCATCACCGGCATCACAACATCACTCAGCACCAGATCAACATTGCCGTGTGCCTCATCATAATATTTCAAAGCTTCACGGCCGTTTACGGCCGTTACAACCTGGTAATCCATCATTTGCAAGACTTCCGCCAACGCCTGCCGTGCGCCGTTATCATCCTCAACCACCAAAATTGTGTGGCCCATCCCTTCCGGCAGCGGCACTGCTTCCGGCACCACATCCTCAACCTTCGGCATTTGTACCCCTGGTAGATAAATATAAAAGGTCGTACCCTGTCGGAGACGGCTGCTCACATCTATATAGCCATCATGCTGTTTCACAATGCCATAAACCTGAGCTAAACCCAGCCCGGTTCCTTCACCTTCGCGCTTGGTCGTGAAAAATGGCTCAAATAGATGGGGGAGATGGTGGGGTTCAATACCTGTCCCCGAATCTTCGATTTTCAACTCAAACCAAGCTCCTGGAGCCATATCTGGCAGCGGCGGCACTTCTTTCGGCCGAACTTCTTTAGTTCTCAGGCTGATTTTTAATGTCCCGCCTTCCGGCATGGCATCCCTGGCATTAACTGCCAGATTCATAATTGCTTGCTGCAAACGAGTCGGGTCACCTTGAATAATCAGATCACCTGGGTCTGCATCCAATTGCAACCGAATTGTTTCAGGCAGCGTCCTTTCCAGGAGGTGTACCAGTTCCTTTAAGAAAGGCACCAGATTCAAAACACTTCGCTTCATCACCGATTGGCGGCTAAAATCCAAAATCTGGCGGATTAACTCGCTGGCCCGTTCCGCCTGCTTGTGTATCACCATCAATCGTTCTTTCTCTTTCTCAGAAAGGTTGGAACTGTGCCGCAGCATGGTCGAATATAGAATGACAACGGACATAATATTGTTGAAGTCGTGGGCAATACCGGCCGCCAATTGACCAACGACCGCCAGCCGCTCTTGAATCTGGAAATAACGGGCCTGATTTCGTTCCTCTGTCACATCCCGAAGAACCAGCACCCAGCCCCCTTCCAAACGGCCGTACGTCTTTTGAACAGCCAGTTCAAAAACCTGCCCCGTCTTCTCAACCACCAGTTCGTGCCAGTTTTCTCCAGCCACAATCGGCCGAAGTAAGTCGCCCAACGGCTGCCCGCACAACTCCTCTAGCGTATCGCCAATGGAAACACCGGCCAACTGGGTCAGGTACGTTTGGGCAACCGGATTTGCCAGAACAATAGCTCGTTCCTCACTCAACAAAAGCATCCCTTCTGGAATTGTGTCCACAATCTGCTGCACCTGTCGGGCCTGCTCCTGAACACGCTCATACAAAAAGGTGCGGCGGAGTGCATTAGCAACAATGTCAGCAACTGCAACCATCACCCGTTGTTCATCGGCCGAAAATGGTTCGTGGCGAACCAACCATAACACCCCTAAAGAGCTTTCTTCTATACCCAGTGGTACACAAATCGCTGCAAAAATTTCATCGAAAACGCGCAGGGCATAAAATTCCGACTCGCTGCCCAAATCGGCTGTGACAAAAGGCTGACCGGTGGTGAGAACATTCCCCGTTACCCCTTCATCGGCCGGGAAATGGACATCGGCCAGTTGGGGCCATTGACCAAGAGAAAGTTCAAACTCCAAATAATCTCCGGTTCGTAAAGCAATCGCCGCCCCGGCTGCACCGGACAAAGCCATCAACCGGTCCAGAATGACCGGTATTAACTCCTGGCGAGACTGAATATGCCGCATCGCAGAAGAGATGTTCACCATAACTTCCATCTGCTCTGCCCGCCGCCGGGTTTCATCTACAAGCTCTGAAAATTTATTGGCCTGCTCTTTTGCTTCTAACAATAGTTCAGCATTTTGCAATGCAACTGCCAGAGAAATTGCCACTTCAGTGGCAACGTCCGCATCTTCCTTATCAAAAGCCTGTGCGCTAAGAGAAGCTAAATTCAAAACACCAAACAAGGTATTCCCAACCAACAAGGGGACACCTATCACGGCTTTAAGTCCCAACTTCATCATTTGCGTCGTAATCGCGCTAGACGATTTTTGGGCGCTAATATCTCCAACCAGGTAGTATTTCCCCAGTCGCAGGTCTTCAACGACATCCTTAGAAAAATCTTGGAGCTTTAATCTTGCTTCAGGGCTATATTCTGATCCTAAGCCGACTGCTGCCAGGAGCCGCCCACTCCAATCGGCCGTATTGAAAAGAACGACACTGCCCCGATCATAAGGAATAATGTCTTCGATTCGATCCAGAGCCACCCTGGCGATTTCCTCTGAAGACCTGGCTTCTAAAATTGCCTGTTCAATTTCCCGCAATGCAACCAATCGGTTCTTGGATCGTGCTAATAACGCTTCGCCCCGAATGCGGTGAAGGGCGCCGCCGCCGAAATCGGCCAGCGCTTGCAAGGTATCGAGATCATCTTGATCGTAAGCATTTGGTCTATAGCTCTGAATCGAAAAGATGCCGATTACCTCAGTGCGGTTGCGAACAGGAACAAACATCAAAGAGACAGACGGTCGCTCTATATCACCAAAAGGTACCAAGCCAAGATCGGGGTCATCCCCACCTTCAAGAATTAACTGTTTTCCTTCCTCTAATATTCGCCTGCCAACAGGGCTTGGCGCTCCCGAATGTGACGGGGCGACATCCTGACGCTTGCCATCCACTATATCAATTGCCAGCAACGGATCTACTGTGTCCGTTTCCGCCTGGTACAGATCGAGAAAACAAGCGTCCCACTTAAGAAGTTCATCGGCAACGCCCGTGATAATACGGGCAGCCTCTTTGGCCGTTGTCGCCGCACTCAACTGCCACCCCAATTTCAAGAAAGCCTGGGTCTGAGCTTCGACTCGCTTCAAGTCGGAGGCATCCCGGAAGATTACAAGGTGGCGACCAGGGGAGACATTGGCAATAGCCTTGAACTCAACCGGCAAGACTCGGCCGTCTACCAAAGCAACCTGCGCCCGCCCTTCAAGAGTTCCCTGTGCATGTAATTGCTCCCAATATTCGTCAAACTGCTGTCGACCTAACTCAGTAAGAACCTTCCAGGCCGGCTCACCAATGAGATCACCCCAGCTGCGACCAAGAAACTTACGCGCTGATTCATTGACCTCCACGAAGTGGGCGTCGTCATCAATCACAAAGATCGAATCGGTAACATTCTCGATTAGAGTTTGTATTAGCATCCCCAAATTTTGCCTGTTACGGGCTTGTTAAACTCGGTCATGAGCACATTATTATTGAAAAGTAGACCATCGTCAATGGGAGAGCTATCACATATCAGTAGGAATATCTTCCCAAACGGCCGTCCCTCTGTTACCATCTTATGGATGGTTGAAATTATCCCCTATCAGGAAAGATGGACGGTTGAGTTTAAACAGATTGCTGCAACCCTCCACCAGGCGTTGGGCGAACTGGCCCTGAGAATTGACCACATTGGTTCAACGGCCGTTCCGGGGCTGGCTGCCAAAGACATCATTGACGTTCAAATCACAGTCGGAGCTTTGAGTGAGCAAGTCATTGAAATAATGGAAGGACTTGGTTACACGCAGCCTGAAGGAGTTTGGCATGATCACCGGCCACCTAATTCCTCTGGCCCGGACAGCGAATGGGAGAAGCTCTACTTTCGGCCGCCGCCAGGACAACGGCCGACCAATACCCACGTTCGCGTTCAGGGACGAGCCAACCAGCGTTATCCTCTCCTATTCCGCGACTATCTCCGTACCCATCCCGAAACGGCCGCTGCCTACGCCGAACTCAAACGCCGGTTGGCAACCTATCTGGCCGATTCAGACACCTACCCCTATGTCAAAGACCCGGCAGTAGACCTCATCTATTTTGCCGCCGAAGCATGGGCAACAGAGATTGAATGGGAAATGCAGCCATCAGATACATGATAAACGACGCTTACAAGATTTGAGTAAGTTCAGCTAATTGGCCGATCTCAAATGATACCTCTTTGTCCAGGGTATTCGGCCGTTTCCCCGGATTAAACCAACAGGTATCAACGCCGTAATCCAATCCCCCTTGAATATCGGAAGTCAGGCTGTCGCCAACCACAAGCACTTCCGACTTCTGTGGGTTTCCCATTCGTTCAAAGGCAATATCGAAGATACGGCCGTCTGGCTTGGCAAAGCCCACTTCCTCCGAAATGACGACATCGCTAAAAAAACGGCCGATTTCCGACTGCTTCAACCTTGACCGCTGCACATCTTTCAGACCATTGGTAATCATCATCAGCCCGATACGGCCGTGTAGGGTTTCCATCAATTCCAATGCTCCCTCAATCAAATCTGTTCGATTGCCAAGATGAAAGAGGTAGCGCTGGCTAACCGGCAGCGGTTCTTCTTTCATTTCTAAAGCAGTAATAAACTGCTCGAAACGGCGAACCCGCAAGACGGCCTGGGTAATTTCGCCCTGCTCAAATGCCAACCAGTTCCTATGATTTATCTGGCGATAGGTGGCGACGTGTTCAGGGAGTAACGGCCGTCCTAGCTCCTCGAAGGTCGAACTTAATGCACCCCGTTCGGCTGCATCGTAATCAAATAAGGTGTTATCAGCGTCGAATAAAATCCATTTATATTTCATACCCTCAACTATCACATACCTACCCCCAAAAGCCAAAACAAAACGTTATTTTGTTGACCAAACAGAACGTATATTCTATAATCCCTATCATTCTTTAGTGACCCACTCCCCTTGCACACAACGATCAATGGGTCACATTGGTATGCGCCCTTCCTTCACCTTTGTGGAGAACAGGCGTCCACATATTTACATTTCCCTGAAGGAAGGAGACCTATG
>JBAPRX010000612.1:0-2465 GCA_049281335.1 Promineifilaceae bacterium (SeqCode)
AAGAGGAAATAATTAATTGGTGAATTGTTGAATTGGTGAATTGTTAATGATTGGTAGTGTGAGGTAGAGACTTTTGTTTTCTGGAGTTTTGGTGGATGGGAGGATTGAGAGAGGCTAGAAAACAAAAGTCGGTTGTAGAGAGAGGTGAGCGTATGCCGATGAAGGTTGTTTTGGGGAATGCGGGTGAATTTATCCAGATGGGGGAGGATGAACGGCTGACGGAGCGGCGGCGGGAGTTTCGGGCGCGGTTGGTTCGGGCCGGGCGAATTGTGCAGGCGGATGGCGAGCCGGGGCTGATTGTTATCCCGGCGGAGGTGATCCGAACGGCCGTCAATGCAGGCCTGTTTAATGGGTTGGCAGTCTTTGTTGATCATCCACAGCCGTTTGAGAATGCCAGCATGAAGGCGTTGGTGGGGGTGACGCATTCGGCCGTTTTTAATGAGGCAACTCAAAGCGCGGATGCGGTTGTTCGATTTTATGCCTTTGAGGACGCGGAGAACGCGAACCCTCATCTGGCGCAGGCGATTGTGGCGACGCTGGACATGATGCTGGCAGATCGAAACGTTGGTGTCGAGCCGCCCAATGTTGGTTTTTCGTTGGTGTTCTGGCCGAAGTGGGCGCGGCAGAAAAACGCGCGACCGGGTGACAATGATGAGCCGTTGACGTTGGCGGCCTTTAAGCGGATTGATTCGGCCGATATTGTTTTCTCACCGGCGGCAGACGGCCGAATTTTGGAAGCTCTTTCGACAAATTATTCTATTGGTAAGGAGCGCGGACGGCGTTCCAAGAAGAAAGGAGATAGGTATCTGATGGGACTCGAAGAAAATGTGCGACCTGGCGGTCGCAATGCTGATGTGCGACCTGGCGGTCGCAATCCTGTTGAGATGGATGATGGCCGTGAGGGCGGCGAGAACGACGTTCAGGAATGGGTGGATGCGGCGCGTCGTTCGGCCGTTCCTGCGATTTTGCTGCGGAGCGGGCTTCCGGCGGCCAGCCAGGAACGGCTGCGGGGTGGCACGTATGGATCGCCCCAGGAGCTAGAGACGGCGATTCAGGCAGAGTTGGATTATCTCGGCCGACTTTCTGAAGACCAGGTCATTCACCTGCCGGGCGGCCATCCACGCGGGGCCGGTTCTGCCCAACACACGCGGGTCAGCCAGATGACGACCGGACTGGACCATGCTCGGAACGCGGTTGATTATCTGTTTGGCGTGCCAGATGCGGCCGTGCCAGAGCCGATGCTGCGGCGGTCTGACATGCTTTATATTGCCCTGACGGGTGATTATGAGTGGCATGGTGTATTTCGGCCGGATCGGGTGATGCTGACCGGGGCGGACACGACCACACTGGCAAATCTGGCGACGAACGCCATGAATAAGGTCGTGGCGGCCCAACTGTCGGTGCTGACCTTCTATCGCTGGTATGAAAAGATTGCCGTTCCAACGCCAAATGATGGCAGCTTGCATGATATGTCCTGGATTTCGTTTGGGGGCATTACAACGCTGCCGACTGTGCCGGAAAAAGGCTCGTATAGCGAACTGGATGTGGACGATGTGAAAGAAGCGGACAGCTTCGTCAAATATGGCGGCTATGTCGGCATTACCCGCGAGATGCTGCGAAAATCGCAGATTCAGCGCATCCAGGCCGTTCCGAGAGCGTTGGCGGCGGCTTCCGTTAAGACCCGGTCTGCCAAGATTGCGGCCATTTTCACTGCTAACAGTGGGGTCGGGCCGACGCTGGATCAAGACAGTACAGCCCTGTTCCATGCCAACCACAATAATGTGGCGACGACGGCGTTGGGGACCGATTTGACGGCCTGGCGGGCGGCGGCGTTGGAATGTTTCAAGCATACCGAGGTTTCTTCAAGCGACCGTATTGGGACGTTCCCGAAATACTGCCTGGTTCCGCCTGATTTATACCATCAGGCGCTGGCGAACTTTGGCTATGGCGATGGGAAGCCGACAACTTATTTGCCGGAGGCGGAGGACCGGGGGCTGGGCGATCCACGCCCGGTTCCGCTGGCTGTGCCACATTTCACCGACGCCAATGACTGGGCCTATATCACTGACCCGATGGTTTGGCCTGTGATTCATATGTCCTTCAGCGCCGATCCGTCTGGCCGAACGTTCCCCGCCCCTGAGATTTTTGCCGTGACAGGTGAAACGGCCGGTTTGATGTTCACCAATGATACCCTGCCGGTGAAGGTGCGGGATGAGTTTGCCTATGGAGTGAATGGGTATCGAGGGATTGGGAAAAGAAACGTAGCGTAATTGGCGGTAAAGGACACCGCTGGTGATTTGTGATTTTCAAATGTCTTAATCACGAATCACCAATCACTAAAAAAGGAGATTTGCAATGCTAGGAAACCACATTATTTGGTCTTTTCATGTGCCGGGGACGTTGGCGGCGAATGTGAATATTCGGTTTGCAGTCCCGGTGGACTGCCGGTTGAGTCGTATTTCGGC
>JBAPRX010000613.1:0-7064 GCA_049281335.1 Promineifilaceae bacterium (SeqCode)
AGAAAACAAAAGTTTCCACCCCCAAAAAACCCTTCACAATAACTTAAAACCTCCCGGAAGTTTCTCCCACTGAATCTTTGCCTATAAACAACTTCCGGGAGGTTCGGAGTTTTCACCCCCAAAAAAACCCTTCACAATAACTTAAAACCTCCCGAAAGTTTCTCCCACTGAATCTTTGCCCATAAACAACTTCCGGGAGGTTCGGGACGCGGTGGGGGCTGGCGTGCCATGCTCCTACAATTCACGTCTGAGAGACGTTAAAAATTTTTTTAACATTGGTAAACATGGAAGTTGTTGTTCTTCAACTCTTAAATTAACAAGAAGGCTTGTTTCTGGCGTTGACTTTCCTCATAATGGGCCTGGCTATTGTTAAGATACAGAAGAGGAGTAAATCATGATTCCAGCTTTTTTGTTAGCGCTCCGAGAAGGACTTGAGGCAGCACTCATTGTGAGCATTGTCTTAGGCGCTCTGGGAAAAATTAAACGGGAAGACCTGAAACCAACCGTTTGGGTGGGGACTATTAGTGCGATTATTGTCAGTATCGCTGCGGCCGTTATCTTGTATCTGGTCGGCATATCGTTTGAAGGCGCGGCTGAACAGATTTTTGAAGGGACGACTATGCTGCTGGCAGCGGCCGTTTTAACCTGGATGATTTTCTGGATGCGGTCTCAGGCTAAGTCAATGAGCGCTCATCTGGCAGATGAAACACGCCACGCGGCTTTACAGCGTGGACGGCAAGCGGTTTTTGCGGTGGCTTTTCTGGCGGTTGTGCGGGAGGGGATTGAACTGGCTCTCTTCCTGGTGGCGGCTTCTTTTGCCTCCGGTGCGCAGGCGACCATTATTGGCAGTCTGTTGGGCCTGGTGGTTATTATTGCGCTGGCCTGGGCCTTTTTCTCCAGGTTGATTAAACTTGATCTCGGCCGTTTTTTCCGATACACAAGCATCATTCTGGTCCTTTTTGCCGCCGGGCTGGTTGCGCATGGGGTCCATGAATTGAATGAAGCCGGTTGGATTCCGGTCATTATTGAACATGTCTGGAACATGAACCCGCTGCTGGATGAGAATGGCTTTCTGGGCCGCATTTTGACCACTCTCTTTGGGTATAATGGCAACCCCTCTTTAACTGAACTTATCGCATATGTCGGTTATTATGTGGTCTTGTTTTTCTCTCTGCGACGACATGCTGTTCCACAAACGCAGACGGCAGCGACGGATTAAGTAATTGGGTAATTGGTAATTGGTAATTGGTAATTGGGGATTGGGGATTGGTAATTGGTAATTGGGTAATTGGGTAATTGGTAATTGGGTAATTGGTAATTGGGTGATTACATCGTTACTGAACGATTGCTAATCTTGGATGCAGGATGGGGATGGCGCATTTGGCGCTGCTGCCATGGAGATTGCTCCAGCCCTGGTCAGTTAAGGCGAAGGATTGGTGGTGAGGTTGACGGAGGAGAGGGCGAAGCTGAGGTAGCGGAGGTCGTCCTGACCGTAGTCGAGGGGCCGGAAGTTGCCTGCTTCCAGGGTTAAGGTTATGGAATAGGTGCCAGCTTCCAGGTCGAGGGGGATGGTGGTCTTTTCACCATTGTGAAGGTCAACTGTGGTTGTGTAGCTGTTGTCAACCGCAACCTGTAGGCGGCCTTGCAACCAGTTTCCATCCGCATCGGGTTCGTATACGAGGGCGGGTTGCAGTTCTAAATTGACCTGCTGCGATTGGGGAAGGGAGAGGAAAAGGACGGCGGGAGATTTGGCCCAGCGAATTTTGGCCTCGGCCGGATACCAGTTGGCTCCAAAACCGATTTGGGGTTGGAGATTGGCATTTTCGGCGAATGGGGAAACTTCATAAACGGTGACGAGGTCATCGTCTACGATTGGGGCCTGGTTGGGAAAGAAGCGGGCCAGGAGTTCGGCCGATTGGGCCTGTCCCCAGGAGTCGGGGGCGTCGTAGAGATCATCGGGGACGGGTTTGTGGAGGACGACGTAGCGATAGTTGAAGTAGGCCAGGTCAAAGAGGAAGTTGGCGGCGCAGTCGGACGGACGGCCGTTGACGGTAATATCCGGCTCTGGCGCTCTGGTTTCCGGGATCAGGCAGGGGAACATGGGGTGGATGCGATAAGTTCGGGCGAGATAGCCGGAGGCGATGCCTTTGTGGTGAACCATCTGATCCATCTGGTAAGCGGCGGCATAGGTTATATGGCTGTCGTCTTCTTCGGCCTTGAGGGGGAGGTCGAAGACGCCGTATTCTTCGGGGTCGGCGGCCAGTTCCTGATAAAAATCAGGGACCGGTCGCAAGGGCTGCTGGTTCCAGGCGGTAGGCCAGCGTTCAACCAGTAAGAGCAGGGAGGCGGTCAGAATGATGTAGCTGCCGAAACGGGGAAAACGGCCGACAAGCCATTTGAGGCCGTAGGCGGCGGCGATGCCCATTGCTACGAAGCCGATCATCATGAATCGGCCGGGGGCACGCATGAAGTCGAAGCCGGGCAGGGCGGTTAGCAAGGCGTAGGGCATGATGACGGGCAGGCTGTATTCGGTGAAGAGCCGGTCGCCTAGTATCTTCAGGGAGGGGCCGATGGCGAGGATGGTTGAAATCAGGGCGAAGAGCCACCAGGTCAATGATTCTTTCCTGACGTAGTAGGCGGCGACCATACAGAGGAGGATGCCGACCCAGGAGAGGGAAACGGCGGTTTCGATGATGGGTTTGTGGCCGTGGCTGTTTAAGATGTTCTGGACCCAAAGGCCGAACAGACGGCTGTTGGCGGGCGGGAGGATGAATTCGGCCAAATCGGGCTGAAAGGTGGTGGACTGGGGGTTGGCGTTTACCGGCACGAGGGGATCGGCCGAGGCGCGGGTAATGGCGAGCAGCAGCGGCCCGACGATGATGATTGTGGCGATGGCGAGGAGGATGCCGCGTTGGATTATGGGGCGTTTTTCGGCCGTATCGGCTCTGAGGAAGGCGGCTATTCCGAAGAAGGCTATGGCAAGACCGGCAAAGACAAATTGGTAGCCGTTGTGGAGGAGGGTGAGGAGGAGGATAACGGCCGTTGCGACTGCCCACCAACGGCTGCGTTTCAAATCGAGCAGCCGCAGAAAGGCCATGAATACGAGAGGCAGCAGAGCCATGAAGGATTTGGTCATGTGGCCGTTGATGCCGATCAGGTGCATGGGGGCTGTCAGGAGAAATAGACCGGCGAAGTATGCAATGGGGCGGTTGAAGTTCAGATCCCTGGCAAGAAGGTACATGGTCCAGCCGGTCAGCCAGACGGTGATGATCATGGTTCCGTTGTAGGCGGCTTCCGGGCCAAAGGGCCAGAAGGGCAGGGCAAAGATGCCGACCAGCGGCCCTAAGCCCCTGGTCAGAAGGTTGACGCCTAGAGGATAGTAGAGGAGGTTCAGCTCGAACCAGGGTTGGTGGCCGAGCAGCGCTTCTTTGACGTGCCACAACATCCAGAGATTGTTGCGGGCGTCTCCGCCGTCGCTGACGATGAGAGTGTTGAAGTCCCGAATGGTGGGCCAGGTGATGATCAGGGTGAAGAGGCCAAAGAGAAGCAGGGGCAGCCCATATTCACGGCCGTAATAGCGCCAACGAATGGTGGATGGTCTGGCAGGCTCTTTGACTCCTTCTGAATTGTCTTTGGCAGCCAATTCGAATAATTGTTGCGTCATAAATTGTACCAATGATCCAAATGTTCTGTTTGGTGGAAGTGTACCGCATATTGCCGATGTGAGGCGCTCCGCACGAAATTCTCACACAATCCCCCAATAATTTCACAGACGGCCGTTTCACGAACTGTTACTCTATTCGCATTGTAATGGTATGCCCGCACTTTCCTACATTTTGCACCAGGGTGTTTTATGAACATCCTGTCCTCTTGAGGGCAGGATGTTCTACCCAAATTATTGCAGAAGTATAGGGTGGTTAAATGGGCCAACGGAACTGACACCACATTGAATTTGACAACAGCATCAGCCGGAATAAATGTTGGGGACGAAACGGCCGATTTTATTTTGATCAAGTCACCTTTTAATGCCAGGAAGTATCTTATGGAATTCAATGTATTCGGCCCTCTGAACAGACAAGTTCGCAAAACGATCATGTATATGTTTATGGCTGCCGATCCGCAAACTGTCCCTGCCAACGCTCGCTATCTATCTGCCCTTGTTCGAGAGAAAATGGTGGTCACGCAACGGCTGTTACAGGTGTTGGCGCAGGATTATATCTTCTTTGAGAGTGAGTTCTTTGAAGAGAACTTTGTAACGGCCAAGGAGCTTTTTCAGGCGATATTGAAAACGAACCCGGATACGGCCGCTATTTTTATCCTCGACGACAGGAAACTTCGGGATACCGTCGTCATGATGGAACGAATCTTGGGACTGGCTGTTTGCCATCGTTACAGCAATGTACTGGTTCACCAACTGCTCCACATTGAGTTTCTGGACGAACAAATTCTGCAGTTGGTGGAAGAGATCGAAAGAGAGAATCTCTTTTTGACGGGAAGAGCCTACCTGCCAACTTCTTAGGAAATAAGATGCGGCTCAATTGAGTCCAGGTGACTCAAAAATAATCAGCACCAGGTACACCGCACCGCCTTCTTGTACCTGGTGCTGTTTTGATTTATCCCAGAGAAGCCCCATTGTTAATATTCTATTGACATTCTCCGCCCCTGCCCTATGCAATCTTTGTACTCCCTTTACCAATGATATAATAGGAAGCAACAGGAAGAGCTATTCAGTCTTCCTGGTCTAAAAGGAAAGTGTCTACCATGTTTGGTCGTCAAAATCGTCGGCGCGGAAGACGGCCGTCTTCCGATGAAAATAGTGAACGTGTTTCTTTCAATTCCGTTAACTGGAGCCGCCTGTTCAGCTATCTAAAACCCTATAAGGGGCGGATGGCGCTGGCTATCGTTGCACTCTTGTTCTACAGTGGGTTTGGCCTTGCCTTTCCATTGGTCATTGTCCGTTTGCTTGATTCTGTTACCAAAAGCAACGATTATGGCCCGCTGAACTTACTGGCGGGGACACTGGTGGTTATCTTTTTCCTACAGGCCACTTCCAGCTTTTTCCAGTCCTATCTGCTGAACTACATTGGGGAGCGCATTGTCCTTGACCTGCGGACCTCGCTTTATCGAAACTTGCAGAAGCTGTCGCTCGATTTTTATGCGACGCGGCGGGTGGGCGATCTGATCTCGCGGCTTTCGAGTGATGTCACCCAAATGCGGACGATGCTGACCAATAACCTGACAACGCTGCTGACGCAGGTATTGACTTTAATCGGCTCAATTGCCATTCTGCTGACCCTGAACGCCCGTTTTACTCTGTTTATCCTGGGACTTGTCCCGATCCTGATCGTTGTCGGTTTTGTTTTCGGCCGTCGTATCCGAAAGGCCAGCACCCAGATACAGGACCAATTGGCCGATTCAACTGTTGTGGCCGAAGAAGGGCTGCAAGGCATTCGGGTGGTCAAGAGCTTTGGGCGCGAAGATTACGAGACCCGGCGATATAACACGGCTATGGAAAAGACCTTCAAGGCTTCGCTGAAAATGGCTGTCTATAACTCGCTGTTTGGCTCGGTGATGACGTTTTTGGGGTTTGGTTCAATTGGGGCGATTATGTGGTACGGCGGGCGAGAGGTGATTGCCGGACGGTTGAGCATTGCCATGATCACGGGCTTTCTGATCTACGGGATTTCGATTGCGGCCAGTCTGGCGGGGTTGGCGGGACTGTATGGACAACTAAGCGCGGCAATTGGCGGCGTGAAACGGGTCTTTGAGCTGTTGGACACGGAGCCAACGGTTCAGGATGCGCCTGATGCTATTTCGCTGCCGTCCAGTAACGGCCGTATTACCTTTGAGAACGTCTCCTTCAGCTATGATGGCGAGAGCGCAGTGCTTCATGGTGTTTCGCTGGATGTGCAGGCGGGGGAAATTCTGGCGCTGGTTGGCCCCAGCGGGGCAGGCAAGAGTACGATGTTTAACTTGATCCCGCGCTTCTATGACCCGACGGATGGCAGGCTGGAAATGGATGGGCATGATCTGCGATCCATCACCCAGGAGAGCTTACGCGCTCAACTGGCAATTGTGCCGCAGGAGACGATCCTGTTTGGCGGGACGATCCGGGAGAATATTTTGTACGGCCGTCTTAATGCGACGGAAGCGGAGATGATTGAGGCGGCCCGCGCGGCCAATGCCCACGATTTTATTATGGCGTTTCCGAAGCAGTACGAGACTGTTGTTGGGGAACGGGGGATGAATTTGAGCGGCGGGCAGCGGCAGCGCATTTCGATTGCCCGCGCTATCTTGAAAGACCCGCGTATCTTGCTGCTGGACGAGGCGACGAGTTCGCTCGATAATGAGTCGGAGGAGTTGGTGCAGGACGCGCTGAATCATCTGATGCAGAACCGGACAACGGTGATCATTGCTCACCGGTTGAGTACGATTAAGGTCGCCCATCGAATTGCGGTGATAGATAACGGCCGTATTGTTGAATTGGGGACCCATGCGGAATTGATGGAGCAGGATGGGCTGTATGCCCGGCTGTACTTGATGCAGTTTCGGGAGCCGGAGGAGGAGTTGGCGTTGGGGCGGCTGCTCACGACGGAAACCGAGATGCTGACCGGGAATTAGGGACGTTTGGGAGATAAAAATCTTAGCCACGAATTAACACAAATTTTCACGAATTAAAGATAAAATTAGTGTAATTTGTGTAATTCGTGGCTCTTTCTTTTTGTAGATAAGGTCGTCTACCCCTGGGGAGATAGGAGGTAGAGTCCGGCGTCGTAGGTGGCGGCGTAGAGACGGCCGTCTTGGATTTTTAGGTGGGCGTAGTCGCCGGGGAGTTGGATGTGACCGGACAGGAAGGGGTTGGCGGGGTCGCTGGCGTTCAGGAGCCAGAGGCCATCTTCCGGTGTGAGCATGTAGAAAAGGCCGTCCCCGGCAGGGACCAGGTCTTGGGCGCCGACGCTCATTTGCCATTGGCCGGTGATTTCGGGTGAATATGGTTCTGAAATATCTATGGTGTAAAGCGACTGGCAGTTCCACCCGTCGCAGGCGGCAATGAGGGTGTCTCC
>JBAPRX010000614.1:0-1604 GCA_049281335.1 Promineifilaceae bacterium (SeqCode)
CCAAGCTCCGGGTCTCGCATTAGCTCTCGTTGAAGCTTGGCATAATCGTCGTCAGAGAGGTATTCCTCAACTAGGCGTGAGAACTGCCGAGTTTCAATGAAGCTGAACACTTGCCTATTATACGGCATTGCCGTATAGTGTCAAGCTGCCAGTAGGTCCAAAAGGGGAGCCTAACTCGAAGCTCACCCGCACTTGACGCAGGTCGCCTGGAGCGGCCGCGCAAGGCAGACTGGGTCAAGTGTCCGGTGCAGCGACTGGTTAGGGCGCGCCTCCCGGTGAATTGAATGGCTACTTTTTGACACTCTGGTTGCTCAGGAGGTGTAAAAAGCATCGAACTTCTAGTTTCTTGTCTGTCAATAGCAGCTGACTCTGTCAATCACAAATTGCGGCGTTCACGAAGATTGCTGTACCACATCAATACAGATTTTCGCATCTGAAATAACGCTGGCTCGCAAGCTGCTACCTGCGTTTGTCCTTCCCGAAGAAAAAGCAAATAATCGAAACCCACCAAGCCGGGATCGCCCAAACCTTCCTTTACTCTAAGGGATATTTCTTCAAGAAGGTCTCCTTTCAGTGCTTCCTTGCCCTTGAAATGAAAGTCTGAAACAGCGGACTGTTCGTCGATCGGTTGTACTTTGGTTAACCGCGCAACCAAAACAATCTCTGCAGAATTGAAAATGTCATCCAAATCTATTGGGTCGAAGCAATCAATTGTGCCCCACCCCGCGTTTACCTTTAAGGGGAACAGAATGAGACAGAATAACAACCGGTAGTTGACGATCATTACTTCAGTTTGAGAGCAGTTCCCTTCTCATGTTCATCGCGAGTCCGCCTCTGTTACGAGGCCGCACCATCTTCGAGCGGCTTCTATTGGAAGCATAACGGAAAGCCGTCATGATCCATCAGTCGCGGCCTAACGTTTGAGCTCACCGGCGCCAGCGCCTGGCGGCGGTTTTGCTTTCGATGCAGGACCGATGACAGGCGCGTCCGGGCCGGTGCAGCGATTTGTTATACGGCAGATACCGTGACAAGAACCATGCAATGACCGGTACCGCCAGTCCAATTTTTAGACCGTCAGTGACATAAAAGATAGTGTACTCCAACGATCTCGGCTCCGCGATTCCGCCAAACATCCATATACCTACTATCAGGTCAACAACAGGCGGCAATGACACGAGTAGAGCCGCGTTCATACACTTCCTCGGAAACGCATATACAATTGCGGCTGCAATTGGTACAGCGGCCAGTAATACGCCAATAGTGTGCGTTCCGATCAAGTATGCGTAGGATGCAACGCTGCGGCTTGCACCCAACCATTCGGCAAAATCTTTGATCGGCAACTTGTATGTCAACGTCGGCATCAAACCAAGTCCAACGTAGTACGCTGCTGCCAGTGCCATTAGTAAGGCACCTTTCGAGATGGGCGAGAGGTCCGACGTTTTCATGCCGCCTAACGGACTGGGCGCTCAGCTGCGAGCCACAGCGCCTCCGCGGCTCGTCCGGAGTGCCCAAGTACGAGGCCAAACGGTATCACGGGTCGCCTGGAGCGCGCGGTGGCTCGGCAGCTGCAGCGCCTTGTTGGGCGGCGGGCGGCTGCGCTGGCG
>JBAPRX010000615.1:0-3298 GCA_049281335.1 Promineifilaceae bacterium (SeqCode)
GCATTGGAAAGCTGTTGAACTAGATCGAGAACAGCGATGGACGGCTTCCCAACGCCACGAACGAGAAGTACGGGAAGAACTGCTGGTTTTAGAAGCAGCACTGGAAAAGATCGGCCAGGATAAGGACACGCTCTGGCGGGTTCAGACAGCCCAGGCCGAAGCCGTTAAACAGCTTTCACGCATCTGGATTGAAGAAGTGGAAAAAGCAATTACTCATAATCCCAACAGCCGACGCCAGCCAACCAGGGTGCAGGTTCGGGAAGAGTAACGTTGGTTAATGACCTTATTCATATCAGTCGAAGCATGTAAAACAATTTGACAAATTGCTATCAACTTAATTAACTTTTATGTATGTCATTGGTACCGCCGGTCATGTTGATCACGGCAAATCCACCCTCGTTGAGGCTCTGACCGGCCTCGACCCCGACCGTCTAAAAGAAGAAAAAGAACGTGAAATGACCATTGACCTGGGCTTTGCCTGGATCAAGTTGGACGGCCTGCCGGATGAGGTTGGCATCGTGGATGTCCCTGGTCATCGAGATTTTATTGAGAATATGCTTGCCGGGGTCGGAGGAATTGACCTGGCTCTTTTTGTGGTAGCGGCTGATGAGGGAGTGATGCCTCAAACAAGAGAACACCTGGCAATTCTTGACCTGTTGGAAGTTCAATCGGGAGTTGTCGCTCTCACGAAAGTCGATCTGGTTGATGACCCGGATTGGCTTATGCTGGTTACGCTGGACCTGGCCGATGTCCTGGGGGGAACAGTTCTGGAAGATGCGCCTGTGGTGCCTGTTTCAGCTCAAACAGGAGAGGGGCTGGACACCCTCCGGGCTGCTTTAGCGGCGCAGCTTCTAAAAACAGAGACACGGCCGAATCACGGCCGTCCCCGCCTACCCATTGACCGTATTTTTACACTTTCAGGCTTCGGAACCATTGTCACCGGCACTCTGACAGGCGGTTCCCTCTCGCTAGGAGACGCCATTGAAATCCAGCCTTCAGGACTGAAAGGGCGCGTTCGCGGCCTTCAAACACACCGAACAAAGCTGGAAAAGGCCCAACCCGGCAGCCGAGTAGCCGTAAATTTAACCGGCATCGGCACAGAAGAGATCAACCGGGGCGATGTTTTATGCGCTCCCGGCGTGATACAGGGAACGGTGTTGTGTGATGTGGTTTATCGTCATCTGCCTGATGCGGGTAAGCCTTTGAAGCACAATGTTGAAGTGAAACTGCACACCGGATCGGCCGAAATCATGGCCCGCACCCGCGTCATCGGCAGCAAACAGATTGAGCCGGGACAGGAAGGGTGGCTCCAACTCGTCTTGAGCGAACCAACGGCCGTTTTGCGAGGAGATCACTTCATTTTGCGCCGTCCATCACCGGGGCAGACGATTGGTGGCGGTCGTATTCTAGACCCCCACCCTGGCCGCAAACATCGCCGTTTTACCCCGGAGATTATCAACCACATGGAAACGCTGTCACAAGGAACACCGGCAGAACTACTGCTGCAAACGATCAGGCGGCTGGAACCGGTGACACTGGAAGAAGCGCGAAAGCGGGCGGGCATGGCAGTTGAGGTGGCCGAAGCAGCATATACGGAACTCATCGCCCAAAACGGGGTTATCCCCCTTGAACGAGAACTTATTTCTTATACCAGATGGCAGCAGCTCAACAACCATCTGACGACGGCATTGAGACAGTTCCACGCCCAATATCCACTTCGGGCAGGCATGTCCCGCGAGGAACTCCGCAGTCGGTTGAAAGTAAAACCGGCCGTTTTTCAGGCGCTTCTGGAACAGGCAGAAACAGCCGAGATGGTAAAGGAAGCAGGGCCAGTGGTACGTCTGCCGGATCATGTGGCCCGATTTACGCCGGAACAACAAACGGCCATTGATGCTGTTTTATCCGACTTTCAGCAAGCCGGAATCAACTCTCCACCTATCAATGAAGTCAAAGAACGATTGGGAGAGGATGTTTATTATGCTCTTGTGGAACAAGAGCGGTTGATCCCAATCGGTGGCAACGTTGTCTATACACAGGCCAACTATCACGATATTATTGAATCCATACGAGCTTATCTTCAAAAGAACGGCCGGATTAATGCCGCTCAATTGAGGGATTTACTTGGAACCAGTCGCAAATATGCCATCAGTTTACTGGAACATCTCGACCAGCAAAAAATAACCCGCCGGGAGGGTGATGAGCGTAAACTTTGGTAATTGGCGGAAGTGTCAGCTAGAAAAATCGCATATCGATTTACCAAATCGATTAACAGAGGAGTATTATGTCAGACATTCTATTTGAAACAGCAGGAATCGAATACCGCCGCCGCTTTCATGGACTTATCGGCGTTCGCAGCAAAGTTCAGGTGCGGGACAGCACGGCATTGAGCCTGGTCTATACCCCAGGCGTGGCCGAGCCGTGCCTGGAAATTGCCCGCAATCCAAAGCGGTCTTTTGACATCACTTGTCGGGGGAACACGATTGCCATCGTTTCTGATGGTTCGGCCGCGTTCGGTATGGGTAATATTGGGCCGGAGGCGATTTTGCCTATTTTAGAGAGCAAAGCCGTTATCATGAAAAACTTTGCCGGGATTGACGCCCTGCCCCTGGCATTAAATACCAAAACACCGGAAGAGTTCATTGATGCTGTTCTGAACCTGGGGCCAACGTTCGGAGCCATCTGCATTGAGGATGTTGTTTCTCCCGCCGGGCTCACGATCACGTCTCGCCTTGAGCAAGGAATGAATATCCCTGTAGTCAACAACCATCGGGAGGGGGTTGCCATTGGTGTCCTGGCCGGGCTTCTGAATGCTGCCCGTCTGATTGGGAAACCGCTAAAAGAGATGCGCGTTGTTATCAATGGGGCCGGAACGGCCGGATTGGGTACGGCATATCTACTACACCATTACGGGATTGAACAGGTCGTTGTCTGTGACCGTCAGGGGGCAATCTATAAGTACAGACCGCTAAATATGAACTGGGCCAAGTGGTCTATTGCCCAGGTCAGTAATCCCAAGCGGAAGAAAGGCAACCTGAGTGAAATATTGAAAGAAGCCGATGTTTTCATCGGCTTCGCGGGTGGCACAACATTAACGGCCGACAACATCAAATCTATGGCGAAATCGCCAATATTATTCACTTTTGGCTCTCCAATTGAAATCACCCCGCAAGAAGCCAGAGAAGCAGGAGCGGCCGTGGTTGCAACGGCCCATTCCACCTATCCCAACCAAATGGATATTGCTTCGGTTGTACCAGGCGTTTTTCGGGGGCTGCTGGATGTTCGAGCGACTCGTTTCAAC
>JBAPRX010000616.1:0-6617 GCA_049281335.1 Promineifilaceae bacterium (SeqCode)
GCAGTGCCATCAATGAATTTCATTGTCGAACACTGGGAGTAGATGAAGAAACGTTAGAATTACTAACCAAAGACCTCGAAAGCGTCTCCCCCAAACGATTACAGGCCATCATTCGTTTTGCCCTCCAATGCTCCTTCACCCCCCAGGAGCTAACCCCCGCTGATTATGACCGGGTCCGCGACCAGGGCATCACCGACGACGAACTGGCCCAGATCATCTTACTCGCCGCCCTCGCCAACTTCAACGACACCCTCGCCGACAGCTTCAAAATAGAAGTAGACCCCGATGTCCTGGAAGCTTTAGGACGATAAAAAAATACCCCCGCCGTGACTCGAACACGGGCCTTTGGCTTCGGAGGCCAACGCTCTATCCTCTGAGCTACGGGGGCTTCTACCGGCTACCGAAACGAGATTCTGCCATACACCCCCCTGATTGTCAAATCCCATTTCAACTATGCCACACTCTATTTACACTTTACCCCCTTGACTCCCCTCCCTTGCCACTTGCCCCTTGCCATTTGCTCCCGGAAACACCGCCTCCTCCGGCTCATCACAACTTGTCACCTGAAAATGAGAACGGTCAAGCACCATCTTCTTATACGCTTCAAAAAGATTCGGCCGTTTCAAGCTGTCAATCACTTCACTATACCGGTCATACCGGTCAAAAAAGTCCCCTGCCAGCAAGAAATGCCCCGTCGCCATCGCCTCCTTATGCTGCTCATAGACCAGCCCCGACATCGACTCCATCTGGGCAAAGTTAATCACATTCGTCGAATAGAAAAACTGAATCAGCTTATAAACCATCTTATAAGCCCCATTGATATGGCCGTAAGCCTCTTCCAGACTGTTTGAACCCGCCCCCGCCCCATCACTCAACTTCTGATGAACAGCCTCCGAAACCAGCCGCGCACTTCTCATCGCCAGATAAATCCCACTCGAAAAAATCGGGTCAATAAACGAAGCCGCATCCCCAACCATCGCAAAATTCTCGCCATACTTCGTTTCACTATAATAAGAATAATTCCCCTCAACAACCAGCGGCTTCACCATGCGCGTCCCCGCCAGTAAACGGCCGACAAAAGGCGAATAGCCAACCTCCTGGTCAAACAACGCCTGCTTCCAATCCTCAGCCCCCGCCGTCTCCAACGCCGCCCGTTGAGCGCGGATATAATCATTATTCAAAACCACCCCGACCGTCACCTCATCCAGCCCCAATGGAAAGACCCACATCCAGCCCTTCTTCTCACCCCCCAGGTAGACAATCAGAGACATCCCCTGCTCAAGTCCGCCAGCCAGTTCCACCCCACCAAAATGAGTCCACAGCGCCGTCCGATCCAATGCAGGATACTTCTCCCGCACCCCCTGAGACCCGGCCAGAAACGCACTACGGCCGCTGCAATCCAACACAAACCGCGCCACATGCGTCTGCTGTTCCCCATCCGGCCCAACCGCCCGCACCGCAACACGGCCGTCCTCTCGCTCCAAATCAACACCATTCACCCGTGTCTCCTCCTGCACCTCCACCCCCAGCCGCCGAGCATTGTCGAGCAGCATCTGGTCAAACTCCCTGCGGACCACCTGGAAAGAGAGAGAACTCTGGTCATGAATCACATGATCAAAGCACCAGGTCGTCGTACTCACCCCATCTTTATCAATAAAACGCACCCCCGGCTTGCGAACAAAGCTGCCCTTCATCTGCTCCAATACCCCTAACTCACCCAAAAGATTGTAACAAAAGGGCAGCAGCGACTCGCCAACATGGTCGCGGGGGAACTTTTCCTTTTCCAAAAGCAGAACCCGATGGCCCTTCATCGCCAAAAACGAAGCCGAAGTCGACCCGGCTGGTCCCCCGCCGATCACAATGATGTCGTTCAAAATGTTAACTCCTAAGTTAGATTGTCAATAAGGAATGATGGGTTAATGGACTATTGTTGCGATGTTGTTACCTCAATGCTGTCAGGGGGTGGCTCCTCATCTTCTTCGACAACTGGATAACGGCCGTACAACTCCGTCAGTTCTCTCAACCGTTGAGCAATGAAATCCGTTAGCTGGTAAGGCATATAGCGCCAGCGCCAGTACCCACCGGTCTTACCCGGATAATTCATCCTGGCCTCATTACCCAGACTCATCAAATCTTGCATCGGCACAACGGCCGTATCTCCCACCGACGCATAAGCCAGTCGGATCATGTCCCAGGCAATATCACTGCCATCACGGGCAACATACCGCCGGACATGGTCCTGGTCATAGGCGTTGGCATTTCGATACCAGCCCACCGTCGTCTCATTATCATGCGTCCCCGTGTAAACCACACAGTTACGGCCGTAATTATGAGGCAAGAAATCACTCTTCCGCTCCCCGCCAAACGCAAACTGCAAAATCTTCATGCCCGGAAAATTAAACTCATCTCGCAGCGCCTCAACCTCCGGCGTAATCACGCCCAGGTCCTCTGCGATAATCGGCAATTCTCCCAACTTCTCCCGTATCACCCGGAAGAACTTCGCTCCCGGCCCCTTCACCCATTGGCCGACGATGGCCGTCGGCTCCTCCGCCGGAATCTCCCAATAAGCCTCAAAGCCCCGGAAATGATCAATCCGCACCACATCCACTTGAGTGAAGATCATCTCCAACCGCGCCGTCCACCAGGAATAGTCATTCTTTGCCAGCACATCCCAACGATAAAGCGGATTGCCCCACCGCTGCCCCGTCTCACTAAAATAGTCCGGTGGAACCCCGGCAATCACCGCCGCCGCCCCATCTTCATCCAGATAAAACAACCCCGGATTAGCCCAGACGTCCGCGCTGTCGAAAGCAACAAAAATAGGCGCATCACCAATAATACGAATATGACGTTCATTCGCATACGCTTTCAAAGCCAGCCACTGCTCAAAGAAAAGGAATTGGAGGAACTTATGCTTGGCGACCTCGTCGGCCAGCTTAATGCGCCATCGTTCCATCGCTTCCGGTTCGCGGTGGGCAATGTCGGCCGGCCAGGTATTCCAGACCCCGCCCTCAACATCCTTATGGTGGTTCTTCAAGGCCATAAACAGCGCAAAATCTTCCAACCACGCCGCCTGCTCGTCACAAAACTGGCCGTAAGCGGCTTTTTGCTCGGCCGTTCCCATCAGCTTAAAGTAATCATACGAGTGCTGTAACAACTCCTGCTTATAATCAATCACCGGCCCATAATCCACCGCATTATCTGGGAATCGCGGCACATCTTTCACCGCCCCGGCCTCCAGATAGCCCATCTTCACCAGCCCATCCGGGCTGATCAACATCGGGTTCCCGGCAAAAGCCGAAAAAGATTGGTAAGGCGAGTCAGCATAACCCGTTGGCCCCAAAGGAAGGATTTGCCACACCGTCTGCTTGCTTTCAACCAGAAAATCAATGAAACGGTAGGCAGATGGCCCCAGGTCGCCGACTCCATAGCGGCCTGGAAAGGATGTAGGATGAACCAGGACTCCGCCTGATCTCGGAAAACGCATTGTCTAGTATCCTCGCATTCGGGAAATAGCCCATTGGTAAAGCTGTTGGTATCCATCGGCCGAACGCTCCCACGAAAAATCGGCCGACATGCCATTCAACTGAATCTGCTTCCAATGTGGCTGGTTCGTGTTATAGGTATACATCGCCCGCTGGACGCCGTGCCAAAAAGCATCAGCGCTGTAATCGTGGAACTGAAAGCCCGTGATAGTATCCTGAACCGTGTCAGCCAGCCCGCCGGTAGCCCGCACAACAGGCACGCTGCCATACCGCATGGCAATCAACTGCCCCAAGCCGCACGGCTCAAAGCGGGACGGCATCAAAAACATATCACTCCCGGCATAAATCAACGGGGCCAGCCCCGCATTATAGGCCAGGAAAGCCGTCATCTTGTCCCGGTGAAAATCGGCCAGTCGTGCAAACATATTTTCATATTCGGCCGCACCCGTCCCCAACACAATAAATTGAGCTTCGCCAGCATAACCGTTCATCAGCAGGTGAATAACATGGCCGGTAATATCCAGCCCCTTCTGCCAGTCCAACCGGGAAATCATCGCCAAAATCGGGGCATCATCCCGCACCGGCAGCCCGGCTCTGGCTTGTAAGGCCCGTTTATTCGTCAAACGGCCGTCCATATGCTCCTCATCAAAATAGCCCGCCAGCCGCTTATCCGTCATCGGGTTCCATTCGTCATAATCAATCCCGTTCAAAATGCCATGCACGTCAAAAGCCCGATAGTGGAGCAGGCCATCCAGGTGTGCGCCGCCATCACGGGTCATAATCTCGCGGGCATAGGTCGGGCTGACCGTATTAACCATCGTGGCATGGTAGATGCCCCGCGCCATGAAGTTAACCTCACCATACCCCTCTTCATTCAAAGAGTGAGTTTGCAGCCCCATATAGTCGAAAATATTCCAACTGGTGCGTCCCTGATGGGCCAGATTGTGGATAGTGAAAACCGTCGGCATGGCCCGGAAGAAGCTGTGACTATTTCCGGCTGTCGCCAGCCAGGTAAGAGCCGGAGCAGTGTGCCAGTCATGAGCGTGAACAACGTCAGGCCGCCAATTCATCGCCAGCGCCAGGTCTAAAGCCGCCCGGCTGAAGAAGGCAAAACGGTAAGGGTCGTCGTCATAGCCGTAGACATTGGGACGGCCGAGCAAGTTACGTTCAGCAATAAAATAAATCGGCACCTCGTTGCCCGGCAAACGGCCTTCAAAGACCCCGGCCGTAACAGAGCCAAAGCCCATCGGCACCTCCAGGTGACCGGGCAGGACAGTAAGATTAAATCGGCCGTTTTGCAAACTTTCCTCAATAGACTGGTAAGCGGGCATCACAACGCGAACATCATGGCCCAACTTCTTCAACGCTTTGGGCAGCGAACCACCCACATCCCCCAACCCACCAGTCTTCGCAAACGGCGCAACTTCAGCGCTAATGAACAAAATTTTGAGAGAATCGGACATGGCGGTTATTGTCGCTGATTGTTAAGGATTTATCAAATAGTTCATCTTGGAAATAGAGATAAAAGGGGATTGAACGGCCGATTAGAATTCGTTATGCTGGCAAGGAATAGAGGTATTATTTATTCTAATTCGAGCCATAGCTAACGCTGACGCTGTGGATACGAATGAAAGAGGCGACCACACAGACAAACGCAAAAATGCGCCGTTCCACCATCAAGAAAAAACAATAAATCATTCGTGATAATTTGTGTTAATTCGTGGCTGCTTCAGAGGAGAAAGGGATGAAATACAAAAACTGGTTCATCATTTTTATCACAACCATCATAGCCCTCGCCACATCGGCCGTCTTCACCACCACCCTCGCCACCCTCGCCGCCTCCGAACCATCATCCCTGTGTGCCAGCGACAATGCCACCGCAGCCACCGATCAAATCTGCCAGGTCTACCTGCCCCGAATCTACAAAAAGTCCGGGCCAATTCCTCCCCTACCGCCCCCACTGCCCCCACCCACCCCCGCCGTAGCCATCTCCCCCACCAACTGGATCAGCATCCAGGCCGATTTACAGGCCCAGGGATTAACAATGTCCTTCAACAAGATCGGCTTCCACACCGGTTATGGCGGCAACACCACAGGGCTGGACCAAATGTTGGCCGAACTAGACGCCGCCGGAGTCCCCTTCTTCCTCAAAAGCGTAGACGATGCCAGCCACCTCTACTATGCCCAGCAGTTAGCCCAGGCCAGCGGCGTCCCCCACACCCTCGTCTGGCGGCGTTCGGGAAACGAATACGACGTCCCCAACTACAACCTCCCGCCCGAAATAGCCGCCCAGCAGCATTGGGCGTTACACAAAGCCGCCTTCCCGCCTGAACTCGACCCCAGTCTGGTCTGGATTGAAACGGTCAACGAAGTGGATAAAAACCGGATAGATTGGCTGGCCGATTTTGCCATTGCCACCGCCCAACTGGCCATGAACGATGGCTTCAAATGGGCTGCTTTTAGCTGGTCATCGGGCGAACCGGAGCCGGAAGATTGGGAACGGCCGAAAATGCTCCAATTCCTCCAACTCGCCGCCGCCCATCCCAGCGACCTTGCCGTTGCTGTCCATGAGTACAGCTTCATAACCGACACAATAAGCTCCGGCTATCCCTGGCTCGTCGGCCGTTTTCAAAAACTGTTCCGCGCCGTAGATAAGCATGGCATCGGCCGTCCCACCGTCATCATCAGCGAATGGGGCTGGTCTTATCAACACGTCCCTACCCCCGCCGAAGCAATGGCCGACATCAGGTGGGCATCCTGGTTATACGCCGCCTATCCCCAGGTCAAAGGGGCCGCAACCTGGTATCTAGGCTGCTGCTTCGGCGGCGTAGCCGACCAGACCCAACAGCTAATCGCCCCCGTAGGAGCCTACAGCCGCAGCAGCTACTTCATCGTCACCCCCGGCATCGGCCAGATCGACGAAACCCTCTTCATCCCCGATCCCCCCACAGCCACAGACCCCTAATGCGGTAGGGGCAGGACGGCGCGGTGAGGCGTTGGATTTCCCTGGAACCTTTTCTCCGCGCCGTCTTGCCCTCATCTTGTCAATTACAGATTTAATACTTTCCCATGCCCCTGAAACAATCACCCGACATTCCGGTAGGGGCCAGGCAGACGGCCGTTATCCTGCCC
>JBAPRX010000617.1:0-2111 GCA_049281335.1 Promineifilaceae bacterium (SeqCode)
GCAAAAATAGAGTCTGCATTTTGTTTGCCATTTGCAACTTGCCATTTGCCGACTTGCTCACTTGCTCCCCGCTTCCTACGCAAAACTGTTGGTCTTTTCCACCCAGGCATCCAGCGTTTGGAGGGCGTGGCCGTTGTCAATGGACTCGCGGGCTTCTTGCAGACCGGCGGCGAGATCGTTGCAGCTTAACGCCAGGGCAGCGGCCGCATTTAGGAGCACAATATCCCGGCGCGGCCCCTGGTCTTTGCCGCTTAGAATGTCGCGGGTGATTTGGGCGTTTTCCTCCGGCGTTCCACCAAGTAGATCGTCCAGAGTGGCCCTCGCTAATCCTAATGATTGAGGGTCGAACTCGTAGCTGTTCACCCGGCCGTTATCCAGGCGGCTGATATAGTTTGGTCCGGTTGTTGTCAGTTCATCCAGCCCATCCGAACCATGCACCACATAAGCGGCTTTGCTGCCCAACGCGCCCAGCACCTTTGCCAGCGGCTCTGTCAATGCCTGATTGTAGACCCCCATCAACTGGTGGGTGGCGCCTGCCGGGTTGGTCAGAGGGCCGAGGACGTTAAAGATTGTCCGTTGGCCCAACTCCCGGCGTGGGCCGATGGCATGGCGCATAGCCGGGTGGTGCTTAACGGCATAGAGGAAGCCGATATTGACTTCGTTTATACATGCTGCCACCTGTTCCGGGTTTAAGTCCAGGTTGCCGCCTAACGCCATCAGCACATCGGCCGATCCTGAATTACTGCTGGCAGCCCGGTTGCCGTGTTTGGCGACCCGCAGCCCGTATCCGGCCACCACGAAAGCGGCCGTTGTGGAAATGTTAAAGGTATGCTTGCCATCACCACCCGTGCCGCAGGTATCTACCAACATACCGCCAACATCCATTGGAACTGTTACCTTGACGACGTGGTTCCGCATGGCCCGTGCGCTCCCGGCGATCTCATCCACCGTTTCCCCCTTCATTCGGAGGGCGGTCAGGTAGCTGCCAATCTGAGCCTGGGTCGCTTCCCCACGCATAATGATATTCATAGCACTTTCTGCTTCCTCAAACGTCAAATCCCGCTGGTTAATGACTTCCGCTATTGCTGTTTGTAAAGACATCTTTTCCTCTCTTCCTACCGATCACCAATTACCTGATTGTGCAATTACCCAATCAACCCAATTACCAATCTCTTTACCTGCCATCCAAGAAATTCTGCAAAATCCGCTTTCCATGCTCCGTCAGGATGCTTTCCGGGTGGAACTGAACGCCGGAAACGGGGTACTCTTTGTGTCGCAGACCCATTACCTCGCCTTCTCTGGTAAAAGCCGTCACTTGTAGCGCTTCCGGCAGCGGCTCTTCCACAATGAGAGAGTGGTAGCGGGTGGCGTTGAAGGGACTGGGGACGCCGTTGAACAGCCCTTTGCCTTTGTGGTAAACGGCCGAAGTCTTACCGTGCATCAATCTTGGGGCGCGGCTGACCTTGCCGCCGTAGACCTGTCCGATACATTGGTGTCCCAGGCAGACGCCTAAGAGTGGAATGGTTTGACCCAATTCCAGAATAAGCTCATTGGAGATGCCACCGTCATCGGGGTCGCCCGGCCCCGGACTGATGACAATTTTCTCCGGTTGCAGAGCGCGAATCTCATCAACTGTTACCTGATCGTTCCGAAAGACCTGGAGTTCAGCCCCCAGTTCTCCCAGATATTGAACCAGGTTGTAGGTAAAGGAATCGTAGTTATCAATTACAACAATCATCGTACTCTCCTAATAAAAAGCAGCCACGAATTATTACGAATTTAATACATTGGTGGGTTCTGGCCGCTTTTGTGGATTCGTTAGTTCAAAGTAATGATTACCAGGTTGTAGACGGCCGTTTCTCCATTTGCTGTTGAGACTTCAATCGTGTAGTCAGACGTTTTTACCGGTAGGACGAAGGCGACTTCGGCCGAGTTTGGCCCGCCAAAGTTTGCGTCCATCATCACTTCGCCATTCTCGTCCAGAATTTGAAGAACCAGATCGCTTTGGCCGGTCTGAGCAACGTAGGCGAGTACGGGACGTCCACCGTTAGACTGGACTGGGTAGCTCTTTGTTTCACCTGCCGCCAGCGAGTCGTTGGTAATCGTTGCTC
>JBAPRX010000618.1:0-2428 GCA_049281335.1 Promineifilaceae bacterium (SeqCode)
TCCTGAACC
Source organism: Promineifilaceae bacterium (SeqCode) (assembly GCA_049281335.1). Taxonomy (GTDB): domain Bacteria; phylum Chloroflexota; class Anaerolineae; order Promineifilales; family Promineifilaceae; genus JAKEFB01. The sequence goes on from JBAPRX010000618.1 coordinate 10, forward strand.
CTAGCGATCCCGCCGCCCTGGCCGAAGTTCAGCAGGCAGCCACATTAGCTCCAAACGAAACCCTTTACACCAACTCTGCCGCATTTTTACAACCCTAAAACCAGCCAATTGGCTGCCCTTGAACAGGTTCAGTTTGTACAATTAATCCAAATTTTCCAACTGAACCTTATATTTTTTGTACAAAAAATATGCCTTGTTTTCATCTGATCTCTTTGGTATGCTTCAAATAGTTCTTTATAAACGGCAGTTCCCTTTCCCGTTTATAGAATGTGGGAGTCTCACCATAAACGCACGGAAAATCACAGCTAAAATATTCATGAGGCGACAGTCTCTGAAACTGTCACCCCATTTAGGATACTGACTGATTTGAATACATTTTGCCTGGAAATTAAGCAAACAGAAGAAACAGAGCAGCAGCAGTTGTTGGCGTCGGCCCACCAATTGGGAATCGCCTCCCTGGCTAGCTGCCAAAAACACACTTTATACTTCTTTCAGGGCCAGCTAACGGCCGAACAAGCCCACTCACTCGGCCGTCATCTGCTGGCCGATCCTGTCATCGAATCCTTCACCGTCCTGGCAGTCGGAGAATCGCCAACATCAGACCACAACCACTACATTGATGTAACCCTCCTGCCCGGCGTCACCGATCCGGCAGCCGAAAATCTCGTTCGGGCCGCTCACCTGCTTGGATACGAAGGGCTGTCCCAGGCCGCCACCGGGCAGCGTTATTTCCTACATGGGGAATTAACGGAGTCCAACCTGAAACGACTCGCCTCAGGATTACTGGCCAACCCCGTCATTCAACGCTTTTCAGTGGATCGGCCGATCTCCCCACCCTTTGTAGCCTACAAAGCGGCATCTACCGGGGCCGATGACACCGTCGAAACCATCCCCCTGTGCGACGCCGAAGACGACGCCCTACAACAAATAAGCCGCGAACGTCGGCTGGCCTTAAATCTGGAAGAGATGCAGGCCATTCGCACCTACTACCGGCGCGAAGAACGGGAACCAACCGATGTCGAACTTGAAACCCTGGCCCAGACCTGGAGCGAACACTGCGTCCACAAAACGTTCAAGGCCATCATCCAATACACAGGGCCATCCAGCGCGGATCCCAATAGCCCCACAGAAACAAAACAGGTCAACGGCCTCCTGAAAGAGTATATCCGGGCCGCCACCGACAAAGTGGACCGCCCCTGGGTTCGCTCCGCCTTTGTGGACAATGCCGGTATCATCGCCTTCGATGACCAGTTCGATCTGGCCTTCAAAGTGGAGACCCACAACCATCCCTCCGCCCTGGAACCATTCGGCGGGGCCAATACCGGCGTCGGCGGCGTTATCCGGGACGTTATCGGCGTCAGCGCCCGCCCCATCGCCAACACCGACATTCTCTGTTTCGGCCCGCCCGACCTGCCCGAAGACGCGCTGCCAGAAGGCGTTCTCCACCCCCGCCGCATAGCCGACGGCGTTGTGCATGGCATTGAAGATTACGGCAACAAGATGGGCATTCCCACCGTCAACGGGGCTATCTACTACCATCCCAGCTACACCGCCAATCCCCTGGTCTACTGCGGCTGCCTGGGGCTGCTGCCCCGTGACAGCCACCGGACAACGGCCGAACCGGGCGACCTGATTATCGCCATCGGCGGCCGAACCGGACGCGACGGCTTGCGGGGGGCCACCTTCTCCAGCATGGAGATGGACGTCTCAACCGGAGACATCGCCGGGAGTGCCGTCCAAATCGGCAATCCCATCCAGGAGAAGCAAGTCCTGGAAGTGATTCTGAAGGCGCGAGACGAAGGACTCTATACCGCCATCACCGACTGTGGTGCTGGCGGTTTTTCTTCGGCGGTGGGCGAGATGGGAGAGCATTTGGGAGCAGCGGTTCAATTGGCAGATGCCCCCCTCAAATACCCCGGCCTCCGCCCCTGGGAAATCTGGCTCAGCGAAGCCCAGGAACGCATGGTGTTGGCCGTACCGCCGGAAAAGTGGCCTCGCCTGCAAGAGATTTGCGCCGGACAAGATGTCGAAGGGGTCTGTATCGGCCGTTTTGAAGACAAAGGCATGCTCGAACTCTACTACGGAGACAGCCAGGTCGGGGAACTATCAATGGACTTTCTCCACAACGGCATTCCCATTCGCCATCTGGAAGCCACCTGGACACCCCCAACACCACAAGCAGGGGCAGCGCCAGAGGCCGACCAAAATACCCTGCTCTCACTCCTGGCCCACCCCAACATCCGCAGCAAAGAAGCTGTCGTCCGCCGCTACGACCACGAAGTTCAAGGCGGCATGGTCATCAAACCCTTCACCGGCGCCACCAACCAGGGCCCAAGCGACGCCGCCGTCATCATCCCCCTCGACACCCAATCACCAGGCCAACCGCAGGTCGGCCAATTACCCAATTACCCAATTACCC
>JBAPRX010000619.1:0-1806 GCA_049281335.1 Promineifilaceae bacterium (SeqCode)
GTAGAAGATTTGGCGGAAACGGCCGATGTCTCTCCCGTCACCGTGCGCCATCATCTCAACACCCTTCAGGCAGAAGGGCTGTTGGAGACAAGCAGCGTGCGGCGTAAGGTTGGACGGCCGTACTACGTGTACAGTCTCAGCCCCAAAGGTCACGAACTCTTCCCAAAACGGTACGTCCGCTTGAGCAGCCGCCTGCTGGATGAACTAAAAGATCGCTTCCCTGATGGCACCATTGGGGAGTTGTTCAGCAACGTTGTCGAACGCATTGCTGATGAACACCGGGGCGAATTTGAGAATAAGAACTTTGAAAAGCGGCTCGACTATCTCGTTGCCCTCTTAGCCGAAGAAGGTTTTCTCGCCTCCTGGGAAATAACTGAAAATGGCTATCGGTTGGTTGAATATAGCTGTCCGTATATTTCGGTCGGTCAGAAGCACCATGAAGTCTGCGTCTTCGACAAACAGCTTATTCGGATAGTATTAGAAACCGAAATTAACCAACACAGCTGCATGATTGATGGTGATAGCTGCTGCCAATTCACTTTCCCTATTCCGGGCGAGAAGGAGTTAGTTAGTTGATGGTTAACCTGTGGGTACTTTGTTGATCAAATTGCTCACTGCATGTTCAACCAACCAATAAACTAATTAACTCAACAATTAAACGATTCCCTTAAAAATAACTCATGTACACAAAGGAATTGCTATGATCGCAAGTAAAGAAGAGGAAATTCTGGAGGCGCTGCGCTCCGTTATTGACCCTGAAATTGGATTGAATGTGGTTGAGCTAGGTCTGATCCGCAACATGGATGTAGACCACGACCCAACCAAAATAACGATGATCCTCACTACCCCTTTCTGCCCTTATGGCCCGGCCATGATCGAACAGGTTCGCCAAACGGCCGCAACCGCTGCCGGTGGCAAAATCGAAGTCGAGATCGGTTCCGAACTATGGGATCCCTCCATGATGGAAGAAGGAGCCGGTGGCGATTGGGGACTGTTCTAGTAATTGGTAATTGGGTAATTGGGTAATTGTCAGTAACTTCTATCAATTACCCAGTTCCTTCATTACTCATTTTTTAGTAATTCGCTTGCCTCTTCAAAATCGTATTAACCTCTATGATTTAGACCGGGAGCAGCTCGGCCGACTGCTTGCCGATTGGGGGTACAGCGACTTCCATGCCGCCCGTCTTTGGGAACAGTTGTACCGGGAGCGTCAGGCTAGCTTTGAAGCAATGGAGCCACTTCGCCCGGACTTACGGGAACAACTGCAAAAAGAAACCATCCTCGGCCGTCTTTCCACCCAGCTTGCTATAGACAGCACCGATAATCTAACCCGCAAATTCCTCCTTCGCCTACAAGACGGCCAAACTATCGAAACTGTCCTGATGCGCTATCCAGGTCGGGCAACGGTCTGCATTAGCACCCAGGTTGGCTGCGCGATGGGCTGCGTCTTCTGTGCCACCGGCCAGATGGGCTACATCCGCAACCTTACCCCAGGTGAAATCGTTGCTCAGGTCTTATATGTGATGGCTTTACTAGACGAAGAAGGCGATTCTCTCCGCAATATCGTTCTCATGGGCATGGGCGAACCCCTCCACAACTACAACGCCACTATGACGGCCGTAGACATTCTGACCCATGACTCTGGTCTCGCAATCGGCCCCCGCTATATCACCCTCAGCACGGTCGGGCTGCCCGCAGCCATTCGCCGCCTGGCCGACGAAGAACGGCCGATTAACCTGGCCGTCAGTCTCCATGCTGCTACTGATGCCGAACGCACCGCCCTGGTCCCCATCAATAAACGATGGT
>JBAPRX010000620.1:0-19119 GCA_049281335.1 Promineifilaceae bacterium (SeqCode)
GTCTACAACTGAGCAAAATTGTTCGGGAGCGTATGCCCTGGATGAAGATAATCATTCTTAGTGGGCATGATGAATTTAAGTATGCTCAAAAAGCCATCCACCTGGGTGTTACGGATTATCTCTTAAAGCCAATAACGGTTAAAAAGTTGCAGACTGCGCTGAAGAAGCTCAAAAGTGAATTGGATCGAGAACAATTCAAGCAGAATCACTTGAAAAACCTTCAAGCACAAGCGGCAGAGAATCGAGCGATCCTTCGAGAAAGGTTGCTGTTTAAGTTAATCATCGGTGCCGTTTCTCCTGCGGAGGTTATTGAAAAAGGGCAGGCTTTAGGAATGGATCTCAGCGCACGACATTATCTGGTTATGATTGTGAAAGTGGACCTTGTGGATCGCACCGAAAAACATGACTATGATGAACTCCAACAGTTTCAGGGGACGGTTCAGGAGATTGTAGAAAAGAATCCAGACATCTTTTTACTAAAGAGGGATTGGGGTGAGACGATCATTCTTATGAAAGGAAACACCCCGGAATATTTAGAAGAAGAACGGGATATGTTTCTGGAAGACATTAACCAGGCTGGTTTAAAAACACGTTATCAACTTATGGTTGGGATTGGGGCTACAAAAAGGCGTATTGAGGAAATTTGTCAATCCTACGTTGAAGCGCTGGCGATTCTTCCAAATTCGGGGGCGGTCAATTGGAACCAACTGCCTCAGTTTATTGAGCATGGTGAATGGCAAAAAGTAGATAAATCGGCCGTTAAAGATTATCTGTGTTACGGGGTAAAAGATGATTACGACATATTCTATGATACCTATCTTCAACCCTTAGAAGAAGCTGCATTAAAATCCAATCTAATCAAAAATTACATCTTTGTTGATTTAATTCTAGCCGTTGCCAGTCTGGTACATGATATGGACGGGGACATTGATAATGCTATTCCTGAGCTGAATTCCATCGAAACTGTCATGTTACAAATCAAATCGAAGGGGCAACTGCGGGAACAGGTGTATAAAATTCTGTCGAATGCTCTGGAATTTCGGGATTGTCAATGCAACAGTCAATACCGCGACCTCATCTACCAGGCCCGACAATATCTTGATCACAATTACCCAAATTCAGAACTTTCACTCGGCGATGTAGCCTCCCAGGTTAATTTCAGCGCCAGCCATTTTAGTATGGTCTTCAGCCAGGAAATGGGTCGGACCTTTAAGGAGTATCTGACGGAACTCCGCATCAACAAAGCGAGAGAACTCCTGCGGATGACGACGCTTCGCTCCTCAGAAATTGCCTATCAAGTTGGCTATAACGATCCCCACTACTTCAGTTCCGTTTTCAAGAAGAACACGGGGTTTTCACCCATCGAATTTCGCACACAAAATTAGGGGCTTTAGAAACCGGGGGTTTCAACTCTTAAAGGCCGGGTTTCTCTACGTTTTGTCAGGAGTGTAAGGTGAACCAGAAAATCACAACCCCCTATTTCAGGCAGTTTTTAGCCAGAATTAGCGCACAAACACACCCAACGAGTAAATCGCCCCTAAAATATTTGGGGCATTTAGCAGATTTTGTTGCTGGCGTTAATTTATCAATCCGCACGAAAATTCTGGTTTCGCTTTGTGTTGTCATCCTGCTAATGGGCATAACAAATATTGTCTCTATGCTTCAAGTTTTGAACTACAGCCGTCAATACGATGCCATCATTACTAACATTACGACTGCTAACAGCATCAGTGGAAGTGTCAAACCAGATGTTGATACCGAAATGTGGAAGATCGTCTCCGGCAAGGTCACTTTTTCAGAAGGAAAGCAGTACGAAATTCTGGATGGCGTTACTGACAAAGTTAACTGGATGATGGCAAATACCGACTCTCATCAGGCCAGGGTTAAGTTAGATTTGATTCTCAGGACTTCGCAGTCATTGAAGGCGTATGTGGATCAAATGGGCAACCAGATCGCCCAAAACAGCACCGCGGCCGAAAACGAAGCGGTCTTGGAAAATATCCGTTTTGCCTCCTCTGTCATGGAAGAAGTCGTCCAGAACTATGTCTTATATGAGGTTCAACGAACCGAGAGCCAATACCAGGTCATGCGGGAAGGCTTTGTGCGTTGGCAATTCTTTTCCATCATCTTGATTTTCAGCGCCGTAGGTTTTTCTGTCATTGCCGCCTGGAGTTTGTCACGAAGCATTTACACCCCAATAAAAAAGTTGCATGACGTAACGACAACCATCACCAAGAATGATTTACAAGCCCTGGTGACCAGCGAAAATGCCGATGAAATCACAGAACTGGGCATGAGTTTCAATATCATGATCGGTAAGATCAAGGAATTGTTAGATGCCAAAGTTAAAGAGCAAGAAAATCTAAAGAAAGCTGAACTTCGAGCATTACAGGCCCAAATCAACCCCCACTTTTTATACAACACTCTGGATACGATTATCTGGATGGCGGAATCCAAGAAAACGGATGGGGTGGTCGAAATTGTTAGCGCTTTATCAAATTTCTTTCGCATCAGTCTCAGCAAGGGGATGGATTGGATTACGATTGGCGAAGAAGTCGAGAGGATTAACAGTTATCTAACAATCCAAAAGATGCGTTATCGTGACATCCTGGACTTCAAAATTGAAATGCAAGAGTCAGTATGTGAAAACACCATCCTGAAACTGCTCCTCCAACCGCTCGTCGAAAATGCCTTATATCACGGCATTAAGAATAAACGCAAGGGTGGAACGATTACCATCCGTGTCAAACCAAAAGGGGCGGATGAAATTCTGATAGAGGTAGAAGATGATGGGATTGGGTTTACGCCAGAAAAATTAGCTCGACTTCGCGCCGAGTTGGAAGATGATTCAGGAGATATTAAACTAGAAAGCGGATTTGGCATTGGGAATGTCAACAAGCGGATTCGATTGTACTACGGGAAACCATATGGGCTTTCTGTTCAAAGCGAATACAGTACCGGGACACGAGTGATGCTGGTCATTCCGGCCAAGATGGAAACAGCCAAATGAAAGTTTCGCGTATCTTGACCTTGCCGATTTTGTTGGGATTTGTTCTTCTAACCTTTGGTTGTAAGCAGAATTCGACAATTTCGCCTATTGATTCGTCGGGTTCCCAGTTAGAATCGAAAGGCAAAAAGAGCTACGAAGATCTGATTATCGGTTTTGCACAATTGGGCGCCGAAAGCGAGTGGCGTGTGGCAAATACCGATTCGATCAAGGAAACGGCCGACCAGCTTGGGGTGGAACTGCGCTTCTATGATGCCCAACAAAAACAGGAAAACCAGATCGAAGCAGTCCGCAAGCTGATCATGCAAAGAGTAGATGTCATAGGGATTTCGCCTATCGTTGAACCGGGGTGGGATGAAGTCTTTCAGGAAGCAAAAGGTGCCGGTATTCCCATCATTTTGGTAGACCGGCGGGCAGATGTACCGGATGATCTCTATGTCTCGTATCTCGGTTCAGATTTTCTGGAAGAGGGGCGAAATGCGGCTCGTGTCATGGCAACACTAGTAGATGGAAAGGCGAATGTGGTTGAGTTGGTGGGAACGATTGGTTCTGCACCTGCGAATGACCGTTACAAAGGATTTCGGGAGATTATAAGCGCTTATCCAGATATAAAGATTATTGACTCTCAAACCGGGGATTTTACGCTTGCCAGAGGCAAGGAGGTGATGGAGGGTTTCCTTCAAAAGTATGGAGATCGGATCACGGCCGTGTTTGCTCATAATGATGACATGGCACTTGGGGCAATCCAGGCAATTGAAGAATATGGACTCAGACCTGGGGTAGATATCAAAATAGTTTCTGTGGATGCAGCTCGTGGGGCGTTTGAAGCGATGATTCAAGGTAAATTAAATGCAACAGTAGAATGTAACCCCTTGTTGGGGCCACAATTCTTCGAGTTGGCCTTGAAAGTCGTTAACGGAGATCCCTACCCGACATGGGTTCCGTCTATTGAGGGAGTCTTCTTTCCAGAAAACGCGACTGAAATATTGCCAACCCGCAAATATTGAACAGGTAAGCAATATCATCGAAAAAAAGTTGACGCTTATCCAAAAAAATTCACTGCCCACCCTGGAAATGAATTTATATCTTCCGACATCATGAAAAAATCAACTTCTTCCAAAAAAGAAAACATGGATTCGCAAAGCATATTATTGTACGCTGACGAGAACCATACTCTATTCCGGTTAAGTTGAGAGTAATCTATTTTCCCTGAATCTATTTTTACTTAATAGACCCTGATGAGAGTAACGGGTTAAAAGGAGGTGAAATACTAGAGAAGAGGTAGGTTTAAGGAAGGAAGCGCACACCCGTAGATTGGCGTCCCAGGTGCACGCTCCCGAACGAGATTGCCATCATTGCTGACGGCAATCCGCTTAAATTCAATTATACGCCAACACCAACAACATACCATCCCATAAGGAGAAGAAAATGTCTAAGAAAATGTTATTTAAACTCTTGGTCGTCCTGGTGTTAGCCAGTCTCATCCTCGCAGCATGCAATTCCTCGTCCTCACCGACAGAAACCGCAGCAACAGATGCTCCCGCCGAGAGTGCTTCCTCTGATTCGAGTTCCTGCGCCCCGAATTGTACATATGCAGACATGACGCTCTGCTACCCGCAACTTGGCGCTGAAAGTGACTGGCGTACCGCCAACACGGCCTCTATTAAGGAAACGGCCGACCAACTAGGCATCAAGCAACTGGTATTCTCAGATGCTCAACAGAAACAGGAAAATCAGATTTCGGCCGTTCGTGCTTGCATTGCTCAAGGTGTGGATGTCATCGCCCTACCCCCGGTCGTTGAAGACGGTTGGGATGCAGTCTTGACAGAAGCCAAGAATGCTGGCATTCCTGTCATTATCGTTGACCGTAGTGTCAGCGCCGATACTTCCCTATATGCGGCTCATATCGGCTCCAACATGGTTCTCGAAGGTGAAAGAGCTGCTGCCGAATTCAACAGCCTGATGCCCGATGGCGGCGCAATCCTTGAGTTGTCTGGAACGACAGGCTCCGGTGCGGCCGTTGGACGCGCCGAAGGACTTCGAAACGAATTGGATTCCAATATTACTATCCTCGATTCTCAGACCGGAAACTTTACCCGTGCTGAGGCGCTCCCCGTTATGCAAGCCTTCCTGCAAAAATACACACCAGGCGAAGATTTCCAGGGCATCTTCATCCACAACGATGACATGGGAATCGGCGCGATTGAGGCGTTAAAAGCAGCAGGCGTTAACCCTGGCGATCTGGTCATTGTCTCAGTTGATGGTACACGCGGTGGTTTCCAGGCGATGGTTGATGGCTGGTTCCAGGCTGATGTCGAGTGCAACCCGCTGCTTGGGCCGCAGGTCTTTGAAATGGGCCTACAGCTCATGAATGGTGAAACGATTGATCGGGAAATTCTCACCAACGAAACAGTCTACTACCCGGACAATGCAGCCGAGTTACTGCCGTCTCGCCAGTATTAAGCCGGATTACGTGAAGTCTCCACGTTTGTACGAAGACTGAACTAGATTGATGGAGAAGCGGCAAATCGTCAGCGCCGCTTCTCTTCCCCGACCATACATGATCACAGACAGGTCACTCTCATGATAAATGCAAAAAATGTCGTAAAAATGGTGGGGATATCAAAAACCTTTCCGGGCGTCGTAGCTCTGGAGGATGTTGATTTTTCATTGAGGGTAGGAGAGATTCATGCCCTTATGGGAGAAAATGGGGCTGGAAAGTCTACGCTCATAAAAGTTTTAACGGGCGTGGAACAGCCAGACAGAGGCACAATTGAGCTAGATGGCAAGCCTGTCCAGGTGCGTTCTCCTCAACATTCCCAGGAGCTTGGGATCAGCACTGTTTATCAAGAGATTAATCTCTGTACAAATATCTCTGTTGCTGAGAATATCACGCTAGGGCATGAGCCACATCGTTTTGGCACAATTCATTGGCGAAAAATGAATGAACTGGCTCGAAAGGCGATCAACCGATTGAGCATTGATGTTGATGTAACTCAACCGTTGGGAAACTATTCCGTTGCTATCCAGCAAATGGTCGCCATCACACGCGCATTGGAAGTTCTTTCTGCTAAAGTCTTGATTTTAGACGAACCCACCTCAAGTTTGGATATTCACGAAACGAATCTTCTCTTTGAGGTGATGCGCAAATTGAAGAACGAAGGCATCGGTATTATTTTTATCACCCATTTCCTGGATCAAATCTACCAAGTAGCGGATCGGATTACCGTCCTGCGGAACGGAAAATTAGTAGGCACGTATGAGACAACATCTTTGCCTCGCGTCGAACTGGTCGCCAAAATGCTGGGGCGCAGTTTGAGCGAACTGGATGCCATATCAAAGATAAAAACTGAGGGAGAGGAGCTAGCTGACGAACAACACCTGATCGAAGCAAAAAACCTGGGTTTGAGAGGATTACTTGAACCAATAGACCTGGAATTAAATGCAAATGAGGTTTTAGGAATTGCGGGATTGTTGGGTTCAGGACGAACTGAAATGGCCGGCCTGATCTTCGGAATTGATTCCCCAGACAATGGCTCTCTGACCGTTTCTGGGGAGAAAGTCCACAACTTTTCGCCCCTTGATTCTCTTAAGCGCGGGATTGCATTGTGTCCTGAAGATCGCAAAGCAGAAGGGATTGTAGGCGACCTGACCATCCGCGAGAATATCATTCTGGCTTTACAAGCTCGATATGGCTGGTTCAAATATATTTCGCCTTCAAAACAAAATGAAATTGCCAAGAAATACATCAAGTTGCTGGGAATTGTTACACCTTCCCCTGAGCAACTGGTTAAGAATCTGAGTGGTGGCAATCAACAGAAGGTCATCCTTGCTCGTTGGCTTGCCACAGACCCCAGGGTTCTCATTTTGGACGAACCAACACGTGGCATTGATGTGGGAGCAAAGACAGAAATTCAGAAGCTGGTCATGGAGCTTGCCGAAGGAGGCAAGTCTTGTATTTTCATCTCCTCCGAATTAGAAGAGGTGCTACGTGTCAGCCACCGTATCGCGGTTTTGCGAGATCGAAAAAAGGTGGCCGAGTATTCTAGTGATGTGGATGAACGGACTATCATTCAAACAATGGCGGGGGAACAATGAAAAACGTATCCAAGCTCTTTAAAAAATTTCGGGAGAGCGGGTTATTCTGGCCAATTGTGGCATGGATTTTGATCCTGATTTTTAACGCGATTTTTGAACCCGGTTTCTTTCAACTTGGCATTATCAATGATGATGTATATGGGAAACATCTGTACGGTAATTTAATTGATATATTCAGGAATGGCGCACCGCTCATGCTGGTGGCTATTGGAATGACATTAGTGATCGCAACAGGGGGCGTTGACCTTTCTGTGGGAGCAGTCATCGCTATCTCTGCGGCAATGGGCGCTGTATTAATTAACCCCGCCCTCGGCAATCAACTTATCACAAATGATATTCTCACCAGGGACGCCACAAACACACCGTTGCCTCTTATTGTTTTGGCTACGGTAATAGCGGGAACTTTATGTGGTTTGTGGAATGGCTTTCTGGTTTCCAGAGCCAGGATTCAACCGATGGTTGCCACGCTTATTCTGATGGTGGCCGGTCGTGGTATTGCCCAACTCATTACAAATGGGCAGATCATGACTATTTACTACACGCCTTATTTCTGGTTTGGAAATGGGTATATTCTAGGGTTGCCGGTATCCATTTATATCGTAGGACTTATCTTCGTCCTGGCCTGGCTACTGGTGCGTAAGACCTCAATTGGTTTATTCCTCGAGTCAGTTGGTATCAATTCCAAGTCCAGCTTTTATAGTGGAATTAACGAAAAAAATATTAAGCTTCTAGCCTACATGTTTTGTGGGTTTTGTGCCGCCATTGCGGGGCTGATCCTCAGTTCTTATGTCCATAGCGCGGATGGCAATAATAATGGTTTGAATTATGAATTGGACGCAATTTTGGCGGTCGTCATAGGAGGAACATTGATGACAGGCGGCCGTTTTTCTTTGTTTGCCAGTGTGCTTGGCGCCCTGGTTATCTGGACATTTAACATCACGATTTATACATTGGGCGTACCGGCAAATGCGTTGCTGGCTGCCAAGGCTGTGCTTGTCATGGCTGTTATCTTTCTTTACTCCGATTACAGCCGCCGGTTGATGAATAGAGTATTCGAACGAAAAGGAACACAACATGGCGCAGCAAACTAGCTCCCTCCTCTCGGTCGAAAACGAAGACAACGTGGTGCAGCGAACCAAATCCTTCCTGTGGCGTCATGGGCCATTGTTGACCACATTTTTGATCTTTGTTCTGGCCTACTATATAGGCAGCAGACTTTATCCTGCCATGCAAAAGCCGCAGGTGTTTTTCAACTTGTTTATTAATAATGGCAGCTTATTGCTCGTTTCCATTGGCATGACAATGGTCATTCTGACCGGTGGGATCGATCTTTCCGTTGGCGGCGTTCTGGCCCTGACGTCGGTGGCCTCGGCAGCTTTGCTTGAGCAGGGGATGAACCCTATTCTTGTGCTCGTATTGATGGTTTTGATGGGGATCGTGTTTGGCATACTCCTGGGAATCATCATTCAATATCTGAAGGTGCAGCCATTCATTGTCACGTTAATGGGACTCTTTTTTGCTCGCGGGATGGCCTACATCATCAGCCTGACTTCCGTATCCATCAAGGATGCCTTTTACAAAAGTCTGGCTTTAACGCCAATTTACCTTCCTTTTTTTGATGAGAAAACATATATCTACGCGCCAACTTTGGTAGCGCCTATCATGTTGTTGGTAGCTATTTACCTGGTTTTCTTTACGCGATTCGGCCGAACCATTTACGCCATCGGCAACAACGAACAGTCTGCTTTGCTGATGGGGCTGTCGGTAGCCCGTACAAAAGTCGCCGTTTACGCCTTCAGCGGGCTTTGCTCCGCTTTGGCAGGAATTGTCTTCAGCATGTCTTTGTTAGCAGGATACGGCCAATTCGCAACGGGTATGGAACTTGATGCCATCGCCTCGGTTGTGATGGGCGGCACCTCCTTGAGCGGTGGTGTCGGAAATGTGATCGGCACGCTTTTTGGGGTTTTGATCAACGGGACTATCGTTTCCATTCTCCAGTTTAACGGCACGCTGAGTTCCTGGTGGACACGTATTGGCGTTGGCCTGCTGACGCTGATTTTCATTGGCGTTCAAAGTCTTTTCTATGTACGCCAAAAACATTCTTAGATTAGCATCTACTGCGAGGTGTAATTTGACAACGAAGAAATTCTTGTATTTAGCCCTCGTCTTCAGCTTGTTCGTTCTTGTCCTCCCTGCTTGCACTTCGTCACAGTCAACGTCGAATACCCAAGAGCCAACAGTGACAGCATCCGTTCCTGAATGGTTTCAAGTGGAATTGACAGACGTCCAGACCGGCGAAACTTTTACCATGAATGACTATGCTGGTAAGGTCGTTCTGGTTGAAACGATGGCAGTTTGGTGTCCCACCTGTATCCTGCAAGCGTCATACGTCTATAGACTTCATGAACAGCTTGAATACCCGGAAGATCTGGTTTCCGTCAGCCTGGATATAGATCTGAATGAAAATGCAGACGACCTGAAAGAATACGTAGATCAGTATGGCTTTGATTGGCACTTTGCCGTTGCTCCCCTTGAGGTTGACCGCGCTCTAGGGAATCTCTACAGCGCTCAATATATGAATCCACCGCTTGCCCCGATGTTGCTCATTGATCGTCAAGGCGATGTTCACACGCTGGATTACGGACTTAAAGATACTGAAACGCTTCAAAAGGTAGTTGAACCTTACCTCAACCAATAATGTTTAACCTGGCCTGGACATCACTATTGCTTGGCCTCTTGACCACCACTAGCCCCTGTATTTTGCCTCTTTACCCTGGCTTTCTGGCGTACTTGAGTGGACAGGCTAATTTAGGACGAAAGAAATACTTTTTAGGCTTGTTTGTTTTAATCGGTGTGTTGACAATGATGTTGGCGCTCGGCGGAATTATTGCCTTACTTGCGGTTCCCGTTGGAACTGTTTTGGTGTATATTCTCCCCCTGGCCGATTTGCTCATCTTGATTTTGGGCGTGCTGCTTCTATTCGACAAAAATCCATTTAAACAACTTCCTCAAATCCAGTCGCCAGCTTTACGCAATCCCTATGGCAATGCTTATGTGTACGGTCTGCTGTATGGGCCAATTGCCCTCCCCTGTTCCGGCCCTATGGTCGTCAGTATCTTTGCCTTATCATTTACAGTAGGCGAAGCTTTTAGCCAGCTATGGACATTCCTGTGGTTTGGATTTGGGCTGGGCATACCGCTTTTGATCCTGTCTTTTCTATCGGCTGCTCTTCAACGCCAGTTGACCCTGTTTTTTGCACGCCACAGCCGCGCCGTGAATTTTGTCGGCGGTCTGCTCCTTATTGGAATTGCCATCTATGACTTAGCCAACAACTGGGAGTTGTTACAACTCTTTATCAACTAAGAAATAACGACCGCAAAGCATCGGAGATGAATATGAATTCAGAAGATACCCAAGAAGCAATTAGAAATGGAAAAACCGCTCTTGGCATTGAGTTCGGTTCGACGCGCATCAAAGCAGTCCTGATTGACGAGAATCATAAGCCAATCGCCTCAGGGGCATATGAGTGGGAAAACCGATACGAAAATGGCATCTGGACATACAGTCTTCAAGATGTTTGGAAGGGCTTGCAAGAAAGTTATCGAGAGCTTAGCGGCGAAGTTGCTGGGAAGTACAACACCACGCTGACAACCATTGGGGCCATTGGCTTTAGCGCCATGATGCATGGCTATATGGCCTTCGACAAGGATGGAAAGCTGCTTGTCCCGTTTCGTACCTGGCGAAACACCATCACCGGACAGGCAGCAGAGGAACTTACGGCGCTGTTCCAGTTCAATATTCCCCAGCGTTGGAGTATTGCCCATCTCCACCAGGTGATTCTAAACAAGGAATCGCATATCAATGAAGTTTGCTTTCTAACCACACTGGCGGGTTATGTCCATTGGAAACTGACAGGGCAAAAGGTGTTGGGGGTTGGTGAAGCGTCGGGCATGTTCCCCATCGACAGCACGATCAACGACTATGATGCCGCTAGAATCGAACAGTTTAACGGCCGTCTCAAATCAGAAAACATCTCCTGGCAACTTCAAGACATCCTGCCCAAAGTCCTCGTCGCGGGGGATGCTGCAGGCCTTCTGACCGAAGAAGGCGCAAGGCTACTCGACCCCACCGGACAGTTACAGGCAGGCATTCCCCTCTGCCCACCTGAAGGCGATGCAGGTACAGGCATGGTTGCAACCAACAGCGTTGCGGAACGAACGGGCAATGTTTCTGCAGGGACGTCTGTCTTTGCCATGATCGTTTTGGAAAAGGCTCTCTCTAAACTTTATCCTGAGATTGATATGGTGACGACGCCGACCGGCAAGCCAGTCGCTATGGTTCACAGCAACAACTGTACCTCTGATATTAATGCCTGGGTTGATCTGTTTCAGGAGTTTACCCAGGCGCTTGGGGTGGCGGTAAGCGAATCACAACTGTATGAAATGTTGTATCAAAAGGCGCTTGTTGGTGAGGCAGACGGCGGCGGCCTGCTTGCTTACAATTATCTGTCGGGCGAGCATATTACCCATCTTGAAGCGGGTCGGCCGTTATTCGTCCGAACTCCCGAAAGCCGCTTCACTCTTGCCAACTTCATGCGCGTCCATCTCTTCTCCGCCCTCGGCGCATTGAAAATTGGCCTGGACATCCTCTTTGAACAGGAGCGGGTCGAGATTGACCAGATTCTCGGTCATGGCGGCTTTTTTAAGACCAAAGAAGTCGGTCAAAGGATG
Organism: Promineifilaceae bacterium (SeqCode); assembly: GCA_049281335.1. Lineage (GTDB taxonomy): Bacteria > Chloroflexota > Anaerolineae > Promineifilales > Promineifilaceae > JAKEFB01. The sequence goes on from JBAPRX010000620.1 coordinate 11,836, forward strand.
ATGGCGGCAGCAATGAATGTGCCTGTTTCCGTCATGGAGACGGCAGGCGAAGGCGGCGCCTGGGGCATTGCTCTCCTGGCTGCCTTTATGCTTAATAAGGAAGCAAATGAATCCCTGGAAGCCTATCTCTCTAGCAAAGTCTTTGCAGGCGAAAGCGGCACAACAATAGCGCCGGAGCAGGCTGATGTAGATGGCTTTGCGGCCTTCATGGATTCTTATAAAAAGGGACTTATTATCGAGAGAACGGCCGTAGAGGTGCTGAATTAAGTTACAATCAGGAAACGACATGCTCGACAAAATTAAAGAAGAACTCTTAGAACTCCACCTTGAACTTCCTCGGAATAATCTTGTTGCCTGGACCAGTGGCAACGTCAGTGCCCGCGACCCGGAGACTGGTTTGGTGGTTATTAAGCCCAGCGGGATAAAATTCCCTGATTTGACGGCCGAATCAATGGTCGTTGTGGATATTCAGGGAAAGACCGTTGAGGGAAACTATAAAGCCTCCTCCGACACCGCCTCCCACTGCTACATTTACCGGCATATGCCCGACGTCTACGGCATCGTCCACACCCATTCCCGGTTCGCCACTGCCTTTGCCACACACGGCCGCCCCATCCCCTGCATTACCACCGCAATGGGGGACGAGTTTGGCGGCGACATCCCCTGCGGCGGCTTCGCCCTGATTGGCGGCGAGGAAATTGGTCAGGTTGTGGTTGAAACGCTTGAAGGAAGCCGCAGTCCGGCCTGTCTCCTGCAAAGTCACGGCGTCTTTACCATTGGCCCAACGGCCGAAAAAGCGGTTAAAGCGGCCGTGATGACCGAAGACAATGCCGCTATCGCCTGGGCCTCGCTGATGATGGGAACGCCCTTAACGATTGCACAAAGTGATATTGATAAGCTGTATGACCGCTACCAAAATGTATACGGCCAATGAGTAAATGGGTAAATGGGTGATTACGCAATTACCCATTTACCTGATAACGAAAAAGGAACCTCATGGATTCATCAATTTTCGCCCCCCTTGAAGCCTGGTTTGTGATTGGCAGCCAGCATTTATATGGCCCGGAAGCGTTGGAACAGGTGGCGGCAAACGGCCGTTTCATTGCCAACGCTCTAAGTGAATCGAATCAACTGCCGGTAAAGGTCGTTTTCAAGCCCATCGTGACCACACCGGAAGAAGTTCTGGGCGTCTGCCGGGAAGCCAATACCAGCCCCAACTGCATTGGCCTTGTCTGCTGGATGCACACCTTCTCCCCCGCCAAAATGTGGATCGCCGGGCTGCAATCGCTGCAAAAGCCATTCGTCCAACTGCACACCCAATTCAACCAGGAAATCCCCTGGACCACCATTGATATGGACTTTATGAACCTGAACCAGACAGCGCACGGCGGGCGCGAGTTTGGCTTCATCGGATCGCGGATGCGGCTGGCCCGCAAGGTGGTCGTCGGGCATTGGCAGGATGACGAAACGCTTGCCGGTCTGGCGGTCTGGATGCGAGCAGCGGCGGCATGGCATGATGCTCAGGGAGCAAAATTCGCCCGCTTCGGCGACAACATGCGCCAGGTGGCAGTCACGGAGGGGAACAAAGTCTCGGCTCAAATGCAGTTTGGTTATGCCGTCAATGGCTATGGCGTTGGCGATTTGGTAAAGGTTGTGAATGAGGTTTCGGAATCGGCCGTTTCTGACCTGATTGGTGTCTATGAAGAGAGCTACACTGTCGTTCCCGCCTTGCAAGCCAACGGTACGCGCCGCCAATCGCTGCGCGACGCCGCCCGGATCGAGTTAGGCATTCGGGCATTTCTAGAAGATGGTGGTTTTAAGGGTTTTACAACGACCTTTGAAGATTTGCATGGCCTCAAACAGCTTCCTGGTATTGCTGCCCAACGGCTTATGGCCGATGGCTACGGTTTTGGGGCGGAGGGGGATTGGAAAACGGCCGCGTTGCTGCGGGCTATGAAAGTGATGAGTGCGGGGTTGGACGGGGGAACTTCCTTCATGGAAGATTACACCTACCACTTTAGTAAGGATGGCGACAAAGTGTTAGGCGCACATATGTTGGAAATCTGTCCCACTATTGCTCAGGACAAGCCATCGTTGGAAGTCCATCCTTTAGGCATTGGGGGTAAAGAAGACCCGGTGCGGCTTGTTTTTGACTCGGCGACGGGAACGGCCGTCAACGCTTCCATCATTGACCTGGGCAGCCGATACCGCCTGATTGTAAATATGGTAGACGTGGTTCCGACCGACGAGCCACTGCCCAACCTTCCAGTCGCACGCGCATTATGGAAGCCACAGCCCAATTTCAAAGATGGCGTAGCGGCCTGGATTCTGGCCGGAGGCGCACATCATACCGGTTTCAGCCTCTCGCTAACGGCCGAACACATGGAAGATTTTGCCACGATGGCGGGCATCGAATATCTGCTCATAGACAATCATTCCACCCTGGCCGACATCAAGAAAGAACTGAAATGGAACGACATTTATTACCATCTCAACCTGGGTATTCGATAATACAAACCCAAACGATGTTCGTGTCTAAGATCAACGCCGGTTCGCCGGGGTAGATGTCTGATGGGGTTAAGCTGTTAACTTTCTGGTGGCCGATATTCGCGGCGGTTGTTCCAGGAATGCGTGTCTGTTTGATTTGGAGCGGTGAACTGGTATTGGCTGCTGGCCTCTACCTATTCCTGTACCTCTTGAATAATGGCTGGGGAGCCGTATCTGCCTCTGCTGCTCTTCCTGTTGTAAGGGGCCAGCGTGGGATGTCGCTGTGACAGCCAATAATAGAAAAATAGAAAAGATTGGTTGTGAATCAGGAGAAACTAAACATGCCGGGGAAAATAGTATAAGATTGGTAGTGCCTCTGTTTGACGGGCAACCTCGACAACTTTGTCGGTCGATTTCAACAAATCGACTCTTTTAACACCATTTTTTATTATTCGCTGATAGAACAAACTATGACAGAAACAAATTTCATTACGATTAACGGCCGCTATCAACTCCAAAGCGAACTCGGTCACGGCGGAATGGGAATTGTCCACCGCGCTTTGGATAAATTAACAGGCGATACTATCGCCCTTAAACAAGTCCACGCTGTCCTCCAACAGCTCCAATTCATGAGCAAGCCTGAGACCAGCTTCACAAATGACCTGCGGCTGGCACTGGTGCAAGAATTTCAAACCCTGGCTACTTTACGCCATCCTAATATCATCAGCGTGCTAGATTTCGGTTTTACAACCGGTGACGCTGAACAAAGACACCCATTCTACACAATGGATTATTTATCCCAGGCCGAAACCTTGCTTCAGGCTACTAAAGAGCTGTCCGTGAAGGGAAAAATAGATTGCATAGAACAAATCCTGCAAGGATTGGCCTACCTGCACCGGCGTGGCATCCTTCACCGTGACCTTAAGCCGGAGAATATTCTGGTCGCTGCAGGGCAAGTTCGGCTCTTAGACTTTGGCCTGGCAATACACCAGGATGAGACAAGTCTGATCACGTCCGGTGGCTCTCTGGCCTATATCTCCCCCGAACTGTGGGCCAAAAAGCCAGCCAGTCATGCAAGCGATCTTTATGCAGTAGGGGTCATCGCTTTTGAACTACTGGCTGACGTTCACCCCTTTGGGCCGCTCGATAGCTGGTTCACAATCCGGGTGGTGAATGAAGAACCGGATTGGGAACTCTTAAAAGGGCTGCCAGACATACCTGACGAGTTGGTCTATGTGGTGCAAAAACTGCTGGTCAAAGAGTCAACGGCCCGTTATCAACATGCGAATGAGGTTATAGCCGATTTGCATCTGGCGCTTGGCAAAGCTGAAAGCGGGGAAAGTGTGGCAATCCGAGAAAGTTACTTGCAGGCGGCCGACTTTGTGGGGCGGGAAGCGGAAATGGCGCTGCTTGGCGACGCTCTTGAACAAGCTCAAAGTGGCCCTGGAGCTGTTTGGTTGATTGCTGGTGAAAGTGGGGTTGGCAAGAGCCGCCTGATAGAAGAGGTCCGGGCGCGGGCATTGGTTGCAGGCTGGCAGGTGTTGACCGGCCATACGGCGGTGGATGGAGGTGTACCTTATCAACTGTGGCAAGAGATAATCCCCAGGTTGGTCTTGAACACGGCCTTGAGTGACCTTGAATTAGGAATATTACGCCAGGCTGCTCCAGCGGTGGACAAGCTCCTTTCAAAACCCATTCCTGAACCACCGACGTTAAGCGGTGAGGCTAATCAGCAGCGATTGGTATTGACTTTGACGGCCGTATTGCAGCGGCAGACCCAGCCAACCTTGTTGATTTTAGAAGATTTACAGTGGGCGAATGAAAGTTTAGCGCCTATTAAGGAGTTGTTAAGGATACAGGAGCAAATATCAGGCGTGATGGTTCTGGCTACATTTCGTGATGATGAAGAGCCACAGCTACCTGCTGAGATAGCCGGATCACAGTTGATTCAGTTAAAACGTTTGCCTGACGAGCAAATCGCAAAGTTGGGACAGGCAATGCTTGGAGAAAAGGCAACAACGCCACAAATCATTTCGCTCCTGGTCCAGGAAACGGAAGGGAATACTTTCTTTATTGTTGAAGTGATGAGGGCATTGGCCGAAGAAGCAGGTCAATTAGAAGAAATAGGTTCTATGGAATTGCCAACTGATGTATTTACCAGTGGTATGAAGTTTTTACTACAGCGACGTATTCGACGTGTCCCGGCAGGAGACCAGCCACTATTGCAATTAGCGGCCGTTGCAGGGCAGGTGCTGGATTTGGCGCTGCTGCAAGCATTAGCAGAGACATTAGACGTCGAAGATTGGTTGCAACGTGTCTCAGAAACGGCCGTTCTAACCGTCCGTGAAAATCAATGGTTATTCGCTCATGACAAGCTGCGCGAGGCGACTCTGGTTGACCTGAGTGATGAAAAACGCCGCCAACTACACCGTCAGGTAGCGGAAGCAATCGAGAAAATCTATCCTGATAACAAAGCCTACTTTGAATCTCTAATAGAACATTGGCATCAAGCAGGAGACCTTGACAAAGAGGTTTATTATATACCTGCGGGGTATGCAGAAATCGTTTACAGGAGCGGTGATTATGAACGGGCCACTTCATTATCAAACAGGAGCTTAATGGCGCTGTCCGAAGATGATCCGCGCCGGGTAAATGTACTCGCTCGCCAGGTATATACATTTCTGCAAACAGGCGAGTTGGCAAAGGCCCAAGCGGTGGCAGACGAGGCGCTGGAATTGGGCAGGAAATTCAATAATCAACCTGCTTTAGCTTTGATTCTCCGGCATATGGGGCTGGTTAAAACGAACCAGGGCGCTTTTGATGAAGCGCTAACCTTTTTCGAGGAGAGTAATTCGATTTATGAGGCCGTCGGGGATGCTTATGGATTGGCGATTAATTACAACGCTTTCGGGAATATCGCCCATTTTCAAGGTCAACTTCAACGAGCAATTGAAAATTTCGAAAGGTCTTTAGCCTATCATCAGACCACTGGCGACCAGAACAATATTGGCCGGACGCTTTCTAGTCTGGGTCTGGTTGCGGCCGATATGGATGATTGGGATGCGGCCGAGGATTATCTACAGCAAAGTCTCGAAATCTTTAAACAAATCGGGGATAAGGTTGGTACGGCCGGTGGGTTTATCAATCTCGGCTTTGTGAAGCTTATGCACGATCCAGAAGAGGCTAAAAAATATTTCTACGAGGCGCTTGTTATTTGCCACAATATTCAGTTGATCATGTACCTTTTGGAAACGATGGTGGGGATTGCCTGGCTCTATGAAGGGCAGGGTGATCTGGTAGAGGCGGCGGAATTGGTGGGATTGCTCCAGCATCATCCGGCTACTAACAGCGATGTTAAATGGCGATTAACAGGTCTACCGGAAAAGTTAGCAGCGGGTTTGGAACCTGATGAACTTGAAGCAGCTTTGGAACGAGGGCGGGCATCGGATGTTAACAAGTTTGTCGGAGAACTGATTGAAACTATCTCGTAAGTCTTGGCCGGACACAACAAAAAGAGATACAAGCAATCCTGCTTGTACCTCTGTCAAAGGTTTTAATGGATTGCTGCAGGAGTGATGGTCGAGCGTATTTGGCGGTGGAGAAACCAGCCCTGTGTAATGCCTCTGGCAACAAGTAGATTGGGTATTCACCAGAGCCAGGCCACTATTTCATAGCCGGTCGTCATCCCGAAGATCATTGTCAGAGGCATCATTTCCAGTCGTAATGTGACCCCGGCAAAGGTGAGGGCAAAGTTGTAGATTATCCAGCGGCGATGGGCAGCAACGTCACCGCTGCGAATCGTGCTGTAGGCCAGAAAGCGTGTTGGGTCGTTATCGTTTTCGTCGAGTGATACCCAGGCTGTCGGCCATTTAGTTTGTTGGAGCCAACTTTGCACCAATGTTGTTTTTCCAAAACCGGCTGGGGCAGAAAAACGCCATGACGCTGGGTGAGTTCTTGGCTCCTATGGGTTTTTATTACCTAGAACCGAGTCCGTTAACGACGATTCTACTAACTGGACTTTTCTTCTTTATTCAATCCTTTGGACGATAAGCCTACCGTCATTTGTGACCTGTATCTCATCATTTGTGCGTAGTTTGGCAAAATCCTTTTCATCTAGCGCAACCAATGGCAGTGAAGCCGCATAGAGTTCGTCCGCGACAACGCTGGCAAGGGCAAAGAAGAAGTCCGTATCAGTTGTGATGATCGCGGCAGGCGCGGTTCCAGCGCGGATGGCTTCAAGCAACACGGCCGTTGTTGTGGATGAACCGCGTGTGAAGGGAACAGCCAGGATTTTGTTTTTGGCAATGCAGCCAGAGAGTATATGTCGGCGGTCAATGATTTCGCCCGTTTTCCAATCATAGCCACCCCAAAAAGAGAGCGGCTCATTGCCTACCAGAGCAGTTCCCGCTGCTTCCCCCTGGATGATGACCTTGCCTTGCAGGTTTATTGATTCCATAACGATTCGTCCCGAATAATTTTGCCTGCAACGGCCGAATTAACACAGTCTTCCAAACTTCCAAACACGATTTTCTTATTCAGCAAACCGGGAGAATAATAGGCGAACTTTGCCGAGTTGGTCATCAGGTTCTGAACTTCAGCAGGCAGCATAGGGGTTGTCAGGATGCAGGTATCCACCGTAAGCTGGGCACCAAATTGCTCCAGCTTCTCCAAAAAGCCTGCTTGTTTCGCAAGCAGGGCCATAGCGCGGCTCGATGTGACCAGGAACTTGACGTCAGGATGTCTTCTTTTCCCTTCAACCAGAGGTGATAACCGCTTAAATTCAGACAGAGAGAAATG
>JBAPRX010000621.1:0-9652 GCA_049281335.1 Promineifilaceae bacterium (SeqCode)
GTGTATAGACTTTCTGGAGTGTCGATTCATTCTCTGCGGGGATATGCTCTTTCCGAATCATTAGGACCGACATCGCCGGAACAACCGTAATCGCGACGACAAAGCTGGCTGCCAGCGCATAGGTGACCGTCAGACCGAAAGGCAGGAAGAAGGAACCAATGATGCCGCCCAGCAAACCAAGCGGCAGGAATACGGCGATGGTTGTTACCGTCGAGGTAAAGATCGCGATAGCAACTTCGTGGGTCCCTTTGATAGCGGCCTGAACCGGGTCTTCGCCCCGCTGAATAAAGCGGTAGGTGTTTTCCAGCACGACGATAGAGTCGTCCACAACACGGCCGATTGCTACCGTCAGACCGCTCAAGGTCATGATGTTAAGCGTGACATCCGTCGGGAACAGTTGGGCAATGAAGCGCAGGAGGCCGCTGCCACTGCTGTTCGCCGCGTCGTTTATCCAGCCGCCAAACAGCGTCGGAACCCACCGCATCAGCAAGAAGGCTGTGAAAACCGACAGCGGAATGGAAACGCCGACCACAATCGTAGACCGCCAGCTTAACTTATATCGGCCACCAACACGGCCGCTCAAGAAAATCAGGATAACGATAATGGCAAAGACTGCACCTAATGCCCCTTCGCGGGAAACGCCTTGAATCGCATCTTCAATGAAGGTCGCCTGTTCAAATACGAGGTTGTAGCTGATGTCGGGATGCCCTACTGTGTAAGCATCTAAAGCATCGAAGATCCGGTGGGCAACGACAACGGTATTGGCATCGCCATCCTTGTAGATGTTCAGCAAGAGGCTGGGGTTGCCATCGGTTCGGGTGATGGAGGCTTCGGGGATAAAGACTTCTACGTCACCTGACGCAATGCCGCGCAGTTCCTCGGTCAGATCGGGGTCAAAGGCATCTGGATAGGTGTCCAACAAGAAAGTGATGGTTTCCGGCGACATGAGGCGAAGGGCTTCTGGAGACAAATTCTCCACAAAAGGTTCTTCGTTCTCGGCCAGATAAGCAATCACATCCGGGGTCAGGGCTGCCAGAAGCTCTCCCGGATTGTCCGTTTGGGGTGACTGCGGCAGGAAGTTGATGAAAGCCGCCGCCGGAGCCACGTCAGCCCCAGGCAACGGGAATTGATTATTGAGAATATCGGCTGCTGTCTGGAACAAGGGTGCTTCACCGTTGGGACCAGTCTCCAACCAGGGGCCGCTCAACGGTGGCGCACCGGCCGAAGCTTCTTCCGCTGCTGCCGCTTCGTCCAAAGCCAGTTGACCGGCGCCACCAAAGTCGGCCGCAATCTCATCTAGCTCTGCTCGAAGGTCAGCGTCGAGTGTATCCAGGTAATCGGCGGGCAGCAGGGCAATGACCTCTGGCTGCATCGCCCGCAGATTATCAGGGGTCAGCAGTTCCAAGACTTGCAGCCCTTGTGGGCCAAGCGAGCTTATCTGACGCATAAAATCGGGGGTGATGTCGTAAGCATACTCCATCTCAACCCCGAAACTTTGGGCAGCTTGAATCAAGAAGTCGGGCAGTCTGGCCGGGTCTGGGGTTGGGGTCGGTTCGGTCTCGGCCGTCCCTTCTTCCGTCTCCTGGCCCTCTGTCTGAGCCGCCTGATATTGAGCAGCCCGGATGGCAATAACACCTAACGTTTCTTGTAAGCCTTCATCCAATCCGGCCACATACTCTTCCGGTAAAGCGGCTTGAACGTCGGGGGGAAAGGCCAAAATCTGTTCTTCGGTCAGGTCATTAAGCAGTTCTGGTGCGAATCCGGTCAACAAGTCCATCGCGTCGGCCGTAACGTCGTCCGTTGTCTCCAATGTCTGTCCCGCCTGGGCGGCTGCGGCCGTCCAAGTCTCCGGCAAAGCGACCGCTTCCGGCGCTTCCCCGTTGGCAGCCAGGACAATGGCCTCTAATTCGGCCATCAGAGAGGCGTCCATATCCTCTGCGGCCGACAGTCCAGCTTCAATAACGGCCGGATCAAACGCCCGCCACATCTCAGGAGTCAGGTCGCTCAACAAAGTTGGCGCAAAGCCAACCAACGCTTCCATTACCTCTGGGGTGACATCGGCCGTTGTTTCCAATGTCTGTCCTGCCTGGGCCGCTGCGGTTGTCCACGATTCCGGCAGTTCCACCGGCTCTACATCAGGTGTTGTCACCCCTTCCTGGGCCGAAGCCTCGGCCCGGACAGACCATACCTGGATATTCGCCAGTGTTTGCTGCAAGCCTTCATCCAGCCCGGCTACGTAATCTTCCGGCAAAGCGGTCTGAACGTCGGGCGGGAAGGCCAAAATCTGTTCTTCGGTCAAATCATTGAGTAGTTCCGGCGCGAATCCGGTCAATAAGTCCATCGCATCGGCCGTAACCTGGTCTGTTGTCTCTAGTGTCTGTCCTGCCTGGGCCGCTGCGGCCGTCCACGATTCCGGTAAGGCAACCGGTTCCGGGGTCTCGCCATTGGCAGCCAGTTGAATTGCTGTTAATTCGGCAGCCAGGGCTGGATCAAGCTCTTCGGTCACAGCCATGCCAGCGGCGGCTGCCGCCGGGTCTAGCGCCCGCCACATTTCGGGGGTCAAATCATTGAGCAGTTCGGGGGCAAAACCGGCCAGTAACTCCATCGCATCGGGAGTAATATCGGCCGTTGTTTCCAATGTCTGTCCTGCCTGGGCCGCAGCTGCAATCCAGGAGTCCGGCAGGGCAACCGGTTCAACTTCCGGCAGGTCGGCCGTCTCTCCCGTTGGCTCTTCGGCCGTAACGGTGGGTTCGACTGTTGGTTCGGCCGTCGGTTCAGGCGTCGCTGTTGGGAAGACGCCAATCTGATCAACTTCCAGGTCGCGGAGTTCGTCAATAGAATAGTTGCCAATACCGCCATAGTCGGCGGCAAGATCGTTAAGCTGGGTTTGCAGCGCCGAGTCAAGGGTCTCAACGTATTCACTGGGCAAGATTGCCAACGATTCAGGCTGGGCCAGCAGCAGCAGGTCTGTTGGAATCAGCGCCAGAGCGGACAGAATTTCTTCATTTGTTCCGTCCAGACTCAAAAGCATTTCAGGTGTAAGTTCCTGAATGTATTCAACATCCAAACCAAGCGACTGCGCCCCTTCCCGAACGACAATCGGCAGATGCCCAGGGTCTTCAGGTGCTTCGGCCGTCGCTTCCGGTTCTTGAGCGGCCGTTTCTTCCGGCAGTTCCTGACCACCGCTCACCGCCGCCTCGCTGATCTGTTCAAGTCCTTCTATTTCTGGCACCAAGTCATTAGACACCAGCGTTTTTAGTTCTGCCAGGGAAAGGTCACTTGATGAAACGCTGGCACTGACAACCGGCAAATCATCCAGGCTAATGTTCAAAATTTGCGGTTCAGCCCCCTCTGGGAGGGTAACGGCGTCTACGGCTGCTTGAATATCTTCCAGGACTGCTTCCTGACTGACCCCAAACTCGTTACGAGCCACAACGAAGGCGAAACCATTACTGGTTGTAGATTCGACATTGACAACACTGTCCACATTCCCCAGGCTTTCTTCCAATGGAATCGTCACTTCTTGTAGAAACTGATCCACAGATTCGGCCCCGGACCATTGTATAACAATAACGGATTGGGGGAATTCAATGCTGGGCAGCAAAGCCAGGTTAAGCTGCGTCATTGAAACAACCCCTGCTGCCAGTGTTAATAATGCCAGTACGATAATAACCCATCGAAAGCGTAGTGATAGACGGGTAATTCGATCAAAAATCGATGCAATCATAGTGAGGTCCTTCTTAATTATTCAAAAAGCGTTTGTAAAACAGATAGACCAGCAGCAAGTGTCTCGCGTTCGGCCGAATCCAATTTCTCTAACTCCCCAATGAGATATGATTCTGCCCTCTGTACCATTTCGACCAGCCGCTGCTGTCCTTTTGACGTCAATTCAACCATAACAACCCGGCGGTCGGCCGTACTTCGCTCACGACGCACCCACCCTCTCGTTTCCAGGCGGCTTATGGAGCCAGACATGGTTGGCAGGCTAACACCCTGGAGATCGGCCAGTTCACTGAGGTTACACGGCCGTTCTGTCAGCATGGCTAACGCGCCTAAATGAGCCATATTGAGAGATTTTTCCCCATGCCGCAGTTCAGCGGCAATGGTTCGAGTCAAAGGCATCATAATTGACATAAGTTGATTAGCGATAAATTTTGAATCTTCCATGCAAAAAGTTAGGTTTCCTAATAGTTAGTCCAGCGAACCATTATATGTTTCTAATTTCGTTTGTCAAGAATTTCACAAAGTACCCTGGTCATGGGGAGGTTGGTAATTGGTGATTAGGTGATTGGGTTCAATCAACCAATCAACCTGTTTGACAAATTTTCGTGAGCGGGTTAAATTTGCCAGTGTCTTATACAATTGAATATGTGGGAAAACAGAGCGCAAGGGCCTGGGGTAGATTAGTAATTGGTAATTAGTAATTAGGTAATTGACCTGATGAGCAATCAGCAAATGACCAATCAACTATTTTTCCAGGTTGACGAGGTGGAGGTTCCTCACCACGCGGTGAGTGCTAACTGGTGTTGGTGAAACCAACAATCAGGAAAGTCGAAAGATCAGCGGGTGCCTCCCAGGATTGCCACATCCTGTGTTTCTTCCCCCTCCAGACAAACGGACTTACAAAACGGCCGTGTAAGCGGCACACAAAATAGTCCGTAGTGGCAGCAAGGCAAGGTTGCAAATGGCAAATAGCAAGTTGCAAATGGCAAATAGCAAGTTGCAAATGGCAAATGGCAAGTTGCAAATGGTAAAGTTTTTTGCTCACTTGCTTACCTGTTTCTTGCTATTTCCCTCGGAGGGGTGTTCCCAGCTTTTTCCACAATGGGCGGGTGCGCCGCATCTCTAACAACCAGATGGAGGTAATTTATCATGTGTGGAATCGTTGGTTATGTTGGGCCGCGTCAAGCGCCGGATGTCATTTTAGGCGGGCTGAAACGGCTGGAATATCGCGGCTATGATTCGGCCGGATTGGCTGTCCTGGAGCAAAATGGGCATGTCCAAATCCGGCGAGAAGTTGGCAAGCTGGGGAACCTGGAAGGGTTGGTGGGGCTATCGCCCATTCAAGGCCACATCGGGGTCGGTCATACCCGGTGGGCCACGCACGGCGTGCCAAGCCAGCGCAACGCCCATCCTCATGCCAGTATGAACGGCCGTGTGGTCCTGGTGCATAATGGCATTGTCGAGAATTATCTTGAGTTAAAGGAAGAGCTTTCGGCGGAGGGGGTGGTATTCAATTCAGATACCGACACCGAAGTCATTGTTCAACTCATCGAGCGCTTCCTGGAAACGGGGATTGAATTTGTTGCGGCCGTTCGTCATGCTCTGGAACGGTTGAAAGGGTCCAATGCGGTGGTCACAATGACCATTGACAACCCGGAGATGCTGGTGTGCGCCCGGTTGGGCAACGCAGGCGGCATCACCGTCGGGCTGGGCGAGGGCGAGATGTTCATCGCCTCCGATATTCCGGCCATCCTTGAATATACCCGTCGTATGATCTTTCTGGAGAACCGCCAGATGGCCGTTGTTGAACCAACTCGCTATCAACTGATGGATTTGAACGGCCGTGCCATCACCCCGGAGATTCACAGCATCCCCTGGGATCCGGTCAGCGCGGTGAAAGGCGAGTACAAGCATTTCATGCAGAAGGAGATATTCGAGCAGCCGCGTTCTTTAATTGATACGCTCCGAAGCCGGGTGGATTTTGAATTGGGAGCAATTCATATCCCAGAACTGAATCTCACCCCGGAACTGGCGCAGCGGATTAACAAGCTGTTTATTGTGGCCTGCGGAACCAGCTATTATTCTGGGCTGGTGGGCAAGTTTCTGTTTGAGTCTATCGCTCGTCTGCCAACTGAGGTCGAGTATGCCTCGGAGTTCCGGTATTATGATCCGATTGTGGATGAACGGACGGCCGTTCTCTCCATCACTCAATCAGGTGAAACGGCCGATACCCTGGCCGCCAGCGAACTGGCCCGACAACAAGGGGCAACGTTGTGGTCAATCGTCAACGCTATTGGCAGCCAGTCCATGAGAACGGCCGATGGTTATGTCGCCATGCAAGCGGGGCCGGAGATTGGGGTCGCCAGCACCAAAGCCTTTACTGTCTCGCTGGTAGACCAGTTTATGATGGCCTGCTTACTAGGCCAGTTGCGCGGCACGATAGACAACGCCCGCCTTAAGGAACTGGTGGATGATCTGGCGCATCTGCCAGACCTGGCCGGGCAGGTGTTAGATCGGGATGAGGAGTTTGAAGCGCTGGCGGGACTGTTCCACAAGGCGGAAGATTTCTTGTTTATCGGCCGAGGTATCAACTACCCCATCGCGCTGGAAGGGGCTTTGAAGCTTAAGGAAATCAGCTATATTCACGCCGAAGGGTATCCGGCGGGTGAGATGAAGCACGGGCCGATTGCCTTGATTGATGAGACAATGCCGGTGCTGGCCGTTGTGACCCAGGACAGCCTTTATGAAAAGATGGTCAGCCAGGTGGAACAGGCCAAAGCGCGGGGCGGCGTCGTCATTGCCCTGGCAACAGAAGGAGACGAATTTATCAAAACCAAAGCCGATCATGTGATTTACGTCCCGAAAATCTCTCCCCTCCTGGCTCCGGTGGTCAATGTGATCCCGCTGCAACTTCTCAGCTACCATATTGCCGTCCGACGGGGCTGCGACGTTGACCAGCCGAGAAATCTGGCGAAGTCGGTGACGGTTGAATAGATGGGTGATTGGTGATTGGTGATTGGTGATTGAGTGATTGGTAATTGGGTAATTGGTGGTTGGGTAATTGGGTAATTAGGGATTGACCCAGACGGCCTCGAAGCAGGAAGATATATCGTGGGTGATGGTCTGGGTGTAATTGTGGCCGGGGGCGATAAGCGTGAAGGCATCCTCTTCGGCGATCAGGAGCCAGCGGCCGTCCTGACTCCAATCAGTTCCAAAGCCAGGAAAGAAGGTTATTTTCTCGGCTTCAGATTGTGGCGCGGCCGTTTTTTGGTCGGGATTGAGCGAGATTAGCACCAAACTCCCAGAGGTCGAGGTTGGGCCAAAGGTTTGTGCTGCCAACAAACGGCCGTCGTCTACAATTCGGAAAGGCTGAGCCAGGGAATTGTCTTCCAGGTTCATCATTACATCCAATTGACCGGTATCGGCCTGAAAGGAAAGAATATAGTTGATCTCTGGATTTATTTCCGTCTGTAAAGCGGCGAAAAAAAACAGCCAATCCGGGTGATCGGGGTGGGCAGCAATGCTGCGAATATTAACGGGTACAGTTGAGTCACCGCCGGTTATCACGGCCGATATATCGGTCGAATCCACCAAAGCAGTCCCGTTGAGAGGATCGTCAACCGAAGCGGATACAATTTCCACAGTAGGGAATGTCTCGCTGATGGCCCCTGGTGTTTCAACATTCCGGATGTAAATAAAGGAGTCATTGTCTATCCAAAACGGGGAAAAACCATTTCCTAAATCCGTTTCTTCTCTCGTTTGTTCATCTCGCAGCAACAACTGGTTTTGGTTTTCCAGATCATTAAGCAACAGCCAGGATAGATCGGGTGACCAATAAGGAAAGCCATCATAAAATTGTGGGTTGCATTGGCCTGAAAGACAATCGTTCTGGTCAAGGGTATAAAGTGTTGACAAACTACTCTGATCATTGTCTCTCTTCAAATAATTGATGTCAAAGAATACAATTTTTCGGCCCGTTGGATCAAACTGCCGTCGAATCGGTTCTTGTAGCAACTGAACTAAGGAATCTCTTTCCAACCACAAACGCTCCTGCCCATCTTGCCAGGAGACAATTTTAGAATTTATCGTTTCGCCATCAATTTGAATCAGGTTTAACAATACACCACGGCCCTCGGGCAGGGAGGCCATGACAGAGCCGGGAAAAATTTGCGATGGGTTTGAGTGGGAAGTAATCTTAAGGCCGTTCAATTCGTCGGACCATTGATTGGCGCGGGGGTCGTAGCGCAGTAAGGTCATTCCACTGGATTCAGGGCAGGCCAGGATGACATCCTGCTCCGGGAAAGGGATGGGAGGCGTGGAAGTTCGCTGGGGAATCGGTAATATCTGCTGCGGCTCCGGCGGTTTTTCCAGTCCCCAGGCAGCCAGTTTGTCAGCCAATGGCTCATCCAAATTGGCCTGCAAATCAATATAGTGGAAGGCTAAAATGGCGCCGAGCCAGTTGGCATAGCCATGATAGAGGACTTCAGTACCGGCCTCGTCCACAGGACGGCCGACCAGCGTTGGCGAAGGAAAAGTCAAATGGTAGACACCACCGTTAGAAGCTAGGGTAATGTCAAAATAGGGCTTGTTCAACATTCGGAGGCTGGATGGTTCGTGGGCCAGTCGAACTTCCAGCTTAAATCCATCCGGACAGGCAATGTCGCCATCCTCACAAATTTGAGCAGTCAGACTATCCAACTGCCTCTCTAAAAAGAGGGCCGTTGCTTCCTCTCGCTGGGAATAAACAAGATTAACGTAGTCTCCATCTTCAATACTCTCCCAGTTGCCCCAAAAATCTCTATCATATGGCAAAGCGGTTAACTGCCAGTTATCGTCAGCCTCTCGCCGGTAAAAAAAGGTCTGTTCGAGCAAGATTGTCTCTGAGATGTGTTGACCACCTGTAACAACGTAGGAGATGCGTTCGACAACTTCGGCCGTTTGCAAATCGGGCGACAATGTAACGGTCGGCTCATCATCTGGGGCAGCATCGTTCCCCGGATCAATTTTGAGACCCAGGGGACGACGGTTTAGAACGAGATCAAGGTTAAGGAGATCGAGTTGCAACCTGTTCCAATTGGCATCGTCGTCTGACATGAGGGTACTGAGCAGGTCGAAATCTTTGTTATCCAACGCCTGGCGCACCAGTCGGTGCACGGCAAGGATGTCGGCTGTTGTGGCGTCTTCCACCTGTTCCACCTGCCGGTTGAAGAAGCTGTACCCAACCAGACCGACAATGAGCAGCAAAACGGCCGTCAATCCCAACAAGCGCCCCCATCGTCTGAACCAGTGACGGAAAGCCGTCTGCCCGTCTAACTGCTGGCCGGACACTCCCTCCCACTCAGTTTCTTCGCCTGTTTTCCACTCGAAATCTTTGGACATAAGGGTGAGAAGTTGATTGGGTACAGAGTTTGATTCAATCTAGGCTTAGAACCAACCCATCAGACCCTATCTTCTTAATTCATCCAGACCGCCTGGACGCAGCCTGGGATTGGTGGCGGGGCATATTCAAGGGCGTCTGATTCAGGCGAATAGAAGCCTAATATACCCTGATTCAGAACAAGCAGCCACCGGCTGTCGGCCGACCAGTCATAACCGACCGGAACCTTTGGATCACTAGCCTGCCAGGGCAACAAATTCGCGCCCTGCCCGTCTTCAATTGACGCTACCTTCAACAACCAGCCCGCAAGGTCATCATCATAAAGGCTGGCGGCAAGCCACCGGCCGTCCGGCGAGAGGCTAAAGCTGTGAAGCTGGTTCGATTGAAGCAGGAGAGCAAGGCTGTCTTCCTCCGGGTCGTAGGAAAAGACATAAGCCTGGCCCAATTCGCCGTTTGATAGCCACTCAAAGCCTAGAATCGTACACTGGTTTAACTCCCCCTCGGCCGGAAACGTGTCAATGCTGACGTAGCCGATCATCAACTTCTCCGGGC
>JBAPRX010000622.1:0-2086 GCA_049281335.1 Promineifilaceae bacterium (SeqCode)
GCTAAACATATCATCTTCATCAATATCTAACCGCCATTCAGGCTGTTTTTAAATCCTTTTCCGGCAACTTGAATCACACGTGTCCCCGCGTGCATTTTCCAGGAATAAATTAAAGGGTCATTCGGCCGCCTTCCGGGTTGCGGCGTTGCCCTGGTTTCATGTATTTGTTAGAGGAGGTGAGGAATTAAGTGCTTTCTTTCATGGCGGGGTTTGCTCAGAAGTTGTTTATATACCTTAATGAATAACATCCTATCCAAAGAGGGAGGTTGGTTGATATGTTTCAGGTAAGAAGATTTGTTGGATTAATTATTTTGTTGCTGGGGGTGTTTTTCTTAGTAGGCTGCGGTGGCGAAGAAACCCCGGCCAACACAAACAGCGGAGCTGGGGAGACCAACCAGAATTCACAGGAAGCAGACACCCCCGAGGCGGAGGAACCGCCCGCAACGGCCAAGACCGTTGATGCGGACTGGCCCGACATGTCCTGGGAGGAGGTTGTGGCCGAAGCCAACGGTCAAAGCATGGACTTCTGCATGTGGGGCGGTAGCGATAATGGCAATGCCTTCATCACCGAGTGGCTGGCTACCCGTGTTCAGGAAGAATACAACATCACCATCAACCAAGTTCGCGTCGCTGACACCGCCAACTGTGTCAACAAGGTGCTTGGCGAGAAAGAAGCTGGACGTGACGAAGACGGCACTACCGACCTGGTCTGGATAAATGGCGAAAATTTTAAAACGATGCGTCAGGGCGACTTGCTCTTTGGACCATTTTCCGAAGACATCCCCAGCAGCGAATATGTTGACTGGAGTGATCCGGCGGTAGCTTTTGATTTTGGTGTGCCGGTCGAGGGCTATGAAGTTCCCTGGGCCTCGTCCCAGTTTGTGATGATTTATAACAGCGAAACCGTCCCCGAACCCCCAACTTCTGTTGAGGCTTTGATCACCTGGGTTCAAGACAACCCCGGGCGTTTTACCTATATTGCCCCACCGAACTCCTCCGGCAGCGCCTTCATCCGCCATTTCTTTTACTATGTTGCCGACGGACCAGAACCATTCCTGGAACCCTTTGATCAGGCAGTTTATGATGAATACGCGCCTCAGGTCTGGGAAATTCTGAACGATCTTGAACCATCACTCTGGCGCTCAGGCGAAACCTACCCCGAATCACCAACCGCTATGGACGATTTACTCGCCAATGGCGAGGTGGATTTTGCCATGGGCTACGGGCCGACCCGGGCCCAAAGTAATATCAATGCCGGAACCTATCCCGAATCTATCAGGACCTTTGTTTTTGACGAGGGAACGGTCGGCAACACGAATTACATCGCCATTCCCTTCAACGCTCCCAACAAGGCTGCCGCAATGGTGGTTGCCAATTTCCTCCTTTCGGTCGAGTCTCAGGTTCACCGGATGGACCCGGATGTGGTCGGCAGTTTGACCGCCCTGTCCATGGACCTTCTGCCGGCAGACGTGGTCGAGCAGTTTAACAATATTCCCCGTGGTCCGGCCGTTCTGGCCCCGGACGTGCTCTCAGCCCACCGCTTGCCCGAAATGGAGTCAAGCTGGGTCACGGCTCTGGAAACCGGCTGGACTGAGGAAGTGCTTCAGAAATAAGGATTCAGGATCGGTTTCCGATCCGCCAAAGATTGTATAGATAAGCGAACGAGGAGGGTTTGCTTATCTATACACCTTCTTTATCGAACATACCAGCGAGCGGCTATGAAAGACAGACTTAAAATTCCCCTGATGCTGGCCCCGGCCCTGGGCGCGATAATCGTCTTGTTCATGGGCGGCCTTTTCCTGGGCCTGCTCCAAAGCTTCAACTATATGCCCCTGATTGGCAAGAACACATTCAATCTTGAAGCCTACCACAGCATCATTACCAGCGTTGCCTTCCGAAGCTCCTTCGTGCTTACCTTTCATATCGCCTTTACGGCAACGATCCTGTCGACCATCGGGGCCATCATCTGCGCCATTGTGCTACGAGAAAATTTTTACGGCAAACGGCTGATGACCTTTGTCTTTCAATTGAATCTGCCTATTCCCCACGTTGTCGGGGCCATCGGGATTCTGATGCTGTTCTCGCC
>JBAPRX010000623.1:0-3486 GCA_049281335.1 Promineifilaceae bacterium (SeqCode)
TCCCCCGGAATGGTTGCCACGACTGCGCTGCCGCCATCAGAATCGGCATGGAGCGGCGTATCGTCAAAGGCCATGAAATAACAGGCTGTGGGGGAAATCTCCGGCGCTATCGGCAGCATGGAGCAACCGCCGCTCTGGCTGGCATCGGCAGTCGGGGGAATCCAGCGCAGCCGGAAGACGCCGACATTGGCCGCCTGGGCCACGCCCGGTTCAAAACCCAGCCAGCCATCAACTGACTGCATTCCCACCTGGACGCTCTCACCGCTGCCAAGTGTGCCAAATACGCTTGCCTCTAAAGACGGCCGTTGGTAGGCCGTTATGTCCGACTGAGCAGTCACATTACAGGGTTCGGCCGTAACAGAGACCGTTTCGGTTGGCGGAACTGTTGTGGCGGTGGCGGTCGGTTCGGCCGTTGGCGGCGGTAGTGTGGGTGGCGCAGTTGTCGGTGTTGGTGCCGCGCTCCCCGTACACCCCACCAGGAACAATAGAACAGTCGTCAGACAAGTCAATAGAATCATCCAACTTTTCTTACTCATTTTTTCACCTCAGGTGTTTTCGTAAAAGATGATAGAGCCATCCTACTGAGAATACGCTGTGCCGCAAGGTTGACTCTATCGAAGAAGTTAATTTGTAAACCAAATTGTCATTCTAGTGTATGCCTAACGCCAAATTATGCATCGTTACTTAGCTTCGATTAATCCACCACCTGCTCACCCTGTTCACAGCTTGTGTTATACTTCACACCGACCATGCTCAACGCATTAGTACAGACGAAATTTTATATCCCTCCCTTACGGCCGAATCTCGTTGCCAGACCTCACCTGCTGGAAAGGCTCAACGCCGGGCTGGGCAGTGGGCGTCCATTCCCCCACCGGCTTACTCTTATTTCAGCCCCCGCCGGTTTCGGCAAGACCACCCTCACCACTAACTGGCTATGCGAATTAGAGAGTGCTAACCCAACCATCGTATGCGGCTGGCTCTCCCTGGACGAAACCGACGACGAGCTTCACCGCTTCCTCACCTATTTGGTGGCGGCCGTTCAGAAGGCTGAATTGGGAAACGGCACAATCATTGGGGCCGACCTGTTGGCCGGACTGCAATCTGCTCGTCCACTTGACGAGGGTATCATTCTTCCTGCCTTGTTAAATGAACTGGCTGCTATTGAACAGCCTCTTCTGCTGGTACTTGATGATTACCACCTCATTACTCAAGCAGCCATACATGACTGGCTGGCCCAACTGATAGACCATCTCCCCCCTCAGGTCCATTTTGTTATCACCAGCCGCGAAGACCCACTTTTACCGCTGGCCCGTTGGCGGGTGCGAGGTCAGTTAACCGAAATTCGATCCGCCGATTTACGCTTCTCGCAGGGCGAAGCGGCCGACTTTCTCCACCATACAATGGGGCTGTCATTGGCGGATGAAATAGTGACAAAACTTGAAAACCGCACTGAAGGTTGGGTGGCCGGGCTTCAGTTGGCGGCCCTATCTATGCAGGGAGCGGCCGATGTCGCTCAATTGGTAGCCGACTTCTCCGGTAGTGACCGCCATGTGGCCGGTTATCTATTGGAGGAAGTGCTGCACCGTCAGCCCCCTTTCCAGCAGCAGTTCTTGCTGGAAACGGCCGTCCTGGAACGGTTCAATGCCGCCGTCTGTGACCATCTGACCGGACGCCGCGACAGCCGCGAATTACTGGAAACACTCCACCAAAACAACCTCTTCATTATTCCGCTCGACAACCAGGGCGAATGGTACCGTTACCATCACCTCTTTGCCCAACTGCTGCGCCACCGTCTGACCCGCGACGAATCGGCCGAAAAACGAGCCAACCGCCACCGGTTGGCGAGAGATTGGTTTGAAAGCCAGGGATTGGTGGATGAAACGCTCTACCACGCCCTGAAAGCGGGAGATGTGACCTGGGCAGCCGATTATTTATGCCGTTTTTCCCCCAGCAGTCTCTGGGAAGGAACAAAGGCAACCCGCTTCAAAAGTTGGATCGCTCAACTACCTCCGGCCACAATTACCGCCTCTCCCCGCCTGATGCTCCTGTCCCTCTGGGCTTTCCTGATAACGGCCGACGTCAAACTGGTCGAAGACTACCTGGAGAGACTATTGGAGATGACCGATTTGGAGGCTGATCTCCAGGCAGAATTGTTCCTGATTCGGGCCGTTTTGGTACGCGGCAAGGGGGATAATGAAACTGCCCTGGAATTTATATCTCGGGCATTGAAGGTGCTGCCGGAAGATCAGGAATTTATTCGGATGGTTGCCTTCACACAGGTCATTAGCGCCAGCTTGAATTTAGGGCAGACGGACAGGGCGCACGATGTCGCCCGGTTTATCTATGATTCGGTAAACACCCATACCATGGCCGGGTTGAGTCTATTTCTAACTGCGGCGCAGCTTCTAAGCATTACCATGCGGGATAGAATACAATTTTTCCAGGCCATGAATCTGCTCCAACAATCTATCGAAGTGGTGCAAAAGCAGACGGGTGACTTCTTGCCGCTCGTCGGCCTGATCTTTTCTGAATTGGCCCGTATTTACTACGAATGGAACGAACTGGAGAAAGCGGCCGACTACTGCCAACAGACGATTGAGTTAGGAGAACGTTCCGGCATTACCGACCTGCTGTTCCCCTCCTATCTTTTGGATGCCCAACTGGCTCGCCATGAAGGAGAGTTGAAACGGTTAGGAGAGCGTCTAAAGTGGTTCAAAGAGATAACCCATCGGTCAGACATGACAGAATTGGTCACAGTGGCCGACTATCTGGAGGCATCTTTTCGTCTCGAAGTTGGGGATGTGACTTCGGCCGTTCGTTGGGCGGAAGCCTCCGGGCTGCACCTGGACGACAAACCCACCTTCCCCCGCTACGGCCATTACTTTACGCTTGCCCGTATATACCTGGCAGAAAGCCAACACCACCCACAAGATCAAGCCATATTGTTGAAACAAGTCAGTCAAATGATCGAGCGATTAACGGCCGTAATCAAACAGGTAAACAACAAATATGGTCAGGTCGAGATATTGATCCTGAAAGCGATCCTACTTAAACTGCAAGGGCAGCCGGACGAAGCGGCGGTCGTGATGGCTCAAGCCGTCGTCCAGGCCGAGGCGGGCAGTCTGGTGCGGGTCTTTCTTGACAGCGGCCCGGCTGTTTATTCCTTGATTCATGGCGTTGTTCAGAGCGAGCTGCCCTTTTCGGCCGAAACGGCCGCTTATACGCAGCGGCTGCTGCAAGCCTGCGAAGCGGAATGGGGCGCTTTACCCTCGGAACAACTTGCAAACCCCCTGATCTCTCCCTTGATAGACCCGCTGACGGAACGTGAACACGATGTTCTAACCTGCCTCGCCGCCGGGCTAACCAACCGCGAAATAGAGGAACGGCTGGTCATTTCCCGCAACACCGTCCGCACCCACCTCAAAAACCTCTACTCAAAACTAGGTACAAACGGCCGAGCCGACGCCGTCGAACAGGGCCGTTTGT
>JBAPRX010000624.1:0-2823 GCA_049281335.1 Promineifilaceae bacterium (SeqCode)
ACCGAAAGACGTTTACGAGACCTTCTCCGAAAGCTCAAGCCAGCGCAGCATGGAACCGTCCAGCTTTGCCTCCACCAATTTCATGTCATCCGTCAGTTGTTGCAACTGTTCATAATCACCCCCGGCCGAATTGATTTTCTGTCCCAGTTCGGCCTTCCGCTCCTCCAGTTCGGCAATGGTTGTTTCCAGCGCTTCCAGTTCGCGGGCTTCCTTCCAGGTCAGTTTTTGGGACTGGCTGCCGTCTGTTGTTTTAACAGGCTCCTTTTTCCGGGATGAAGTCGATTCAACAACGGCCGTTTCCGCTTCCTGTGCTGCCTGTTTGCGCTGTTGGCGTGCTGCCTGATAGGCGCTGTAAGGAGCGGGATAACGGGGACTGAAAGAACCATCTTCAAAAGTCGCCAAAAAATCCACCGTCCGATCCAGGAAATAACGATCATGGCTGACAACCACCAGACACCCCTCAAAGTTGTCCATGAACTGCTCCAACACAGTCAGGGTTTGAATATCCAGGTCATTCGTCGGTTCGTCCAGAAAGAGGACGTTGGGCTGGAGGGCGAGGATAGACAAAAGATACAGCCGGCGGCGCTCACCGCCGCTCAAGGCGTGAATGTAAGCTCGCTGCTGGGGCCGGGGAAACAGGAACCACTCCAACATCTGGGCCGCCTCGATTCTGGTTCCATCCGAAGTACGAATTAACGGCGCTCGATCATTGATGAAATCAATCACCCGCTGTGAAGGGTCGAGATCGCGGCTCAACTGGTCGTAATAACCAAGATGAACCGTTTCGCCCCAGGTAATCGTGCCGGAATCGGCCGTTGTCACCCCGGCCAAAATGTCTAACAAGGTACTCTTTCCGGCCCCGTTTGGCCCAATAATCCCAATGCGGTCCCCCGGTACAAGCGAAAAGTCAACATGCTTGAAAAGGTCGTTATTCCCGTAGGCTTTGCTCAAATTAGTGGCTTCCAGCACCTTTTTGCCAAGCCGTCGAGAAGCCAGTGCCAGAGCAACGGCGTTTTCCCCGCTGTCATAGCTGATCCGCTGAAGTTCTTCCACCCGCTGTTTACGGGCTTTTTGCTTGGTGCTGCGGGCCATCGCCCCGCGCCGCAGCCATTCCAGTTCCCGACGAAGCAGGTTTTGGTGTTTGCGCTCGGCCGCAGCCAATTTCTCCTTGCGCTCTGCGCCTAATTCCAGGTATCGGCTGTAATTCCCCGGATAACTGACCAGCTTCCTCCTGTCCAACTCAATAATGCGGTTAACAACCCGGTCCAGGAAGTAACGGTCGTGAGTCACCATCAGGAGAGCGCCGGGGAGTGAAACCAGGAACTCCTCCAACCAGGCAATCGTATCAGCGTCAATGTGGTTGGTCGGCTCGTCCAGAATGAGCAAATCGGCCGGATCAACCAATGCCCGCGCCAGAGCAACCCGCTTGCGCTGGCCCCCGCTCAGGTTTTTGATCGGAGTTTCAAAGAGGTCAACCCCCAGGCGGGTTAAAATGGCTTTGGCATCGGCTTCGGCCGTCCAGCCTGCCGTGCGATCCATCTCTCCCGTCAGTTCCGCCAGCCGTGTTTGCCAGGCCGCATCCTGAGGATGCTCATGCAAGTGGGCAGCCGCTTCCCGGTATTTTGAAAGCAGCCGCAGTTGCGGTGCTTCCCCGCTCAAAACGCAGTCCAGGACCAATTGGCTTTCATCCAGTTGTGGCTCCTGCGATAAAAACTGGATCCGGACCCCGCCCCAGACCGTCACCGACCCGGCATCAGGCGGCTCCTGCCCGGCAATAATATTGAGAAGCGTCGTTTTGCCGCTGCCATTAATCCCAATCAGGCCGATTCGGTCCCCGACATTAATGAGCAGATCAACCTTATCCAACAGCAGCCGTTCGCTGTACTGCTTGCTGATCTGCTCCAGAGTGACAAGGTTCATAAGAGTGGAGAGTAAAAAGTATGAAGTGAAAAGTACGGCTTTTTACTTTTCACTTTTGGCTTTTCACTGCTAACCTTCTTAGCGGCGTGGCTTCGGTTTAGTCGTTTTGCGTTTCTTACCGGCCGGTTTACTACTGCCACCGCCAGCGGCAGAAGCGCCCGAAACAGAGGGCTGGTTATGCAGCTTGACTGGCTGGGGCGAAGCAGCCCGGAAACGCATATTGATTAACTCAACCAGAACCGAGAAGGCCATTGCAAAATAAACATAATTCTTGATGTGGTATTGTTCGACCACTTCCCCACTCCAGCCTTCGATAACCAGGACAACCCCAATGAGGATAAGAAATGCCAGCGCCAGGATTTTGAAAGTTGGGTGTCGCTCCACAAAGTGGGCAATGTAGCCAGAGAAGAACAACATGATTGCGGCTGCGATAATAATAGCCGGGATCATCACGACCAGAACCCCGGAGATGCCAACGGCCGTAATAACCGAATCGAGCGAAAAGACCATATCAATCACAACAACCTGGAGCAGCACAGAACCAAGCGAGGTAACGACCGCTTCCCGCTTCTCCTGCTTATCATCAAGCGCTTCCAACTTATCATGGATTTCGTGGGTGCTTTTGCCAATCAAGAACAGGCCGCCAACGAGGAGGATTAAATCGTGACCAGATATGCCATGGTTAAAGACGGTAACAAAAGGTTCATTCAGGGATATAACGACATTGATGGCTAACAACAGCAAGATACGGCTGATAACCGCCAGCCCGATACCTAGCTGCCGCCCACGGTCTTGCTGGTCGGCCGGTAATTTACTGGACAGGATGGCGATAAAGATAACATTATCAATCCCCAAGACTATCTCTAATACCGTTAAAGTTAAAAGCGCGACCAGGTTTTCGGC
>JBAPRX010000625.1:0-8863 GCA_049281335.1 Promineifilaceae bacterium (SeqCode)
ACCAGAAACAGCGTCGCCTGACGGCTCCTACGCCAACCTAACCACACTCCCAGCAAAGCCAGCGCCGTTACCGGCCCCCACCGCCACCAGACATGGACCAGATTCCAATTCATGCCTACCGCAAACGCGCTGACAGCCTGATGGACATAATCAGGCAAAGGAACATAGTGAAAATCGATCTGCTGCCCGGCCGAAAACCGTTCAAAAGCGACGGACACAACCGGGATAAGCAGCAAAATCGCTGCCCCAGCCACCAGCCACCATTTATTCGGCCGAAAAAGCCGGGAATGCCGCTGTCGAAACAGGAAGGTGACGCCCAGACAGAACAGTCCAAAAGCCAGGATAAAGAAGCCAAAATAATGAGTATAAATGCCCGCCAGGGACGCTGCCAGCCACAACAGGAACCATTTCCATTGGGTTCGGCCGTTTTTCGGGAAGAGAAAAGCAAACAAGGCATAAACGGCAAAGAGATTGACCGTTAGCAGCAGGCCGTAGTTGCGGACAATCTGAGACTGCCAGACATGAAAGGGGGAAATAGCCATCAGCAGAGCGGCCACAATGCCAGCCCACTGCCCAAAGGTCCGTCGGCTTAGGGCGTAAGTCAGAGGGATACTCACCATCCCTGCCGCAGCGCTCAAGAAGCGCATGGCAAAAACGGTATCCCCTGCCAGAATTCGCCAGTAATGAAGCAGCAGAAAATATAACGTCGGGTTGGTATCCCTGGTCACAACCCCGTCCACAACGATGATGTTCCGAAGAATATCTCCGAGCGATAAGCCGGAACGATAATAGGAAAGCCCCTCGTCGCTCCACATAGACTGTCCTTCTAATGAAAAGAGGCGCAGCCCAAACCCAACCATCAACAGCATGAGCAGAACCCCGATCACCACCGGCTTTATAGCTGCTGTCCGTCCCACCCTAGTTTCTCGGCCGATCACGGTGTTACCCTGACAGCCCCCAACTGGTGTTCCTCCCCAAATCGTTGGTCCGAAGCAAGATCATAAAAGCCCACCACCAGATTATACGTGCCGGGAGCAATGTCCGGCGGCAGTTGGAAGGTGCGCTCATCGGTAATCGGCCGTCCAACGGGCCACCAGGATGTCGGATACCAGCTATCCAGCGGCGGCCCATCGGCCTGGGCTGCATTTTCACCGCTGTCCGGATCGCGCAAATGAACAAAAAGCTGGTAATCCTTATCCACCGGCCCGGTGGCCGCCCATGTCACCGTAAAATGATTCTCCTGCCCGATATGCCATGTGTCAGGCAGGTTGCTATCAACCAGTTGGATCGCTTCGCCGGCCGGCAACTCCAGTGGCGGTTCATCCTCCGCGCCCAAAGCAACCAGACGAACCCGGTCAATGAAGTTGGCCGAGAGTAGATTGCCCTGGCTGTCAAAAGTCTGTAAACGCTCGTCTCGTTCCTCGTCATAAAAGGCGACCTCGACCTGGTAGACAAGCGTTTCGGGAATGTTGTCCCAGATAAAGACGTGCATCAAATCACAAAAGACCTCTCCCGGCTGCCAGAGACTGGTTGGGTAAAGACCCATACCGGGGTAGCTGCGCCGCCAGGTGATAAGGCTGTTGTCTGGGCCGATAATTTGGATCATGACAGTGTAATCTCGATCCGTTGTGCCTATGGCCCGCCAGCATAGGCGAAAGGGTAAAACCGTTTCAACATCGGCCGACTGCTTCAGCGGTTCCAGGGTCAGCAGTTCGGCGAAGGGTTCCTTGCCGGGTTCGGCGAACTCCCAGTTAATCGTGGGGGATAGTTCGGCCGTCTCCTCCGCGCTGAGAAAGGTCGGTGGGCTGTAGGCGGGAAGTATGAGCCAGGTGGGAGTCAACAGAGCCAGTAAGGTCACATAACCAAGCGGCAGCAGCGGCAGCCGGGGATGTACTTTCCGCCAGCCAAGCAGCAGCACAATGATGATGGTTCCAATAGCCGGGAAAAGGAGACGGCCGTACGGCGCAATTACCCGCCGCATCCACCACTCCAAAAAGACGGCCACAACAAAGAGGGCGACAAGCAAAATGCCGAGCAGCGCAACGGTGTTTTGATGGGACCGGGGCGAAGGGGATCGCCACCAGCGCCAGGCTAACCGGACCAGCCCGGCCAGACTCACCAGGCAAAAGACCAACAGCACCGTGTAGACCCAGCCATGCGGCCGTATTGTGCCCCAACCCAAAGAAAGCCAGAAAGAACGGCCGACGTCAAACCAGCGCAAATGAAAATCCGCCAGCATCTCCGGGTCGGTAATGGCCCAGGGGGTCAGATCGTGCGTTTCCACCCCTAGAGGAGAACCATAAAGCGACCAGACACGAATAAACCACCAACCAGTTACCGAAGCAGCAGCCAGCCCTATCAAGCCACCCATCTCAATCAATTGCCGCATGGAAGCCTGACGAGAATACCACAACCAGAGCAGGCCAATGCCAATCGGCAGAGCCAGTGTCATCGCATTAATCTTGATCAGCGTTGCCAGTCCCAAAGCAACGCCCAGGCCGAAGGCCAGCCGCCTGCCTTCGCCTCGCCGGATTAACACTGCTAACAACCACAAAGTCAGCGTCCCCATCGCCGCGACAGGAATATCATTGGAGATCATGCTTCCAATGAACAATACCTGGGGATTGACAGCCACCAGGAATGCGGCCATCAGAGCCAACTGGGGGTCATCGGGGACCACCTGCCGGGTCAGGCCATAGATACTGAGCAGCAGGAAAATGCCCCACCCCAATGTCGTTGTTCTTGCCAGGTAAAAGGCAAGCCAGCCGCCCGCCAGAGGATGGGCGTCGGTGGGATAATGAATCGCCCGGTTGTCATTGTCGGGGACTTCTCGCGGCAGGGGGGCCACAAAATAGGGATTCGGCCGATAAACGGCCGGCGGGTCATTAAAGTCAACCAGCCGGACCGGCAGGGAAGCGACCAAGTAATAGAGCGGCGGCTGTCCTGCCTCCTGCTCAATGGGCGTATCCCAGGCGGCTGCCCCCTGCGGCGGAAAGCCCTTTCCGCTTGCCAGCCATTCAATATAAGCAAAATGTTGAGATTCGTCTGGCCCCTCAAAGGGTGGGATGAGAAAACTATAAATGCTGCTTAGAATAAGGTAGACAGCAATTATAGCAAGCAAAGGCCAATGGCGTTGAATCACGTTAGCCAGTTTCATTCCTTGGACGCGCCGGGTGGCTCTGGTCATTAAAGGTGGAAGAGTCCGTTCCAAATAGGTCATGTTATGCTCAAAAGATGGCAATTTTAACCACCGAAACTGAAAACGGACAACTTTAGTCAGCGATACTCGGCCGTTTTTAACAACCATCCGTTTGTGAATTGTTGGACAAAAGACCCCAGGCAGGGTAAAATTTTTAGACTACCAGAACTATGCCAATAGATTAAAAAATTTGCGGCAATACCGCTTCATAAAGCAAACGATGAACTGTATCACTTATCTCGTCGTCTGCCCTTTACATCCCCATTTATGATAACCAATCAGGATGATATTACGTGGACAATACTGAAAAATTGTTAAAAGCACTGACCGAGGCGCATGGCGTACCCGGTTATGAAGTTGAAATTCGCGCCACGCTGCGCGATTATGTAGAGTCTTTAGGTTCCATAACACAAGACAAACTAGGGAGCGTGATTTGCGAACAATCAGGCGATGGCCCTCGCATCATGCTGGCTGGACATATGGACGAAATCGGCTTCATTATCAGTCATGTCTCCGAGGAAGGCTTCCTGAAATTCCTTCAACTTGGCGGCTGGTGGGATCAGGTATTGCTCGGCCATCGGGTTATTATTAAGACTCACAAAGGGGATGTTATTGGGGTCATTGGCGCCAAACCACCTCATTTGCTGGACGCCGAAGAACGTAAAAAGATTGTCGAGAAAAAAGATATGTACATTGATATCGGGGCAACTTCCTATGATGAGGCAGTTGCGACCGGTGTGCGCGTTGGCGATCCGGCCGTTCCCGATTCGAGTTTCGTGGTCATGGCGAATCCCAAAATGTATATGTCCAAAGCATTTGATGACCGCGTTGGCTGCGCCGTCACCATCGAAGTGCTGCGTCACTTTGCAGACAACGCCCACCCCAACAACCTGTTTGGCGTTATGACCGTTATGGAAGAGGTCGGCGTTCGCGGAGCAACAACCAGCGTTCGAGCCATTGATCCTGATGTGGCAATCATTCTGGAATCGGACATTGCCGGGGACATTCCTGGCATTAAGGACGAACAAAGCAGCGTTAAACTGGGCGGTGGGCCAACCATCATGGTTTATGATGCCCGCATGATTCCTAACATCAAACTGCGTGATCTGTGTATTGAAACGGCCGCTGAACTGGGCCTGACAGTCCAATTTTCTGCCATGCCCGGCGGTGCAACCGATGGCGCGGCCGTCCACCTGCATGGAACCGGCGTCCCGACAATCGTGATTGGGGTCGCTGCCCGCCACATTCACAGCCACAGTTCCATCATTCACCGTGACGACTTCGATGAGACCGTCAAACTGGTCTCGGCCATCGTCAGCAAACTCGACGCCGACACCGTCGCCAGCCTGACAGCCTAACGGGGAACTTCAAGCACGTGGTTAGACGTTTTTCTGCGAAGTACGCACGACATTAACTTGAGCAACTTATTAACAAATAAGCACACTAAAACGATCAACTATACAATTTGTCGGTTGTTTTAGGAAAATTCAGTCAAAAGGACTTATAACTATCAGTAGCAGCATCCGTTTACTGCTAATTTTCTGAGAGGAGGTTATTGAATGGCAACACTCGCGCCAAATTTTGAAAATATTGCTGAGGCTCTGCTAAAGCAAGTTCAAGCATATAAACCGGTACTGGAAGCACGCAGTGTCGGAACCGTCACATCAGTAGGGGATGGTATCGCCATTGCCAACGGTCTGGCAGATGTTCGGGCCAATGAAATTGTTGAATTTGCCGACGGCACAGCAGGTCTGGCTCTTGACCTTCAGGTAGACTCTGTTGGTATCGTCGTCATGGGCGACTACGCCGGTATTGAAGTCGGAGACGAAGTTCGATCCACAGGCACTATCGCCTCCGTTCCGGTCGGCGACGCCCTGATCGGCCGTGTGGTTGATCCACTGGGCAACCCCATAGACGGCAAAGGCCCAATCAGTGCCAGCGCCATTCGCCCAATTCAGCGGACGGCTCCCGGCGTCATCGAACGCCAGGGGGTTGACACCCCCGTCCAGACCGGTATTTTGGCGATTGACTCCATGTTCCCAATCGGCCGAGGCCAACGCCAGTTGGTCATTGGCGACCGCCAGACCGGTAAAACCGCCATCTGTTTAGATACCATCATCAATCAAAAAGGCGGCAACCTGCTTTGCATTTACGTGGCAATCGGCCAGCGAATCGGCCAGGTCGCCCAGGTGGTTGACACCCTGGAAAAATATGGGGCGATGGAGTACACCGTCGTCGTGGCAGCCGGTGCTTCTGATCCGGCCCCCCTGCAATATTTTGCCCCTTACGCGGGCTGCACCATCGGGGAAGATTTCATGGATCGGGGGCTTGACGCCCTCGTTATCTACGACGACCTTTCCAAACATGCCTGGGCTTACCGCGAAATGTCCTTGATTCTGCGCCGCCCGCCTGGTCGTGAAGCCTATCCGGGCGACATCTTCTCCTTGCACAGCACCTTGCTGGAACGCGCCGTTCGCCTGCGCGACGAATATGTTATTGTCCGCAAAGGCACCGAAGTTACCGCCGAAACCCAGGAAGGGGTTGATGGGAAACTCTACTTTGGCAACCTGCTCAAAGAAGAGTTAGAGCATGGCATGAAAGCCCTGGACAACCCAGATGATTACGAAGCCAAACAGGTCCCCGGCACAGGTGGCTCTTTAACCGCCCTGCCTATTATCGAAACATTGCTGGGTGATATTTCAGCTTACATTCCCACGAATGTTATTTCGATTACCGACGGACAAATTTTCCTGGAAACAGATTTATTCAATGCCGGTCAGCGTCCCGCTATTAACACCGGTAACTCTGTCTCCCGCGTCGGCAGTGCCGCCCAGGTTCGCGCTATGAGTAAAGCATCGGGTGGTCTCCGGGCTGATATTTCTCAGTATCGAGAACTGGCAGCCTTTGCCCAGTTCGGCTCCGATCTGGACCCGGCAACCCAGCGCCAGTTGGCACGCGGCGAGCGATTGATGGAACTGTTGAAACAGCCTCAATACAGCCCGATCCGTCTCGACCACGAAGTATTTCTGATTTATGTTGGTACTCGCGGTTTTCTGGACAAGGTGAAGGTGGCCGACATCCGGGAATGGAAAAAAGAGTTCCTGCGTTATATGGATACATCCCATCCCGACATCGGCAACACCATTATGGATTCCGGTGCCTGGAATGACACCATTGAAGGTAATATCCGCCAGGCTGTGGAAGATTTCATGGCTACCTGGTCAGCTTAAGTGAGAGTGTGTAGACCTTATGGCTACAGAACGCGAACTAAACAAACGAATTAAAAGTATTAAGAATATCTCGCAGGTAACAAGTGCGTTAGCGGCCGTATCCGCTTCGAAAGCCTCACGCGCCCAAAAGCAGGTTGAGGCAACGCGGGCTTATGCCAGAAAGGCATTTGAGATTTTGAACAATCTCGCTTCCCAGCCTGGCGTCGGCGCAGCCGGTCACGACCTCTTGACGACCCGCGACGAAATCAAGAACACTGCCCTGGTGCTTGTAACAGGCGACCGGGGACTGGCTGGAGCTTACAATACCAATGTGGTTAACCAGGCCCAAAAGTTCATGTCTGCCCTGACGACTCCGGTGCATGTCATCACCGTCGGCCGAAAAGGGCGCGACCTGATGATCCGACGTGGATATAACGTCGTGGCCTCGTTTGATGGGATTTCTGACTCGCCCTCCATCCTGGACATTACCCCTATTGCCCAGGTGGTGACAGATGATTATCTTGAGGGGAAAGTGGATGAAGTCTTTATCGCCTATACCGACTTTATCAACATGGTCACCAGACGGCCGACTGTCAAGCAGTTGCTCCCTCTGAAGCCACTAGACCTGGAAGGGATGGCTGTCGCTGAATATGTGGCCAGCGTTGA
Organism: Promineifilaceae bacterium (SeqCode); assembly: GCA_049281335.1. GTDB lineage: Bacteria > Chloroflexota > Anaerolineae > Promineifilales > Promineifilaceae > JAKEFB01. The sequence goes on from JBAPRX010000625.1 coordinate 7,075, forward strand.
TTTGGGTGGCGTCTCGGAACGAGTTTACAGTTACGAGCCTGGTCCAAGTGAATTATTGGACATCATTGTTCCCCGCTTCACCGAACTACAGATTTACCAATCGGTTCTCGAAGCCCTGGCCAGTGAACACAGCGCCCGTTATGTGGCAATGAACAACGCCACCGATAACGCGGCCGAATTGATTGAACTATTGACACTAGAAAGGAACAAAGCCCGCCAATCCACCATCACCAGCGAAATTTTAGACATCGTTGGCGGTGCAGAAGCATTGGCCGGATAAATTGGAGGTATAAATGGCAGCAGGCAAAATTGCCGCAATTCGCGGCGTCGTTGTTGATGTTGACTTTCCTGATGGCGAGTTGCCCAAAATTTTTGAAGCGCTCAACGTCGATCATGACGGTGGTCAACTGGTATTAGAAGTCCAGCAGCATCTTGGTGATGTGCGGGTGCGAACGGTTGCGATGGGTTCAACCGACGGCCTGCCTCGTGGCCTTAAAGTCGAAACAACCGGCGATCCGATCAAGGTTCCCGTTGGCCCGGTAACATTAGGCCGCATCTTTGATGTGACCGGCCGAGCCATTGACGGTGGTTCAACGCCTAAATCTGAATTTTATTATCCCATCCACCGGGCTGCCCCTGAGTTCAGCGAACAAAGCACTCAAATTGAAACCTTTGAAACCGGGATGAAGGTCATTGACCTCGTCGCTCCCTTTATTCGAGGTGGTAAGACAGGCATCTACGGTGGGGCCGGTGTCGGCAAGACCGTCACCATCGCCGAGTTGATTCGCTCCGTTGCCCGCGAGCATGAAGGCGTCTCCATCTTTGCCGGTGTGGGCGAACGCACCCGTGAAGGGACAGACCTGTACTATGAAATGCAGGAATATGGGGTGATGGACTCGGTGGCAATGGTCTTCGGCCAGATGAACGAAACCCCAGGCGTCCGTCTTCGGGTTGCTCTGACCGGTCTGGCGATGGCTGAATATTTCCGAGATGAGGGCCGCGATGTCCTCCTCTTTATTGACAACATCTTCCGTTACGTTTTGGCCGGTTCGGAAATGTCCGCTCTTCTCGGCCGTATGCCCAGCGCCGTTGGCTACCAGCCCACTCTTGCGGCCGAAATGGGCGCACTCCAGGAACGGATCACCTCCACCCGTACCGGTTCTATTACTTCCATGCAGGCCATTTACGTACCGGCCGATGACTACTCCGACCCGGCTCCGGTAGCCACCTTTGCCCATCTGGACGCAGTCATCACCCTGGAACGAAGCGTCTTCGCCAAGGGTATCTTCCCCGCCGTTGACCCGCTTTCTTCCTCCAGCCGTGCCCTCCAGCCTGACATCGTTGGTGAAGAGCATTACCGCACTGCCAGCGAAGTGAAACAGGTTCTCCAAACCTACAAAGACCTCCAGGACATCATCGCCATTCTCGGTATTGACGAATTGAGCGAAGATCAAAAGCTGCTGGTTTCCCGCGCCCGTAAGATCGAGCGTTTTCTGGGCCAGCCGATGTTTGTGGCCGAGAAGTTTCATGGCCTAAACGGTCAGTACGTGCCAACGAGAGAAACTGTTCGCGGTTTCCGGGAAATTCTGGATGGTAAACACGACGATTTACCGGAACAGGCTTTCTATATGGTCGGAACCATTGACCATGCGATTGAGAAGGCCGAACGTCTTCAGTCTGAATAATAATTCTAGTGAAAAGTGGGTAGTAAGTGACCGCTCGCAAATAAGTTAGCGGTTTGGTAATTGGGTAATTACGTAATTGCCCAATTTCATAATGACTGAACAAT
>JBAPRX010000626.1:0-3583 GCA_049281335.1 Promineifilaceae bacterium (SeqCode)
TAACTCACCGGAGCGACCCTCTGAGTGATTTCTGCAAAGATAGTGATGAAGTTTTTGCCTCTTACTTATATGAATAATTACCGGTTCGTTCCCCGATTGCGTTCATAAATGACCCGCAGGCCGGTTAAAGTCAGCCAGGGGGCAATATCATCAAAAATAGAGGTTTCAGAGGCGACGTTGGTAATAAGTCCGCCCGTTCCGATAATCTGAGGCTGAATAGGGGCGTCGGAGGTCGCATACAGGTCGTTGAGTTCGGCCGTAATCCGATTCACCAGCCCTTCAATAAGGCCCACATAGCCAAAGATAAGGCCGGACTGCATCGCATGAACAGTGTTACGGCCGATAGCATGGGGCGGCGCTTCCAGAGCAACACGGCCGAGTTGGGCCGCTCGGCTGGAAAGGGCGGCAGCAGCCACCCCAAGACCAGGCGCAATCGCAACCCCCAGCAGTTCGCCCTTATCGGTAACAACGTCAAAAGTCGTCGCAGTGCCGATGTCCACAACAATGCTGTAGCCCGGATAAAGGTGGTGGGCGGCAGCGGCATTGACGATGCGATCTGCGCCGACTTCGGCCGGATTTTCGGTCAGGATTTGAACGCCGGTATCACTCTTGGAACTCACCAGCAGCGGCTCCAGCCCCAGATAAATCTTGCAAACGGCGATGAACGTTGCCGTCAAGGGGGGAACGACACTGGAGATAATAACGGCCGTTATCTTTTCGGCCGCGTTTGCCTCTCGAAGCAGGCCTTTCAGATAAACGCCATATTCATCCGTTGTCTGATCATGGACGGTGCGAAGCCGCCACTGATTTTCCCAACGCTGTCCGTTCCACAGTCCCAAGGTAATGTTTGTGTTGCCCACGTCAACGGCTAATAACATGCGGTTGATTGTAGCTGAGAGTAAAAGTATAGAGCAAATCAAAGATTATAGTTCTCATCTTCAAGGGCATTTTGCATTTGTACTGAACTTAAGGGATCATATAAATTGTTATGAGGTGCATTTAGCATGGTGCAACCACCCACCGAAACAGACGCAGACAAACTCAGGCGACGAAATCGCGAATTATCCATCCTGAATACCATTGCCGAGGCGCTGAATCGCTCTGTTGACCTTGATGAGGCATTACAAGCAACTTTAGCCCAGGTGGCCGAACTGCTCGATTTGCAAACAGGCTGGATTTGGCTGTTAAGAGAGGGAACGGGCGACTCTTACCTGGCAGCCGCCAAAGATTTGCCGCCCGCCCTGGCGAACAATCCCATTCGGATGGAAGGTTCCTGTTATTGTCTGGATACTTACCGGGCCGACGACCTGGAAGGGGCCGCCAACGTGAACGTCGTCACATGCAGCCGGTTAAAATCGCTGGTGGATGGCACCGACGGCCTTCGCTACCATGCCAGTATTCCCCTCTACGCCGGTGAAGAAAAGCTCGGCGTCTTAAATGTTGCCAGCCCCGATTGGCGAGAGTTGTCTGACGGCGATCTCCGTCTCCTCCATACGGTGGGGGATATGTTAAGCATTGCCGTCGAACGCGCCCGGCTCTTCGGTAAAAGTGCCCGGCTGGGCGCGTTGGAAGAGCGGAACCGCCTGGCGCGGGAAATTCACGACACACTGGCCCAGGGATTAACGGCCGTTGCCTTGCAGCTAGAATCGGCCGATGTGATACTGGAATCTGGCCGGGGGTCTGACCGGGCGCGGCGAACGGTCCAACAGGCATTAGCCCTGACGCGGGCCAACCTGGAAGAGGCCCGGCGGTCCGTGCTAGACCTGCGGGCTGCGCCGTTAGAAGGCCGCACCCTGGAAGAAGCGCTGGCGATTCTAGCAAGAAAACAGGCTTCGCTCGGTGGCTTTAAGGTCCATTTCGAGGCGGTCGGCGGTCGGCCGTTAGAGGTTCGGGCCGAAGTTGGACTATACCGCATTGCCCAGGAAGCGCTTTCCAACATCGTCCAACACGCCCAGGCAGCCCACGTATACCTGCAGCTTTCCGGCTCGACCGAAGCAGTGACCATGATCGTCGAGGACGATGGGCAGGGCTTCGATCCGGCCGAAATGGTCAAAAACCGCTATGGCTTAATCGGCATGAACGAACGGGTCAGTCTCTTAGGCGGCCAACTCCACATCGAAAGCGGCCCCGGTGCAGGAACCCGCCTGGTCGTAACGATTCCGCATTAATAAATAGGCAATAGGGTAATTGGTAACTGATAATTAGGTGATTCATACATCTTTCCTCTGCGCCTTTGCCTCTCTGCGTCTTTGCGTTAAATTTTCTATAGGAGATATAGATGGACAAACCAATTCGCATCCTGGTAGCGGATGATCATCCCATTGTGCGGGATGGCCTGGTTGCCATATTAGGAACACGGCCGGATTTCGCAGTCGTTGGCGAAGCCGGAACAGGCCGGGAAGCAGTCGAACAGTATGACCTGAACAATCCCGATGTTGTTCTCCTGGACTTAGAAATGCCGGAGATGGATGGTGTGGCTGTTTTACGGGCGCTTCGGCAGCAAGACCCAAATGTCAAAGTCATCATCTTCACCGCCTTCGACACCGACGAACGCATTGTGGATGCGGTTCGGGCCGGGGCGGCGGGTTACTTGTTGAAAGGGTCGCCCCGTGAAGACGTTTTTCGAGCAATCCAGGTCGTCTATGCCGGAGGCTCCCTCTTGCAGCCCGTTATTGCCTCCAAGCTCATCAAACAGATGAGCCAGACAACCCCGGAACCGGAAATGCCGGAAGCCTTAACGCCGCGAGAGGAGGACGTCTTACGGCTGTTGGCTCAAGGACTGCAAAACAAAGAAATCGCGGCCGAATTAGTCATCAGCGAGCGGACCGTCAAATTCCACGTTAGCTCAATCTTGAGCAAGCTCAACGCCGGAAACCGCACCGAAGCCGTCGCCATCGCCGCCCAACACGGCCTCGTCGAACTCTAAGACCACCAAACAGCAGGAATAATAATGGCAAAGAAAAAAAACAATAATTCAAAAGGTAAGAAGCGCAAAAAGCCAATTCAAAAACGGGTTATCAGGGCTGCTGGCGGCCTGTTATGGCGAGAAACGGAACGGGGCAAAGAACTCGCTCTCGTCCACCGCCCTCGCTACGATGATTGGGTACTGCCAAAAGGCCATATTGATAAGGGGGAAAGCTGGGAGGATACGGCCGTTCGGGAAGTGGTCGAGGAAACCTGCTGCGAGGCCAAACTGGGAGACTACGCCGGCTCCATCTCCTACTTAGTAAATAACAAACCCAAAATCGTCCTTTTCTGGCATATGTCCCTTTCCGGCGAACCCGACTTCATCCCCAACAACGAGACAGACCAGATGCTCTGGCTCACTCCGGCCGAAGCCGTAGAGAAACTGGCCTATGGCACCGAACGAACACTCGTCTCCCAGAATCAAGAATAACACAAACCAAAAATCGGTAGGGGTTGGACAGGCGGGTGTAGCCTAACAATTTCCCCAATACCTCACTTCCCGCCTGTCTAACCCAATTACCCCCTAATATCTACTGCCTTTGGAAAATAGCACCAACCTCCACCCCCTGCATCAGCCCTCACGGCCGTCCGTGAAATATCCGTGAATGACCAGCCC
>JBAPRX010000627.1:0-6671 GCA_049281335.1 Promineifilaceae bacterium (SeqCode)
AGTTGATTTTTGCCAGGTCTAACAGGCCGTTGACGAGGTTCATCATCCGGTCGGAAGAGTGGCGAATCCGGTCTAGAAAGTTGTGCTGGTCCTGGTTTAACTCACCGGCGTCCTCAATGGCGGATACAAAGCCGGTAATTGAGTTTAAGGGAGCGCGAAGGTCGTGGGAGACGGTTGCCACGAAATTTGACTTGCTTTTATCCAAATCTTTCAAGTAGGTGATGTCTTGCAAGATCAGAACACGGCCGTATGAGGGAATGGGAGCCAGAGTCGAGAGCCAGATGGAACCATCGTCAAGCGATATTTCCTTCCGCACCTTGTCGTTTTCCCCTAAGGGTTGGGTGATAAAGTCGGCCAACTCTACAGGCTGGATGACATCGATAGCCGTTTTGCCAATGGCACTTCGTGACAGATCGAGCCTGGTTCGGGCTTGTTGATTGAGGAGCAAGACATTGAGTTCCAGGTCAATGATGATGATGGGATTGCCGTTGTGTTCCAGAGTGGCTTCAAGCTGGTGTTGGCGGGACTCTGCCTGTTGGAACAGTAAGGAGTTACTGACTGCAATGGCAACGGCCGTTGCGATGGACAAAGCACGTTCAACATCCCGATCCGTGAAATCCCCATCCAGCTTATTGAGAAGTTGTAAGACGCCGATGACCTTCTCCCGGAATACCAGGGGAACGCACAGCAGCGAGCGGGTCTTGAAGCCAGTTTCACGATCTACCTGCCTGAAATGGAGGGGGTGATCGCCGACATTGTTGGTCAGCACCCACTCCCCTGTCTGGGCGACATGGCCGACAAAACCCTGTCCCAACGGAATGCGGAAACTGCCCAGCGTATCGGCCGGAGTGCCAACGTTGGCTAAGACCCGTAGTGTCTGCGTATTTTCGTCCAGAAGCCAGAGGGAGGAAGCCTCGATCTGCCAGCTATCATGCACCTGCTTGATGGTCATGTTAATGACTTTGTTCAGATCGAGGGTAGCCGTTATGGTACGAGTAATCTGGATCAGCGTCCGCAGTTCTTCATTCCCGGCAGCCAGCGCCCGGTCGGCCGCCTGGAAAACTCGCGCATTTTCGAGTGCAATGGCAGCATAATCGGCCAGGGCGGAGAGCAAAAATTCATCTCGTTCGCTGAAGGAACGGGGTTCGGAGATGTTGCTGACGCTCAACACGCCAATAGACTGGCCGCGCAGCATGAGCGGCACATACAAAACGGCCCTGGCAGTGTAACCAGTTTTTACGGTAATACCTTTACCAGAAAAAGCCGATTCGCGCAGCGGACGGCCGGTTCGCATCACCTGACCGACATGGGACTCGTTGGTTGAAAGCTCGTAAATTTGCGGCTCCACCTTCCGAGTGCCTTTCTTGGCATAAACCCGGAGTTGCTCTTTGTTCTTATCGGCCATCCAGATGGTGCTTTCTTCCCCATTGCTCAGGTAAATGGCCGCTTCCAACACCCGATCCAGCACCTTGCGAACGCTGAGTAAGGAGGCAACGGCCTTGCCAATGCCGAAGAGGGTACTCATCTCATTGACCCGGCGGCGCATCTCGACATGCGCCCGACGAAGCTGTTCGGCTAACTGCTGCTTATCATGCCGCAGCCTGGTTTCGATCAGGGCGCGGTTGATTGTCTCCAGAACTTCATCAACGCTAAAGGGCTTGATGATATAATCTTTGGCTCCCAGGCGAAAGGCATCTATGGCGCTTTTTTCTGAACCAAAGCCGGTCATCAAGATAACAGGAACATCAATGGTCTCTTCGATGAGGTGGTGCAAAACATCAATGCCGGTCATGTCCGGCAGGTTGAGGTCCAACATCACCAGATCGGGCCTGTCATTACGAATCCGGTCAAGACCGGTTTTACCGTTCAGGGCATATAAAGTCTTGAACCCAAACATAGGCAAAACCTGTTCGGTCAGGTGTGTGACAATTTGTTGACTATCATCCACTACAAGGATTCGTTCGCCGCTCATAGTTAAGAAATTATAGCATAGCCACGCTAATCTTGACACTTACCTTCCCAATATTATAATCCTGATAGCGTTCAACCAGGATATTTGGTTGTCCTGGCTGCATACACCAACCTTCTTTCATCAAGAAGCGAACCGCTTAAGCGGAAAGGTACAAAAGAAAACAAGGCAGGAATCGGTATGACTCGAACAGTACGCGCTCCGATTGGTAACAAACTGCATTGCAAAGGGTGGCTGCAAGAGGCTGCTTTCCGCATGTTGCAGAACAACCTCGACCCGGAGGTTGCCGGCGATCCGGAGCATCTGATTGTGTATGGCGGGCGGGGCCGTGCGGCGCGTAATTGGGAAGCGTTTGATGCGATTCTGGACAGCCTGCAAAATCTGGAAAATGACGAAACGCTGCTGGTCCAAAGTGGCAAGCCGGTCGCTGTTTTTCGGACGCACGAAGACGCGCCTAGAGTTTTGATTGCCAACTCGAATATGGTTCCCCATTGGGCCACCCAGGAAAATTTTGATAAGTGGGAGGCGGAAGGGCTGATCATGTACGGCCAAATGACGGCCGGAAGCTGGATTTATATTGGTACGCAGGGTATTTTGCAGGGAACGTATGAAACCTTCGCCGCTGCTGCCCGGTCGGAGGGCTGGCCTTCTCTGAAAGGGAAGTGGGTGTTGACGGCCGGATTGGGGGAGATGGGCGGGGCGCAGCCGCTGGCTGTGACGATGAACGGCGGCGTGGCTTTGATTGTCGAAGTGGATGAGTGGCGGGCCAAGCGACAGCTTGAACATCGCTATCTGGATGAAGTGGCCGAAGACATGGAGGATGCCCTGAAGCGGGTGCAGCATTACGTGGATAAAGGGGAACCCCGCTCTATCGGCCTGATTGGGAACGCAGCCACGATCTTTCCAGAATTGCTAGAACGGGGCGTTGTGCCTGATCTGGTGACGGATCAGACTTCGGCCCATGATTTTCTGGCCTATTTTCCCGATGATTTGCCTTTTGAAATGGCGAAAAAGCTGCGCGATGAAGACCCCAAAGAATTTATCCGCCTCTCGGCGCAGTCAATGGCAAGACACTGCGCGGCGATGGTCGGTTTCCAGAAACAGGGCGCGGTTGTTTTTGACTACGGCAATAATTTGCGCCAACGGGCTTTTGACGCCGGGGTGGAAGATGCGTTCAGTTATCCGGGCTTTATTCCGGCTTATATTCGGCCGTTATTCTGTGAAGGCAAAGGACCGTTCCGCTGGGTGGCTTTGAGCGGCGACCCGGAAGATATTTATGCCACCGACCGGGCTATCCTGGCGTTGTTCCCGGATGACGAGCCGCTGCACCGCTGGATCAAGTTGGCCCAGGAACAGGTGCGTTTTCAGGGGCTGCCGGCCCGGATTTGTTGGTTGGGTTATGGGGAACGCGACAAAGCGGGCCTCAAATTCAATGAGATGGTTGCCTCCGGGGAACTCAAAGCGCCCATTGTAATCGGCCGAGATCATCTTGACGCCGGTTCTGTTGCCAGCCCCAACCGGGAAACGGAGGCGATGAAGGATGGCTCTGACGCTATTGGCGATTGGCCCATCTTGAATGCCTTGATCAACGCCGTTGGCGGGGCAACCTGGGTCAGTTTTCATCATGGCGGCGGCGTTGGAATTGGTTACAGTCTCCACGCCGGGCAGGTGATTGTGGCCGATGGCACACCGGCTGCCGCTGCCCGGTTGAAACGTGTGCTGATAACAGACCCTGGCATGGGTATCGCCCGTCATGTAGATGCCGGTTATGAACGCGCCATTGAAGTTGCCAGAGAACGCGGCGTCAAGATTCCAATGATGGCGACAACGCCCTCCTAACAGAAGTAGATTGAGGTTTTCATGGTCCATGTATACCGTGTAGATATTCTTGAAGAGCGGCTGCGGGAGTTGTTAGAAAGCGTCCCCGGTATTCAAGGCACAGTGATTGTTAGTTTTGAGGGGTTTGTTGTGGCGGCCTATCCACCGGCCGATGGCAACTCTTATCAGGCCACAAGCACACCCCAGATAGCAGCGATGGCTGCTACGCTGGTTGCATTGGGGGAGGAGGCTCTGACCCGTCTGGCTCAGGGGAAAATTGAAAGATTGCTGGTTGAAGGAAACGATGGGGCCATGATTGTCTACCCGATTAATCGCAATGCGGCGCTGGCTGTGATGGTTGATAAAAAGGCCAAGCTGGGACTGACGCTGCTAACGATCGCCCAGGCTGCTTCTTTCTTCGGCAATATCTTGAGTGGGGCCGAATAGCCCATATTTCCTACCCCCCATTTAACTTTACGTAATGCAAAAAACATGATATATTATGTTATGTCATTTTAGACCATAATCGGCCGATATTGCTGGTCGTGTATCGTCAGTGACCGTCTGCAAATAAAGGCGCATTAATGCGCTGCGGAATCGTGCGGACGGTTTAGGAGTAAGCGGCCACTTGATTGAATGATTAATTGTTGGCCGTTTACTTAGGGAGATGAATAGGATGTCAACCAGAAAAAGGCTTATAAGACTTTTAGCATTGTTTATGGCTGTAGCCCTGCTGGTTACAGCCTGTGAAAAGCCATTTCCATCAACCAATGAAGAGGGGCCAACACCAACCGTTCAAGGTTATCCTTCGGCAGGCGAAGAAGAACAGGTTGCAGCCACGCCCGAACCAACCCAAGAGGTGATGGAAGAAGCAACACCGGCTGAAACGGAAGAAGAGGTCGGGGAAACCCCAGCCGAGGGGATACCCACTGAAGAGCCGACCGCTGAACCGACCGAAACACCCGCTGAAGAAACAGGCGGCGGCGAAGGCGAAACGACGGAACCCGAACAGGGTGCCGAGCAGCCCGAAGCAGGAGCCGAAGGGACCCCTGCCGCTGAGGGTGAAGGGGCCACCGAAGGCGCTGGCCAGACCGAGGGCGCTGAAGTTACTGAAGAGGCACCGGCAGAGGCCCAGGAAGGGGAACAAACGGCCGCTCCCGAAGAGTCTCAAACGGCTACCGAAACCCTACCGGCGACCCACACTGTCGCTGCCGGTGAGAATCTGTACCGCATCGGTTTGATGTATGGTATTTCCTGGGTTTCCCTTGCTCAATATAACCATATCACCAACCCCAACCAGATTTACGTTGGTCAGGTACTCCAGATTCCGGGCGGTGGTCAGTCAGGGCCGGGCGGACAGCCGGAACCTGTCCCAACACCGGAAGGGGTCAATTATATTGTTCAATATGGCGACACACTCTTTACCATCGGTCTCCGGTTTGGTATTAGCTGGACGGAGATAGCTGAAGCCAATGGGCTGGTGAATCCTAATCAGATTTACGCCGGTCAGACGCTAAAAATTCCGGTGGACGCACCTACCCCACCGCAGGTTGTGAACCATGTTGTTCAGCCGGGAGAAACACTTTACCACATCTCCTTGCAATATGGCGTTTCCTGGGTGGCGATTGCTAATGCAAACCATATACCACCGCCATTCTTTATTTATGCCGGACAGATTTTGATTATTCCAGGTGGGCAGTAAACGATGAACTGGCGGGGTCTGATTGACAGATACCGCGACTACCTGCCTTTTTCTGAGGATGTACAAATCATCAGCCTGAATGAGGGGAATACACCGCTCATTCAGGCTGATCGTTTGTCGGAGATTATCGCCCCCGGAAAAGGGCTGAAGTTGTTCCTTAAATATGAAGGGCTAAATCCAACTGGCTCATTTAAGGACAGGGGCATGACGGCCGCTATTACCCAGGCCGTTTATGAAGGAGCCACGACTGTTATTTGTGCCAGCACAGGGAATACGGCCGCCAGCGCGGCTGCGTATGCTGCCAGAGCCGGGCTGCGCTGTCTGGTGCTGGTTCCCGAAGGCAAGATTGCGCTGGGCAAACTGGCCGCTTCCCTGACTTACGGGGCGGAGGTTCTGAGCATCGAAGGCACGTTTGACGATGGCCTGGCCGTTGTGCGGGAAATCGTAGAACGGGAGCCGATTGCTCTGGTCAATTCTATCAATCCCTGGCGGCTGGAAGGACAAAAGACGGCCGCTTTTGAGATTTGCGATCAGTTAGACGGAAAAGCGCCTGATTGGCTCTGTTTGCCGGTTGGGAACGCGGGGAACATCACGGCTTATTGGATGGGATTTCAGCAGTACGGTAAAGGGCTGCCCCATTTGTTAGGTGGACAGGCTGCCGGAGCCGCACCGATTGTAGCGGGCAAAGTGGTTGAAAAGCCCCATACGATTGCGTCGGCGATCCAGATTGGCAATCCTGCCCGCTGGCATCAGGCGTTGACGGCTTTGGATGAGTCGGGGGGGATTATCACGGCCGTTACCGACGACGATATTCTGAAAAGCTGGCGGTTATTGGCCGGTAAGGAAGGGGTTTTTGTGGAACCGGCGTCGGCGACGGGGCTGGCAGCGCTCCGCCAACAAATTGAGCAGGGAGAGATCGATCCGACAGGCAAGACGGCCGTTGTTGTCTTAACGGGACACGGCTTAAAAGACCCCGGAACGGCCGTTGACCAGGCAGTCGCGCCTCAGACGATTGCGGCAACGGTGGAAGGGTTGGAGGGGTATTTACACGGATAATTGGTTGGGTGTCCAATTGTAGGTTGGAATGGTGATTGGGTAATTGGTAATTGGTGATTGGGTTGATTCATCATCGTTAGCTGGTTCAGAATAAATATTCAATTACCAGTTATCAGTTACCGATCA
>JBAPRX010000628.1:0-3940 GCA_049281335.1 Promineifilaceae bacterium (SeqCode)
CTCCGAATCAGTCACAGCAACGCGCTTGTCTTCCGGTTAGTCTTTGATATGTTGATATTCCTGCCGTTGGCCTTATTGGCCTTGATTTGGAGCCGCTCCCGGCCCACCGAAGACAAAAATAAATTTATCCTGTCAGCAATTGGCTTTCTCATCGCTGCTATTTTATGGGAATTCTTGCTAGGCGTCGTCATTTCGAGCTATGATTTATACGCGGGCAATATTGTGTTGGATGCAGCAATAACGGCCGTCGGCTTCCTCTTCTTATACAGATGAAAAACTTGCAGCAAATTACACGAATTACACGAATTTTGTAATGGTCACTATCAGCTTGAATAGAAAAACCTTCTCTGTGGTTCTCCGCCACTTTGTGTATCTCTGTGTCCATCCCTCCTAACCACAACAGATTGTACGAACTTGTAATTCGTGAAAATTCGTGAAATTCGTTGCCACCTATACTTGCAGATTTTCCATAACTGACTTAAATAATAGACTTCATGAAACAACATCCATTTGGAAAAACAGCCCTTCAAGTCACGCCCATTGGGCTGGGGTTGGCTGCTCTGGGTCGCCCCGGTTACATCAATCTCGGCCACGCCCAGGACATGCCAGACGGCCGTTCCATTGCATCCCTCGAAGCCCACACCCACGATGTGCTTGACGCCGCCTGGGAAATGGGCATTCGCTACTTCGATGCCGCCCGCTCCTACGGCCGTGCCGAACAGTTTCTCGGCTCCTGGCTGACGGCGCGAAAGATCGCTCCCGCTGATGTAACAGTTGGCTCCAAATGGGGCTACACCTACACCGCCGATTGGCAGGTCAACGCCGAAGTCCACGAAGTCAAAGAACACTCTCTGGCCGTCCTCCAGCGCCAGATCGGAGAAAGCCGCGCCCTGTTGGGCCAGTACCTCAACCTGTACCAGATTCACTCCGCCACCCTCGACAGCGGCGTCCTCGACAACCAACCCGTCTTAGACCAACTGGCCCGCCTCAAAGCAGGTGGCCTGGTTATCGGCCTGAGTCTGAGCGGGGCGAAGCAGGCCGACACATTGGCAAAGGCCCTGACCATCCGATACGACGGCGAACTGCTCTTCGGCTCCGTTCAAGCCACCTGGAACCTGCTGGAAACATCCATTGGGCCGGTGTTGAATGAGGCGCATCAGACAGGACTGGCTGTTATCGTCAAAGAGGCATTGGCAAACGGCCGACTCACTCCCCGCAATCAAAACCCCAACTTCACTCCCCAACGCGCCCTGCTCGAACAAATCGCCGCCCAAAAGGAAACGACAATAGACGCCCTGGCCCTGTCGGCCGTTCTCAACCAGCCCTGGGCCACCGTCGTTCTCAGCGGGGCAGCCACCACTGAGCAACTTCGCTCCAATGTTGCGGCTTTAGCTGTAAATTGGGGTGAGGAAACGGCCGAAGCCCTCGCCCCCCTCGCCGAATCTCCTGCCACCTACTGGCAAATCCGCTCAAACCTCAACTGGAACTAACCGTAAACGGCCGAATATTTATACCTCGTTCTCTTAGTAAGCAGCCAACAATTAATCATTTAACCAGGTGGTCGCTTACGCTTAAACCGTCCGCACGATTCCGCAGCGCTTGAATGCACCCTTATTTGTGGACGGTCACTTAGTAGGGTAAGGTGAACGCACCATCAGGTAGGGCAAACGACGCAATTAACAACAGAACGATGGAAAATATATTCAGAATAACGGGGATAAGTGCACGATCCGTATGCTTGTATAAAAAGAATAATTGAGCAAGTGGAATAAAAATACAGGCAAGGCCCCACTCACCGCTGACACGAAATGCCGCTATGATGAGCCAGAAATAACTAATAATAGAGACAACCCCACTTAGCGCGGCGATGCCCACCGCCAAAACAACGCCAATGGTAGTGTCACGGGTGAGGTAAATCAACAGGCTCAAAAAAGCAACGATCAGGACGGCTCCGAGGAAGCCCAACAAGAAATTGCGGCCTGTTTTGGGTTGTTTCAATTCACGCCCGCATCTTCGGCAAGTCCCAAATTCATAGGCTGTTGCTGCACCGCAATGGGAGCATCTCACCATCCGATAATGAAATGTCATTTGATCCCTCCTGTGATCATGAATGGAATTTAATAGACATAACGGCCGTAATTAGGCCCGGCTATAACTATTCTCCCATTCTCATATTCAAAATTTGCACCCCTTGTTACCACTTCTTTATTGACTATTACACGGACCAATCTTCTAAGGATAAATCAGGGATTTTGGCGAAATCCCTGCTGTTTCGGGTAACTAAAGTCGCTTCCTGGCTCAATACAATTGCTGCAATCCGTAAATCCTGAGTACCAACACGAATTTTCTGACTGCGTAACTTCTCAAATATTGCTACCGCTTCTTCAGTATACTCCAACACATGAATTGCTTGGTAAAATGCAATCGTATTCTGCAAGTTAGTGAAAGCACGAGCAGCTTCAATTTCTGTTCGTGAACGACGAATTACCGCCAAGCGTCCTTGAACCTGCTCTGAAACAGTAACGATGGTAACAGCCCGCCTCCCAATTTCTACACGAGATAAGTTTATGATCACTCTCTCATGACCGCGCTGCAAAAGCGAGATGTGGTCAGTATCAAGAATATAAAGCATGATGAGGTTGCAAGTAGAGGTTTCTAAGAGTCCATAACTTGACGAAAGGCTTCAACTTCACTTCGGAACAGCTCCCAATCGGGATCATCTGCCCATAAACCAGCATATCGCAGCCAAGGATCATCTCCATCAGCAAGAGAGGGGACATCCAATTGAACGATGCGGCTGTTAATCCGTAGATCGGTAATGGCAGTTTTCACCTGTTCCAGAGCCTCTTCTTCCGTATTACCGCTTGCTACGATCTCAGGCAGTAAAAGAACGCGGGCTGTATACCGCTGGCTTTTTTCTTTAGTTACTAACACATCGTACGTCATCTTGCACCTCATCATTCAAGATTTATTTGGAAGTAATCGAGAAACTCTATCCACAAGTATACAAGATTATTACGGAATGTAATATGAACCTATAAACTATCATCAACCTCCTCCGGGAACTTTTTCCCACCTCCTGCCGTCTAAACCAACAGAACACCATTTAATCACTCGCTCATCTTGGAGGTATCCAGTCATGAAGAAGAAACTTACCTTTTCAACCTTATTCCTCATTACCTTACTCGCTTTTGCATTTTCGGCCGTTTCTCCCGCAGCGGCCGAACCCATTCCCGTTCCCCCACCCATCCCCCCCGACTGGAACTTCGATGGCCTGACCATCGAATACCAGCGCGTAGACGTCACCATCGAAGACCAGGTCGCAACAACCCACATTGACCAGTTATTCGTCAATGACAACGATTGGATGCTGGAAGGCGTCTACCTCTTTCCTCTGCCCGAAGGAGCGGCCGTTTCCCAGCTAACGATGTGGGTCAACGGCAGTCCCATCGAAGCCAAAATTCTTGAAGCCGGTGTAGCCCGCCAGATTTACGACCAGATCGTTCGCCAACTGCGCGACCCCGCCCTCCTCGAATATGTCGGGACCAGCGCCATCCAGGCCAACGTCTTCCCTATCCCGCCCCACGACGAACGCCGCATCGAAATCGAGTACAGCCAGGTGCTCCCGGTCGACAACGGCCTCATCCACTACGTCTTCCCCCAGTCCAACGAACTGTACACCAATACCCCACTCGACACTCAGAGCATTCGGGTCGAAGTCCATTCCAACGATGAAATTCGGGCAATTTACTCCCCCAGCCATGCCGTTGCCATCAACCGCGACGGCGATTTCAGCGCCATCGTCGGCTACGAAGACACCAACGTCATGGCCGACCAGGACTTTGAACTGTACTACACCGTCTCCCCTGACGACATCGGCCTGAACCTGCTCAGTTACAAAGAGAGCGGCGAAGATGGCTTCTTCCTCCTGCTCCTGGCC
>JBAPRX010000629.1:0-3069 GCA_049281335.1 Promineifilaceae bacterium (SeqCode)
CTGATGAATTTGTTCAAGAGCCGGATTGGGCGTCTGCAATATGGGCTTATGAACAGGATGAAGCCATAGAGATTACGATCAGCGGCTTCAATAAGGGGGGGCTGCTGGCAGATTGGAATGGCCTGCCGGGATTTTTACCAGCTTCGCAGCTCAAGAATTTTCCTGAATGTCACGTGGTTTCCAAGCGGCTAAAGGCGCTGTCAACCTGGGTTGGGCAGGAGGTCAGGGTCAAGATTATTGAATTAGACCCGCCGACCAACCGCCTTATCTTCTCAGAACGGGTGGCCTCCTTTGCGGCCGATGAGCGGGCGGATGTTTTGAACCGCATAAAACGGGGGGATACGTTAGTCGGCCGTGTCACCAATATGGCCGCTTTCGGGGTTTTCGTGGATTTGGGCGGGGTGGAAGGGCTGATTCATATTTCCGAACTGTCCTGGGGCCGGGTGGTGCATCCCGGCGACATTCTGACGCCGGGACAAGAGGTGAAAGTCGTCGTTTTGCGGGTTGAACCGGAGATAGAACGAATTGCCTTGAGCCGGAAACGATTGCTCTCGAACCCCTGGGATGCTGTTGAGGAACGGTATCATTCGGGACAGATCGTTCAGGGTGTTATTACGAATATTGCTGAGTTTGGAGCTTTTGCGGAGTTGGAAGAGGGATTGGAGGGGTTGATCCATATTTCTGAAATTTCTTCCCAGCAGCTTTCCAGCCCACATGAGGTGTTAAATAAGGGGGATGAGGTGGTGGCGCGGGTGTTGAAGGTAGATGGGGCTAATCATCGGTTGGCATTGAGCTTGAAAGGAACAGAAGGGATAGCTAACGGTTAGAAGTTAGAAGTAAATAGTTTGTACTTGTGGCAGATAACTGTTCACTTTTTACTTTTTACTGACAACTGGCCTTTCCCTTGCGAACTCTATAGTCCGCTATTATTATTGCCGTATGGCTCGAACCAAATCGTCGCCTGCCTCTGGCAAGCGTACTACCAAACAAAACCCACCACCAACACCGCCACCAACTCCCACAACAACATGGGATGAACGGCTGATTCGCTGGCTGACACCTTTTTGGCGGGAGATTGGGGGGCTTTTGTTGTTTGTGTTAGGGGCTGTCACCCTTTTGGGTTTATTGGGGCTGACAAGTTCCGACTTACTTGACCCCTGGACGCGATTCCTGGACCAGTTGGCCGGATGGGGCGTCTATCCGCTATGTTTGACCGTTATTGCCGGTGGGCTGCGGCTGTTATTCCGGCGGGTGCAACGGCCGTTTCAAATCTGGCCTAGTCAGGTCATCGGGCTGGAGCTAATGCTGCTAACGCTGCTGCCCTTGACGCACATCCTGAACGGCGACGGTCTGGTGGAGGCATTGGAAGGGCACGGTGGGGGGCTGATTGGCTGGGCGCTGTCGGAACCATTGGTTGACTATCTTGGCCCTTTCCTGACGGGCTTTCTCTATCTCCTCGTTTCTGCCTGGGGGCTGGCTCTGCTGCTGCGGGTGCGCTGGCATCATGTGATTGAGTGGTTAAGGAAAACCTCGGTTCAACTACAAAACTGGTCGGATGAATTGGAGGCGGATGTGGTGGAGCGAGAAGCCAGCCGTCCCGTTCCTGCTGTACTGAACTCTACCAGAGAAACGGCCGTTTCCCCGCCCCCGCCTGTTCCGGCCCCACAAATCAATATCGAACCGGACGAGCTGATTATTATTGATAATTCGGCCGAGGGAAGACGGCCGAAAGTTCGGAAGCGCGATCCGAGCCTGCCCCCCTTTGATGTGCTTGAAAGCGGCACGGTTCTGGCTTTAACGACTGAGGAAATTGACGAAAAGAAAGGGGTTATTGAACAGACCTTACATGACTTTGGCCTACCGGCGACGGTGACTGAAATCCGGCGCGGGCCTGCGGTGACCCAATTTGGGGTACAGCCGGGCTATATGGAGCGAACCGGCCCCGACGGGCAGCCCCGGCTGCAAAAGGTGCGGATCAACCAGATTGCGGCCTTGCAAAGGGACCTGGCGCTGGCGCTGGCTGTTTCTCGTCTCCGAATTGAAGCGCCTGTGCCGGGCCGGGGCATTGTCGGGGTCGAGGTTCCAAATGCCGAAACGAGCACGGTCACGCTGCGGACGATTATTGAATCGGAGGCTTTCTATAAAATCAATTCGCCGCTGGCGGTGGCGATGGGGCGGGATGTGGCAGGCGCACCGGTGGCGACTGATTTGGGGAAACTGCCTCATCTGTTGATTGCGGGGACGACGGGCGCGGGTAAATCGGTCTGTCTGAATGCGCTGATCACCTGTCTGGTTTTCAATAATACGCCGGATAAGTTGAAGCTGGTGATGATTGACCCGAAGAAGGTTGAGTTGATTCGCTTTAATGGCCTGCCCCACTTATTGGGTAAGGTGGAGGTGGAAGGGGAACGGGTGATTGGGGTGCTGCGCTGGCTGACGGCCGAAATGGACCACCGCTATGAATTGTTTGCGGCTACGGGGGCCAAGCATCTGGCGGACTATAATCGCAAGATCGGCCGAAAGAAAGATACGCCTAAACTGCCCAATATTGTGCTCTTTATTGACGAACTGGCGGATTTGATGGCCTCGTATCCGGCCGATGTGGAACGGACGCTGTGCCGTCTGGCGCAAATGGCACGGGCGACGGGGATTCATCTGGTTGTGGCAACACAACGGCCGTCTACGGATGTTATTACGGGCCTGATTAAAGCCAATTTCCCGGCCCGCGCCTCTTTTTCCGTTGCCTCCGGCACTGATTCCCGCGTCATTCTGGACAGCGTTGGGGCGGAGCAGTTGTTAGGCAAGGGGGATATGCTCTTTTTGCCGCCCGACGCCAGCAGCCCGCAGCGGGTGCAGGGCTGTTTTGTGGATGATAGCGAGATAGAGGCCATTGTCAGTCATTGGCAGCGAACGATGCCGGATGCAGCTCCTAAACGCGCTCCCTGGGATGATCTTATCAGCCGGATGAATTTTATTGACGAACTGGCGGATTTGATGGCCTCGTATCCGGCCGATGTGGAACGGACGCTGTGCCGTCTGGCGCAAATGGCACGGGCGACGGGGATTCAT
>JBAPRX010000630.1:0-12803 GCA_049281335.1 Promineifilaceae bacterium (SeqCode)
CTGATGACCATTACCTACAGCCCAAATCCGGCCTTCGAGTACGCCCACGTTCTATTTCCCGATGTTTACAGTGGCACAATCGTCTGGCAGCAGTCGCCGCCAACCAACCAGGATTACGACATCATCGGCTATGACATGGAGAGTCAGACAACCTTTACGATCAGCGATAAGGTTGGCAATGAAGAACATCCTCGGATTGACGGCGATCTGGTGGTTTGGGATTGGCAGGGGGATATTTACGGCTATGACCTGGTAAGCGGCCAGCGGCTAACCATCACCCAAGATGCCTGGTTCCAATGGTGGCCAACTGTTTCGGGTAGTCTGGTAGTCTGGATGGACAATCGCAACGGCCGTTGGGACATCTACGGCTACGACCTGGCGCTGGGTGAGGAATATTGGATAACGGAGAATGCCGGTGGGGATGCTTTTATTCCGGCCGTTTCGGGCAATCTAGTGGCCTGGGATCAATATCTGGGCGGTGCAGCCGGAGCGCGGAAGATGACAGACTTTACTTTCTTGCCTGTTATGACGCGCTGACAAAAAACCGCTTTTCCTGCCTCACGGCAGAGATAGCGTTGAAATCAGGCGTTCGACGAAAGGAGTGTCTTCATCTGCCGTGAGAAAAACCAACGATGATTCTTCATCAAAGGAAATGACATAGGAGACCTCATGGTCCCCTAACATGGAAAACATAACCGGTTCTCGATCGATTCGGGTGACCAGCAGCCCATTTATTGTTTGTTCGCTCACAAATACTTCTGGAACAACCTCCGGCGGCAGCTCTTCATTCTGAGCAAAATCCAGATAATGCTGCACAACATCATCGCGGGACATTCCCTCAATCCGAATTTCAGTGAGTATCTCTGTTGGATCTAGAAACTCTATGCCGGGACCGTAAAACTGATCGGTATTAGAGGAATAGTTTCGCAGTGTTAATGCCGCGCCCTCCTCGAAAACCGTTAAAGTCCAATTTTCAGGGTAGTTAAAGGAATAACCGTAGTCAGGATGAGTGAAAGATTCGGAAAATTCGGTCTCTTCGCTGTAGGGTAAGAGGACTGGTTCGACGCGCTCCACCACCATATTGCCCACATGATCGCCGGATGGCGTAAAATCACCATAGAGGACGACCAGGGTACTGAGTTTGACAAACAACCAGGCTACGGTTTGGCGCTAGGCTAGGAATGTTGGACAGCGGGGGATGCGACCAGGGAGATTTCTCTTTCGGCCGTCTTGATTAACTTATCTATCAGACGCTTACAGCGGGGGCTTTTCGCAGGTAGGTCTCATCCGCGACTTGCTGAACGACAAATGCCGCCAGATCGGCCCTGGGAATTTGCCTCCCCATCCCTTTTCCCACCCAGGCGACATTAACTTTGCCGGTCTTGGGCTGATCGGTCAACATTGGCGCCCTTACAATGGTCCAATCAAGATCGGACTCTCGCACGATTTGAACTGTTTGAACCATATCCTCGTAGACGTTCCTGGAGAAAGTCCTTACCAGGAAATTCATGAACTTGCTCATAAGTGTCGGCCGATCTTCAGGGTCGTTTATCCCTGCTCCGGCGGTCATCACGAGCCGCTGAACCCCATGTTTTTTCATCGAAGCGATGATGTGTTCCATTCCGGAACTGATGGCAGCCTCAGCCTTGTTGCTCGATGGACCCAGGACACTGACGACGGCATCGGCCCCGCCAACAGCCCGGTCAATCGCTTCCTTATCTGAGAGGTCTCCTTTAATAACCCTCAGCCGGTCAATGTTTCCAGGAACTTTTTCCGGAGACCGGGCGAAGGCAACGACTTCATACCCGGCCTCCAAGGCTTCGTCAATGACGTGAGTACCAGTCCTACCAGTTGCGCCAAATACGGCAATTTTCATTCAAATTTCCCTACTAGCACGTCAATATTTGTGTAATTGGCTAATTGGCCGACAAGGCAGGGTCGGTGCGACGGCCGTTTCCGTTGTACCTCATGGCCCGTTCTTCGCGGAACTGTTTGGTATAGAGATTGTAATAGTGGCCTCGCGCCCGGATCAGTTCGGCGTGGCTGCCGATTTCTGAGATGCCGCCTTTTTCGATGACCAGGATGCGGTCGGCCCGCTTGATGGTTGAGAGACGGTGGGCGATGATGAAGCTGGTGCAGTTGTTCATCAAGGTTTCCATGCCTTGTTGAATCAATGCTTCCGTCAGGGTGTCTACCGAACTGGTGGCTTCGTCCATGATGAAGATTTCCGGCTGGGCCAGCACCGCTCGCGCCAGACTGATCAACTGTTTTTGCCCAACGGAGAGCAGGTTGCCGCCTTCGCCGACCGGTTCGTCGTACCCTTTTTCCAGGGTGACGATGAAGTTGTGCGCTCCGGCTAATTGGGCAGCCGATTCGATTTCCTCGTCGGTGGCGTCCAGACGGCCGTATCGGATATTCTCCCGAATGGAGCCGGAGAACAGATGGGGGGTCTGTAAGACCATGCCGATGTGGGACTGGATGGAATGGAGGGTTAACTGCCGGTAGTCCTGACCTGCGATCTTGATGCTGCCCCGTTTTGGTTCATAAAAGCGGGCGACCAGATTGACAATGGTGGACTTCCCGGCCCCTGTTGGGCCAACCAGGGCGATTGTCTCTCCCTGATGAACGGTCAGGTTAAAGTCTCGCAGAACTGGCTTGTCCTCTTCGTAGTAGAACTCGACATGGTCAAAGACAATGTCGCCGCTGATGGAGTCAATTTCGACCGCATCGGGCCGGTTTTTGATGTCCGGCACGCTGTCTACTAACGAGAAAACCCGTTCGGCCGACGCAATGGCCTGCTGCATTTCGGCATAGACGCGGGCGACTTCTTGAATGGGCCAGAGCATAAAGGTGACGTATGAGATAAAGGCCTGAATGCCGCCAATGGTCATGCCGCCGATTTCCACCTGCAAGCCGCCGTACCAGGCAATGGCCCCAATGGCGATTGCGCTGACAAGCTGTACCACCGGCAGGAAGAGGGCCGAGAGCCAGGCGGCCTTGAAACCGGCCTCATACATATTGCCGGTCAGTTCGCTGAACTCTTCCAGGTTGGCCTCTTCCCGAACAAGGGCTTTTGCCACCCGAACGCCGGTGATATTCTCGTTGTAGGCGCCGGTAATCTTGGAGTTCATCTTGCGAACCTGGCGGTACTCGACCAGGATTTTCTTTTTGAACTCGGCCGAAATGACAATCAGAATCGGGATGGTTGTGAAGACAATCAAGGCCAGCTTGACGTTGATCAGACACATGAAAACAAAGGCGGTCACAATGCGAGTGATGCCCCAGGTTGTGTCTAACAGACCCCAGGAAACCAGTTCGGCAATACGCTGTGAATCGGACGTGACCCGCGACATGATCCATCCCAGCGGCGTCTGGTCAAAGTAGGAGAAGGAAAGCTCCTGCAGTTGGTTGAACATCCGCTTTTTGAGGTCGTACTGGACTGTTTCGCCGAGCATGGCGGCCGAATAGATGAAGCCGAAAACGCCGCCGGACTGGAGAATGAAGAGGATGACGTAGAGGCCCATGATGCGGAGCAGGGCTTGTTTGTCGCCGGGTATGATGCCGACGTCAATGATCTGCTTGCTAAGATAGGTGGTGGTGGAGTCTATGACGGCGACAACGGTGATGAAGAACAGAAAGCCCGCGACGAGATGCCAATGCGGCCGTGTTTGCCCCAAAATCCGCATCAAGGTGCTGCCGTTGAACTGGGTCGTAAATTCTTCTTCTTCGAATTCGTAATAATCTTCCATAGGATGTCCTAAAACGTGAAACGTAAGTAACTATTTAGGTGCCAGTGACTGTCACCTCTTACGCGCTTGTTGTCTCAAGCTCTTGCTCAAGCTCGTCCTCAATCCGCGCTTGAAGGTCGTAAATCTCGCGGTAGATGCCGGAATGGCTGACCAACTCTCGATGGGTCCCTTGCTGTACAATTCGGCCGTGATCCAGTACCAGGATCAGGTCGGCGGTCATGACTGTTTGAATCCGGTGGGCGATGATAAAGGTTGTTCGCTCTGCCATCAGCCGGGTTAACGCCTGCCGGATAGCGGCCTCCGTTTCTGTGTCCACCGAGGAGGTGGCATCGTCGAAAATGAGGATGCTGGGGTCTTTCAGGAGGGTTCGAGCAATGGCGACGCGCTGTTTCTGACCGCCCGACAGGGTAACGCCTCGTTCGCCAACCAGGGTGTTGTAGCCGTTGGGGAAGCTCATGATGACGTCGTGGATGGCCGCAGCCTTTGCCGCCGCTTCGATCTCGTCCTGGGAGACTTTTCGGCCGACGCTGTAAGCGATGTTTTCCCGAATCGTTCGTGAGAAGAGGAACGGTTCCTGTTCCACAATGCCGATGTTTCTCCGTAGATAGTGGCGGGTGTAGCTGCGAATGTCTACTCCATCTATCAGTAAACGGCCGCCGGTCAATTCGTAGAAGCGGGGCAGCAGGTTCACAAGCGACGTCTTGCCGGAACCGGTATAGCCCATCACTGCCACCACCTGACCCGGTTGAACCTTAAAGGAGATGTTGTGCAGCACCGGGGCAGCGTCTTCGTATTCAAAGCTGACATTCTCGAAGATGACTTCGCCTTTCAAATTGTCGGACGGGTGGTGAGAACCGGCCGTTAATGGTTCTCGTTCTTCCTTAATAATGGCAACGACCCGATCATAGGAGACGAACGCCTGGGACATCTGCACAATCAGCCGTCCCAAGACTCGCATGGGCCAGATGAGCCAGATAATCATGCCGGTGTAGGCCAGATAGGTCCCCAATGTAATTGTTCCATCAATGGTCATCAGCGCACCGGCCAGGAAGCCGCCGATCATTTGCGCCCCGACCAGCAGGTCGGACAAGGGCCAGAAGGTTGAGTGGAGCCACATCAGCCGTTTGCCTCGCATAAACCTTTCGTAGTTATCTTTTTCGAACTTGTCTCGTTCGTATTCTTGCCGGGCAAAGGCTTTTACCACCCGAACCCCGCTCAGATTTTCCTGTAGGGTCGTTGAAAGAACGGCGTCTTGCTCCTGGTAGGCTTCAAAGGCGCGTGAAATTCGAGTAAAGAAAAAGTAAGACATCGACACTATTACGGGAATTACAACGACAGATAATAGTGCCAGCTTTACGTTGAGGGTTAGAATGGCAATGAAGTTGATAGTAAACAGCAGAATAATACGGCCGAATCCGATTGCCTCCTGGGCAAAGAAGCGGCGAATGGTGTCTACATCTGATGTCGCCCGCTGGATCAACTCACCGGTCTGGGTCTGGTCGTGGTAGGTAAAAGTTAACCGTTGTAAATGATCAAACAGATAATTCCGAAGACGCAGGGCGATGCCTTCCGACGTTTGGGCTGCCAGACGGCCGCTTATAAAGGTAAATGCCCCTTCAAACAGCGCCAGCACCACAAAGCCGACACCGACCCAAATCAACGTATTATCAAACCGACCGGCCCCCAACACATCATCAATCAGGTAGGCAAGCAGAAAATAGGTTGCCGTTTTGACCGAAGCGGCAATTCCCAACGCGACGACTGCACCCAGATAGATGAATCGATACCCCACCATCATCTGCCACAACCCACGAAGTTTGTTTTCAGAGACGGTTTCTTGCAAATCAATTGAGGAGGCTTCGAGATACGACGACATACAAAACACCTATGGAAGTAGGCTGGTTCATTTCCTGGAATTTGAACCAACATTGGAACCGTTTTGGCTCCTAATCGAATAACTCGCGCAAGGGCGCAAAGGACGCAAAGAATGGGAGGTTGTTTTTTCTTGGCGGCGTCCGGTTGTTCAGGCGGTCTCCTCTTTGAAAAGACGCGAATGGCCATTATACGCCTAAATGGTCAAATATTGTGTAAATCTATTAACACAAATTATTAAAGATTGAACGATTTCCTGGCACGTAAAGCAATCTATAATGATGCTGCGCCAAGAGGTTTGCTTTATCACATCCCCATACCTTACCAAAACTGTTTTTTGTTAACCATGCACAAAAGTACAGGTGCATGTTTGTGGAGTTTGGATCTATGAATAGAATAAATGGCGAACAATGTAGTACATTAGTCCGTAGATTTTCCAGTTAGTTTAGCCTTTGATATACTTTATGATAAGAAGGCAACTATTAATGGAAACGCTTCAGTACACACCCTATATTCTGCCTGCCCTGGTTTCGGCCGTTATTTGCATCATGCTGGCCCGATACGCATGGAGCCGCAGGCCGAGAGTAGGCTCGACCTCTTTTACCGTGCTGACCCTTGCTGTCGCAATTTGGTCATTGGGCTATGTTTTTGAGTTGAGCAGTGTCACGCTGGATGTTAAAGTATTTTGGGCAAAAGCCCAATATGCCGCGATTGTCATCGTCCCTACAGCCTGGCTGGCCCTTGCCCTGGAATATAACAGCCTTGAACGGTATTTGAACCGCCGTAATTTGCTGCTGCTGTCTATCTTCCCCTTTGTCACATTCATCGTCGTTCTCACCAATGGTTTCCACTCGCTCCATTGGCAGAGTGTGGCGTTGAGTACAAGCCCGCCATTCCCCTCTCTTGAATTGACTTATGGCCCCTGGTTCTGGCTCCACATTCTCTATTCGGCAGCTCTCATCCTGGTTGGGTCTGGCTTATTCATCAACTATATTCGGAACTCTTTGTTGAACCTGTATCGTTGGCAGGCGTTGATTCTGCTGATCGGCGTTTTGGCCCCCTGGATTGCGAATGCTATTCATATCCTTCATGCCAGTCCCATTCACGGCCTGGATGTTACACCAATTGGCTTTATGATCAGCAGCCTTGCCATTGCGATTGGCGTTCTTCGCTATCGCCTCTTCGACATCTTGCCCGTTGACCGGCTGGCGGTCATGGAAAGTATGCGGGAGGGGATGGTCGTGCTTGATTTGTATAATCGCATTGTGGATATTAATGCAACTGCCACCGAGATTCTTCAACTCCAATTATCGGATGTTGTTGGTAATCTCGTCACGGATATTCTTCCCGACAGTGGTATCACTCACCAGATTGGTCTGATTAATGGTGGGGAGGAGATGGAAGGTGAGATGACAGTGGGGGAGGGAGAGGCTCGCCGCTATTATGAAGTCCGTCTTTCGCCTCTTTTTAACCGGCAGCGGAAAATTCGCGGCCGTTTGCTGGTTTTTCATGATGCTACGAGACAGAAAACGGCCGAAGCAGCCTTGTTGGCCCAGAAATTGCTCTTTGAGAACCTCGTGTCCGTGGCCCGGGCCACCGCAGAAGGCCCATCATTGGAAGCTACCCTTCAAAATGCTCTTGATGTGGCTGTGAAGCTGACACAGGCGGAGTTGGGCAGCCTATTTGTGCTGGATGAGAATAATATTGTTACCAACAGTATTCTTTCCAGGGGTGAGATGAGTCCTTTGGAGCAGCAGGAGTTGGTCGGCCGTGTGATGGATCAGGGGTTGGCCGGTTGGGTTGTCCGCCACCAGGAAGCGGTCCGCATTCAGGAAACTGCGACTGATGAACGATGGATTACGCTGCCTGACGCGCCTTATGATGCCCAGTCGGTTCTGGCTGTTCCTATAGTCAGTAGTAAAACGGTTTTGGGTATCCTGACCCTGCAACATTCACGGCCAAAACATTTTTCCCAAGAGGACTTGCGGTTGATGCAGGCTTCGGCCGATCAGATGGTTCTGGCCCTTCGCAACGCCCGGTTGTACGATGAGCAGCTTCGATTGGCCCAGCAGCAAACTGCCCTTTACGAGACGCTGCGGACGGTGGGCAGCCATTTGCAGCCCGGTACGGTTGTTCATGCGGCTGCCGGGACGGTTGCTGCCCTGACGGGCTGGACGGCGGTTGCGATTCTTGTTCCCGATGATACTAAAACGAACCTGATCGTTCGGGCTGCAAGCGGCATTTTATCGGCCGTTGAGGGCATTCAGATCCCGATTACGAAAAGCGTTTGTGGTCAGGCTTTCATGAGCGGTCAGACCCGATACGTGCCTGAAGTGACAAAGGAAACGAATTATTTCCTGGGCCATGATGACATCAAGAGTGAGTTGGCCGTTCCCATTCAACGGGGCGGGCAGATGCTTGGTATTCTTGACCTGGAAAGTGATCAACCGAATGCTTTTCGGGAGGAAGATATTCGGCTGGCTGAATCTCTGGCCGAGACGATTGGCCTTGCGCTTGACAATGCCCATCTGTTCCGTGTGATTGAGGACGAACGCAGCCGCTTGCAGGCGTTGATTCAGTCGAGTCGGGACGGCGTGGTGCTGGTGGGCATGGACCAACGCATTTTGGTGATGAACCAACCGGCCCACGAACTGCTGCAATTGACCGATACTCCGGCCGATTGGGTCAATCGTTCTGTGATGGAGGCGATGGCTGAGTTGTTTGAATTTGCGCCGCTGGCTGCCCAGGCGACGATGGCGGGGGTGCGTCATATGAACCAGGCCAATGACCCGCCTAGTGAGGGGGAGATTGAAGTGCCGCCGCGCACTATTCGCTGGTTGAATTTGCCTGTTCGTGCGGGGGATATGCCGATCGGCCGTTTGCTTTCCTTGCGGGATGTGACCAAGGAACGGCTGCTGGAGCAGACCCGTGAAGATTTGACTCATACGATGGTCCATGATTTGCGGAACCCTCTGAACAATATCTACAGCGCCCAGGAACTTATCCCTGATTTGGGGCCGTTAAATGAAGACCAGACGCATATTATGGATGTTGCCCGCGACAGCACGCAGCGGATGTTGGTCCTGGTCAATGCCATCCTCGACATCAGCCGCCTGGAGGGTGGGCATATGCCGATGACGTTGAAACCGGTTCCGATGCAGAAGGTGGCCGCCCGTGTGGTTGAGAGTCAGCTTCCCCTGGCGAATAGTAAGGATATTCAACTGGCTTACCAGTTACCGGCCGATTTGCCCCAGGCAATGGCAGACAGCGGCTTGATTGAGCGTGTTCTCCAAAACCTCATTGGCAACGCGCTTAAGTTCACGCCGTTGGGAGGCGCGGTTCTGGTGACGGCCGGACTTGATAATGAGAATGAAAATCAGCTATTTGTGCGGGTGCAGGATACCGGCCCTGGTATCCCGGTCTCTGTTCAGGATCGGCTGTTCCAGAAGTTCACGACGGGGAAGCAGATGGGCAGCGGCAGCGGCCTTGGTCTGGCTTTCTGTAGGATGGTGGTGGAAGCGCATGGCGGCCGTATTTGGGCGAAAAGCTGGGCTGATGAAGGCTCGGCCTTCACCTTTACCCTGCCGATAGCGACTATCCATCCCCCAAAACCTGCCCCAACGTCGGAAATAGAACACCTCACTGCTCCGGGCCAGATGAAGCTGTAATCAACAGGCTGAAGGGCTGACTGATTTTCTAAAATCTGCCCACTCAAACGATGAAACGGATTTTGATGCTCGGCCCGACCGGGGCGGGAAAGACGACTCTCGCCCGCCAACTGGCCCAAACCTTTGACCTTCACCATATCGAATTAGACAGCCTGTTTTGGGGACCGAATTGGAGCGAGAAGCCGAAGGAGGCGTTTTTTGCTCAACTGGCGCCTCAGATAGCGCGTGAACGGTGGGTCATTGATGGCAATTACAGCTTTGCCCGCGAGGTTATCTGGCCGAAGGCGGATACGGCCGTTTGGCTGGATTATCCTTTACCCATCATCTTCTGGCGGCTCTTTTGGCGGACGCTTCGGCGGACAATCGGCCGAGAACGATTGTGGAACGATAACCGGGAGCGCCTTGCAACCCAGTTTCTTAGCCGAGACTCTCTCTTTCTCTGGGCTATCAAATCCCAGAAAAAGCACCGCACCCTATATCCCCAACTGTTTGACTCGCCCGCTTACAGCGACCTTGCATTAATCCGGAATCGAACCCCCGGCCAGACGGAGCGTTGGCTTAAGTCGCTTCCTGCGACGGAGCAGTAAGTCCGGCGTCCGCCGGAAATTTGTGGCTCCCCCAAATAGTCAAATTCCCTGGCTATAAAGCGACGAACTCACCGCTGTCGTAAAATAGTTCGTCGTCTACCCAGATTTTGCCGCCGTCGCGCATGTCGCAGATCATATCCCAATGGATGGTTGACTCATTCTTGCCGTTTGCCTCCGGGAAGGCTAACCCAACGGCCATATGGATGCTGCCGCCGATTTTCTCGTCGAACAGGATCGATTTTGTGAACTTTTGGATACCGGTGTTGGTCCCAATGGCAAATTCGCCTAAGGAGCGTGCGCCTTCGTCGGTGTCCAGCACGCTTAACAGGAATTCCTCGTTCTTTTTGGCGCTGGCTCCGACGATTCGCCCGTTCTCGAAGCGCAGTTCAATGCCTTCGACTTCGCGGCCAGAGTAAATGGCCGGATAGGTGAAGCGGACCCAACCGTTGGTGGAGTCGTCAACCGGGCTGGTGAAGATTTCGCCGCTGGGCATGTTGTGGTGGCCGTCGGAGTTGATGAATTTACGGCCGTCAATGGATAAGGTCACATCGGCGTTTGGCCCTTTCACTTTGACGTGCTTTTTGCCATCGAGCCAATCTACCAATCGCTGCTGTTCGTCGTGAATCCGGTTCCACTCCGCAACCGGGTCGTCTTTGTCTGCGTAGCAAGCGCCGTAGACAAAATCTTCGTACTCGCTCAAGGACATATCCGCTTCCTGGGCATAGGCGGGGGTGGGGTACATGCCGCCAACCCAGCGTATGTCACCGGATGCGCTGCGCTGCATCATGATTTTGTTCAACTCTGTTCCGGCCTGGTTGTTGAGGCGTAATTTGGCCGGGTCTACGTTGGCTAAATTGCGGGTGTTGCTGCCTCCCCAGAGGGAAATGAGGCAGTCATATTTTTCAATAACGAGCTTACGAGCTTCCGGGACATAGTTTAATTGTTTTTCGTTGGCCTCTTTGAAGAAGATTTCTTGCATGGCGCTGTCACTCCAAAGAACGAGCGGATGCCCACCGGCACGAATCACCTGGCGGTAGATTTCAACCATTAACGGCCGAGTTTCCAACGCCCCCAAAATAGCCACATCGTCCCCTGGTTGGACGCTGACTGAGTAGTTTACCAGGATGTCTGCTAACTTTTCTACACGTGGGTCTGCCATCGTTTTTCTCCTTAACTATTCGCTCTTGATTGTCTGGCTGGAGTTTGGCAAAATTGCCTGGATGGATTTGCCAAATCGCTCAACTCTCTTTAATGCTGCTGGTTTGGTGGGACACCGACCAGAGCAGGTCGTATCCAGCTTATGATATAACAAATTGGGGTAATTTGCCTTCACTATAGGGGTGAATGAGGGGGGTGAAATTTTGCTTGCTCTTTAGGTTGGTTCCAATTATCGTATATCTCATGGTAAATAACAGACGATTTTCGCCAACTGTGTTCCTGATCGCCCTGCTGCTTGCTTTCTGTCTGAGCAGCCTGGGCAGTCGGGCAGAAACGGCCGAACAACCGCCCCAATTCGGCGGCGATCCTCACCTGGGGTATGGGTTCAACGTCGCGTCCTGGGATGTGAGCCTGATTCAGTCGGTTGGCTTTGACTGGATGAAGGTCTTTGATACGCCTTCCTCACGCCTGCCGGTCAATATCCTGCTGAGGGTGAATGGCAATGCTCAAAATTTGGGCGATCTCAACGGCTATGGGCAACAGATTCACCAACTGGCCCAAAACAGCGGGGCCAATATCGAAGCGTATGAAATCGGCAATGAACCGAATCTGGACGCTAACTATGGGTGGAATGCGGCGCCTATTGCGGCCGATTATGCTGCCCTGCTGTGTGTCGCCTACGAAAATATCAAGGAGGCTGACCCGACAGCGATTGTTGTTTCGGCCGGGCTGGCTCCGACCGGGCGCGTTCAAGGGAACTGGAACGGCCACGCCGGACACAATGGCTTTTACCAGGATGAGCGGCAGTTTCTTCTGGAGTTTCTGGCGGCGGGGGGCGGCGACTGTGTGGATGCGATTGGCTATCATCCGTATGGTTTTTCGGCCGATTACAATGCCGTGCCGGATGTTCCCTCCGGGGATCCGACTCAAAACTGCACCAATGGTTTTTGTTTTCGGGGGGTTGAAAAGATTTACGAGCTGATGCAGGCCAACGGCTATGGTGATAAATCTGTTTGGGCGACGGAGTTTGGCTGGATTGTGGCCCCGCCGGACGAATGTCTGGACGACCCTGGCTGGCAGGGGCGGGCCTGGCAAATTGTCTCTCTCCAGCAGCAGGCGATTAACCTGGTTGGGGCGTTTAACTATGCTGAGGCCCATTGGCCCTGGATGGGGGGCATGTTTATCTTCAACCTGAACTTTAATAAATCGGGCTTGTATGATTTGTGCGAACAGATGCGGTACTATGCCGTTGAAGATCGTCCTGCCGAACCGGCGCTGGGCAACATGGCGAAAAATCCCGTCCCGACCAATCCTGTCCTGGGCTACGCGCCCCCGGCCATTAACTGGCTGGTGGATGTGGATGATTTGCCGCTGTCTACCAGTTATCCGATCAAATTGGAGAATGGTGGCTGGCAGCCGATGGATTATACGCTGTCGGTAACGGCCGAAAACGGTGTCACTGTCTCGATTCCCCAACCGAGCGGGCAGGTCGGCCGTTTGGAGCCGGTCACAGCGCAGGTAAATCTACAGATTAACCAGCCCCTCGGCGCGTATACTGCCACCCTGCACATTGAAGCCTCGCCCGATACGACTAACGCTCCGGCTGACATCCCCATTGAGGTGCATGTGGTTCCTGAGGTGTATCGGGCGATGATGGCGGTGGTGGTTGGGGGTGGGTGATTGGCGGTAAAGGACACCGCTGGTGATTGGCGGTAAAGGACACCGCTGGTGATTGGCGGTAAAGGACACCGCTGGTGATTGGCGGTAAA
>JBAPRX010000631.1:0-2276 GCA_049281335.1 Promineifilaceae bacterium (SeqCode)
GTGGGGGGAGAAGCGGACGCCGAAGGATGGGCGGAAGTCTACTTTGATTTTGGTTTCTGCAAGGGCGTGGACGATTTCGGCCGCATTGGAGAAGCCGATGCAGATGGTTCCGCCGCGTTGGGCAGGGTTGGTTGGGGTGAGGAGGGGCCAGTCGTTTTCCTGGGCTGTATGAATGAGATGGTCGGTCAGGTTGTGGTTGTGGGCCTGGATGGTGTCAAGGCCGATGGCGCGGATTTGTTCGATGCCGGAACGAGCGATGATGTAGGGGAGGACGGAGGGGGTTCCACCCCAAAAGCGGCGGGCGTTGGGGGCATAGCGGAAGTGGGTGATGTCGAACTCGAAGGGGTTTTCGTGGGAGAACCAGCCCACATCTAACGGCCGAAGCTGGCTGAGACTGATGTCGTTGACCCACATGAATCCGGCTCCGGGGCCGCCGCAGAGCCACTTGATGCAGGAACCGGCGATGAAATCGGCGTTCCATTCCTGAACGTTAATGGGGACGATGCCGGAAGCCTGGGCGATGTCTACGATTGTGTATATTCCTTGTTGTCGTGCCAGGGCGATGATTTCTTTGACGGGATTGCGGTAGCTGTTGCCGTAGAGGACGTGGGTGATGAGGGCAACCTGAACATCGGGGGTTAGATAGTCGGCCCACCGTTCGAGGGGGAAGATTGAGCCGTCGTTGGCGGGGATTCGCCGAATTTCGTAGCCGAGCCGTTGGGCCTGTTCGAGGGTGAAGCCGATGGAAGGGAAGTCGAGTTCGGAGAGAAGGATAATGTTTTTGCCGGGACGGGGAGGCAGGGAGGCGATGATTTTGGTAACGGCCGAAGAGATGTTGACCTGAGGGCAGAATTGGTCGGAACGGCCGTTGAACAGCGCAGCCAGGGAGTCGCAAAAGGCGTCAATGGCGGCCAGCCAGTCGTCCCAGGCGTTGCCGCCTTTGGTCTGCCATAAATGGAAAAACTCGTTTTGTGCTTCAATGGTAGTTTTGGGCAGGCAGCCGACGGAATGACTTAGGAGGTAAATGCCTTGGGGGATGTGGAACAGAGAGGAATACGTCATGGGGTAGTTGGGTTGATTGGTTGATTAGATAATTGAGTAACTTAATCAGTGGCCGATGGCGTCGCGGACGACGCCGTATTGTGCGCCCCATTTGTCGGTCATCTGGCTGCGAATGGTCCAGAGTTCGGGGAAGAAGTGGTGGTGGAGGCCGTCTTCTAGCAGGGTGACGGCGCGGCCTTTCAGGGATTTGGAGTGGATGCCGATGGTGCGCTCGATAAGCTGGATGTGGCGGTAGCGGAAGCGGCGAAATAGTTCGTCGTATTCGGCCAGGGCTTCGGCGATGACGTAGGCGTCGGTGTGACAATAGCTGCTGTCGTAAATCTTTTCAATGGTCAACCCTTCAGGGTCGAGGTAGGTGGCTACGAATGATTGCCATAACGGCCGATTCATCTTGAGCAGGGTGCGAAAGCCGGGCGATTCCTGGCCGCTGCCGTTACCTAGTTGGAGCCGAATCTCCTGGTATTCCTTGGGGGACATTGTTTCCAGCACACCAATGCCGTTAATCATCTGTTCGAGGACGATGTTGACGCGCCGGAAAAGGGTGATGACCCGGTTGGTGTTTTTCTTTTGGAGGTAGTCGTCTATGTCGAGCAGGGTATAGGCAAGGAGCTTCATCCAGAGTTCCTGGGCCTGATGGGCGATTTGAAACATTAATTCGTCCTGATTTGTAAAGTCATTAAAATCTTTCTGGCATGCGAGGAGGTCTTTGGTGTTGAGGTATATTTCGTAGTCGAGGGTTCCTTTCCCATTCATGGTTTTGTAAAAGAAATCGCGGTTCATTTTATTCTCCTGATAGAAAGTGAACGCCTGTTAGATCTTCTGATACTTGCCACAGTCGTGCGGCCGTTTGCCTATCGTATGATAGGTCAGAAGATTTTATCTTTTTGGGGTATCCTCGTGATTCTCGGAAACCACCTGGACCAATATAGTCACAGCCGTTTACTGCTGGAGCAGTGGCGGCATAGAGCTGGGGCCGTACACCGCTGGCTGCGTCCTGGGCCACGATGCGATTTAGGATACCCATAATAAGACTTTGTAATCTTGCGCCCTCCATTTTAGGACCGGCTTGCTGGAGGTTGGTAGCAGCATAGCCAGGATGGGCGCCAACGCTGATGGTTTTGGCGTTGATGGCTTCGAGCCGTCGTTGTAGTTCATAGGCAAAGAGTAAGTTTGCCACCTTGCTTTGGGAGTAAGCGGCCCATTTGTCATAGTTC
>JBAPRX010000632.1:0-8255 GCA_049281335.1 Promineifilaceae bacterium (SeqCode)
TTTAGATTGTTTTCGACGACTATCTTGTACCTTGAGATGGATTATGCGGCCACTATTTCATTGGTAACGATCCATGCAATAATTTTGCGCAATGAAAGATGAAAATGTCGGCTTATTTTCGTAGCAAGGTGCTCTTTTTACCAAAATCACGTTATGTTAATATAAAGTGCAAACTTATAGGAACATTGTTCCTCCTGTTTCTATAAAGTATTTGATAATGATGAAAACGAATGGCTTCTAATTAGGCCGCTGTAATTACAACGCTTCCTTTTTTGCTTCCGGTTTCGACATAGCGGTGTGCTTCGGCCGTTTGGGCCAATGGATAAGATCTATCGATGAGTGATATTAATTTACCAGCCTCCATAAGCTCGGTGAGGAAACGGAGGTCTTTGGCCTGTTCGCTTGCAGGTCGCAGGCCGGCGAAGGCGATTTTCGCCTTTTTGCTGCCCACGATTGATGTCCACATCATATCAAGGACGATATTTGGAGAAAGGACGGTTGACAAATAGACGCCGCTTTCCTTTAAAGCACGTTTGCAACGGCCGAATGAACTCTTACCAGCCGCATCAAAAATAATGTCGTAGGTCTCGCCGCTGTTGGTAAAGTCCTCATTTTTGTAATCAATGACCTTGTCCGCGCCCATGAATTTCACAAAATCCATTTTCTCTGTGCTGCATACCCCGGTCACTTCGGCTCCGGCTTCTTTGGCAAGCTGAACGGCATAGCTGCCGACGCTGCCTGAAGCCCCGTTGATTAGAATTTTTTGGCCGCTCTGAATACGGCCGACGTCTCTGAGGAACGGCAGGGCGGTCAGTACCCCATTGGTGGCGACAGCTTCTTCGTAGCTTATGCCGGCCGGCTTAAGGGCCAAGGCCCCATCTTCATGCAAACAGATGTACTCGGCATGGGCGCCGAAGTCTGCGGTAGCGCCAAAAACCTGGTCGCCTTTTTTAAATAAGGTGACATCTTTGCCGACGGCTTCAATTTCCCCGGCCAGCGTAGTTCCCAGCACCGGTTTTTTTGGGCGTTTGAGACCGGTGAAAAATCTTCCGCTCAATGACGCTCCCTGTCGAAAGATGCTGTCTACGGTCGAGACAGTTGTCGCCTCAATTCGAATCAGAAGTTCATTATCCTTAGGTGTCGGCTTTGCGACCTCTTTGAGTTGAAGTACATCGGGTGATCCATATTCGGTATATGTAATTGCTTTCATCAGGTTCTCCTTTGTTGAAGGTTTGCTTTGTCTTTATTGCCTGAAGGATACAAATTAATGTGGTGAATGGTCATCACCATATCTGGTGATTGAGGTGGTGATTTGTGGGATGGCAGGATGGAGGCCCATATCATCTCTTCAACATTTTTTCCTGAAACAATTCAAATTCGGAACGGGTAACTTTCGTGCTGCTCTGGTGTGAGATTGAGGAAGTTATTCGTAAATAAATTGAGTGCCAGTCTAATAAAAATGATAACGGTAAAGGTGATAAAGCCCGTGCTGTATGCCTTCATCGTGAAAAAGGGCAGCAAGAAGACCCAGAATGTAATGTTATAAGCCTGTCTAATAAGTGAAAGTGGATGCGTGAATGCCTGTTTTACTGAAACGTAGTTGGATATATTCTCCCGAAGCCATGCGAACCGCAGGGCTGTATGGTATTCGATAACCAGTCAGAAAAGCGCTCCGAAAATCGAAAGGCCGATCAGACCGTCCCTTCCAGACCAAATCGAGGTGGATAAAGCGACGACGACATATATCAGGGTGGGTAATCCTATGCTGATTGAAAGCAGATTATTCCAGCGTACCGTCAAGAAAGTTTCTTTTTTCATTTGCTGTTTTGCTCCACGGTTATGACCACTTTTCCCTGGGCGCGTCCTTCTGCCATGTAGTGAAAGGCGTCAGCTGTTTCGCTTAAGGGATAGCGCCTGTCGATGACGGGTTTGACTTTGTTGGCTTCAATAAAGTCTTTGATAAAAACGAGATCGTTTTGGTTCGGTTTTACCAGCATGCCGCCCATTTTCTTGCTTCCGGTCATTGAGATGAAGGGGCCGATCATGGTCGCTTGCAGACTTTGTTTCATGGTGCCTCCGGATGCGACATAAATCCCCTCGGGTCTTAAAGCCCGTTTGTAATCTAAAATTGGATGGTAGCCGTTGGCTGCCAGAATCAGGTCATATTGCTGACCGTTTTGGGTGAAATCTTCCTTGGTGTAATCGATGACGTGATCGGCGCCCAGCGAGCGGACCAACGCCATGTTACGGGTGCTGCAAACGGCCGTTACCTCTGCCCCGAAGGCTTTGGCAATCTGAAGCGCATACAATCCGACGCCGCCAGAGGCCCCATTAATCAAAATCTTTTGCCCCGGCTGAATCTTTCCTTTATCACGAAGTCCCTGCAAGGCGACAACGGCCGATTCGGACACGGCTGCGGCTTCCTCAAATGTTAAATTGGCCGGTTTCAACGCGATCGCACTTTCCGGTACAGCTACATATTCAGCCAAGGCGCCCCAGCCAGCCACAGACAGGTCTCCGAAGACCTCGTCCCCAGGTTGAAACCGGGTTACGTTTCGGCCGACTGCTTCAACCCGCCCCGCCATTTCTTTGCCGGGAATCGAGTTTTTTGGTTCTCGCAGCCCGGTGGCAAAGCGGGTTACGAAAGGCTCGCCTTTCAAAACAATCACATCACCAGCTGTTACTGATGTCGCGTGAATTTTTATCAGGACCTCGCTGTCCTTAGGGGTCGGTTTTTGTACCTCTTCCAACCGAAGAACCTCAGGGGAACCGTATTTTGTGTAAACAATTGCTTTCATTGTTGCAGTCATATTAATTATTCCTTTTTTATTATATTGATGTGGTCGCCCGGTATAGTTTGACATACCAGGCGGCCTCGTTTGGTTAACCTAATTTTGGTCGTCAGAAGTCATTGCCACCGAGTTGAATCCTTTGAAGATGAGCCAAAGGCTCAAGGAAACTTCAAATAAACCACCGGGAATAGCAAGCATGACACCGACACTGCTCCCGAAAAGCTCGAAAATTGTTCCTGCAAAAAATACTGCATATCCAATAAAACCCCAGACAGAAAATACCCGAGAGACGATTTTCGATTTGTATAGGACTGCTACAAACAACAAGCCGCCCATACCCCAGATAGCCATCCCGATCTGGTATGCGTAGAACCCACCCATTTTGAGGATTTCGCCGATGGTTACATAATGATCGGTGGAGGCAGAGCCAGCGTTTGCATACTCACCGCTCAAGGGGATGAGCAGCATCAGGAAAATCCCACTGACTACGATTATGGTGGTTGAAGCGATTGCGAAACTTAGATAGCCATAG
The DNA here is from genome assembly GCA_049281335.1 of Promineifilaceae bacterium (SeqCode). Lineage (GTDB taxonomy): Bacteria > Chloroflexota > Anaerolineae > Promineifilales > Promineifilaceae > JAKEFB01. The sequence goes on from JBAPRX010000632.1 coordinate 3,325, forward strand.
GTCAGGTTCTTGTGGAAGGGCTTCAGGATTGGCATCAGCAGTACAGGGAGGCCGATATTTACAAATGTATGAACCAGGGTGATAAGAATTACCCCAACGATAATGGTGTTGGTGTTGGCATTGACATTCGTAAGAAAATCCGGGGTACTTGTAATCGTATCGATCATGCCACTGCCAATTCCATAAGCTAAAAAGGCTATGATGAAAAAGATACCCCAAAGTCTGGCTGCGTTTCTGTGTGTAAACATTTTTTTACTCTCCATTTTTTAGTATTCGTTGAGTTGAGTTGATTAAATACATTGTTAACAAAATAACTTAAAACCTCCCGGAAGTTTCTTTCACCAGATCATTGCTCAGAAACAACTTCCGGGAGGTTGGGATTTCTTACTGAATGGGCTTATCAATTACCCTCCTTTTGTTTTGGGGTTGACCGAAATGATGGTCAATCCTAAGTTGCTCACTTTTTTAAAGATACCGTGCAGGGCAGCCTGGTCTTTGACCTCGCCGTGTAAAAGGGTGTTGCCGTCATCAGTCGGAGTGATGGTTAAACCATCAAACCAATCCTGCCAGCGGGCATCTAAAGGACCTTGAATTTTGATGTAGTATTGGCTCTGCTTGTTGGTGTGTTCGTTCGTCATGTCCCCAGGGTAGGGCAATCGACGCGACATATTGCCACAGGAAACTGTGGGTTTTGCGATAAATACTGTGGTTTAGGGTGAAAAAACTGTGGGGAATCTAAAGGAGGTTGAGTTCTTTTGCTTTGGCGATAGCTAGGGTGCGTTTGTTGACACCGAGTTTGCTGTAGATGTTTTTGATATGATAGAGGACAGTGTTAAGGCTAATGACCAACTGTTCGGCAATCTCTTTATTTTTTAATCCGGCGGCGATGAGGGTCAAAATTTCCAGCTCGCGATCTGTGAGGGGATCGATAAGGGATTGGGCAGGTGATGGACCAGGTTCAGGTTCGATCTTCTGCCCCTCAGCTTCAAATACAGCCAACAGCTTGCCACAATAGTTTGGCATAATCCCACGAGCAACTGCTTCCGACAACAGCTGAGCCATCGGCAGCCCTTCGTCGACGAAGAGGCGGATGAAACCGCCCGGTTCTGCCAACGCCAGCGCATCGCCCAGGAGCTGCACAGCCTCATCCTTTTCCCCATGAGCCTGAAGGACAAGGGCCTGCAAGATCATGATCCTGAGTCGTTCATCGTGCCAGCCTTTGGCCTCAATCTGTTGGCGTAACGGCTCCAATAAGGCCAAAGCGCCGGGTGTGTTACCCTGGGCCAGGAGAACGCGAGCCTGAAAGAGGGGGAGGTAGTGTTTCTCGGCCAACCGGGCAGCGGCCGTCAGATTGCCCTGCCGGAGCAAGGTAAGGACTTGAGCGGCAGCAACATCCGGCAGCCGAAAGAGGAAGTTATGCCGGCGAGCGAACGCTTCGGCTTCATCCAGAGCTTCCACCGCACCAGGGACATCTTCCCTGGCAAGCATTAGTTGGGCGAGAAAGACACTGTAGGAAGCAAAGGTGTCGATACTGTCTTGCTGGTGCAGCAATCGAGTACATTGCTTTCCATACCGGCTGGCGATGTCCAAATCGTTCCATTGATAGGATATGCGGGCTAACCCAAGGAAGGCTTCAACGGTTATCAACTGGGGCGGATCACCGGCCACTTCCAAAACCCGCTCATATGTTTTCGATGCCAACAAGAGTTTATTGTCTGCTTCCTGTAATTGACCCAGACTTATTGCAGCCGCAATGGTGTAGATGGAATGCTCAAAAGATTCGGCGAGGGCCAGGACTTCAGTGAAGGATTGGCTGGCCGCCGGGCGATCTCCCCTGAAGTTATAAGCAACCCCCAGTGTAAAAGCAGCAGCAGAGCGAAAAAGCAGGTTATCGGGGTGCAGATGCTGCAGGGCCTGGCGGGATTGGGTTATGATGGTTTCCGGATCGTGTTGAATGACGGCCAATGTGGCTCGTAAGGAAGCTATGCGGCCGACAAGGTCCTGGCTATTATCGTCTGCTTCGGCTTCCCGCAGGGTTGCGGACCTTGCCAGGCACGCTTCGGCAGCCTGAAGTTTCTGTTCGACAGCGGTATGCTGGCCGGTAAAAAATAAAGCCGAGGCATATGTCACCCATAACGAGGGTCTGGCATCGAGTGTTGTTGTTGGCAGTGACTCCAACCAATGAAGGACTGGATGAGCAGAGCCACGATAGTGTAAGGGTACGCCCGCCCCTTCAATGAGACGCTCGGTACGCTCAATATTATTGGCAGCGGCGGCATGGTGAAAAGCATCGAGCTCGAGGCCATTGTCTTCGTACCATTCGCTGGCACGATTATGCAATTCTGCCACCCTTTTCTCAGCATCCTCTTTAGACAAAGTGGCGCTCTGGCGCAGCCGCTGCTGGAGCAAATCGGCGAAGAGATGATGATAGCGAAACCAACGCCGTTCGTTGTCAAGGGGAATAAGGAAGATGTTGTTGGTTTCCAGCTGTTCCAGGAATTGTTGGCTGGTTGGCGGGGATTGAAGTAGTTGGTCACAAAGCTCAGCACACAGGCGGGTGAGAACGGATGTTTTCAACAAAAAATTTTGGACTTCAATTGATTGCTGATTGAGGACCTCTTCCACCAGATAATCCATGATGAAGCGATGACTACCCGTGAAACTGGTCACAAAATCGTCCACATCATCCCGGTTTTGCATGGAGAGCGCGGCCATCTGTAATCCCGCAACCCACCCTTCGGTTCGAGTTTCAAGGGCGACAATCTGGTCAGAAGACAGGGTAAGGTTCATGTTTTGCTGGAGGAACTGTGCTGCTTCTGCTTTGGTAAAGCGTAAATCTTGGGCGCGTAATTCGGTTAACTGATTCCTCGCACGCAGGCGCGAAAGTGGGAAGCCAGGATCGGTTCGGCTGGTGATGACCAGGTGCAGATTAGGTGGCATGTGGTCGAGTACAAACGCAAATGCCAAATCAATTTCTGTCGACTCGATTTCATGGTAATCATCGAGGACGAGTAGGCAGTGAGTGGAAACCGAAGCCAAGTCGTTGACCATGCTAGCGGCCAATGATTTAGCAGAGGCGGGTTGGGAGGATTGTAACTGGTTGGTGAGGCTGTGTTGGCTGTCAGGAAACGACTGAATCGCGACGGCCATATACCTGAAAAATTGCTGCGGATCACTTTCATCTTCATCTAAAGAGACCCAGCCAACGGGACAATCCAGTTGCGAGAGCCAATCGGTGATTAGTGTTGTTTTGCCAAACCCGGCAGGAGCCGAAGCCAGCGTTAATTTACCATGCAGGCCATCATTTAGCTTTTGCAGAAGCTGTGTGCGGGGAACGATGTTGGCGCGTGTCGGTGGAATATAGAGTTTGGTTTGAAGGAGGGTGTTTATCACATGGCTCATTATAGGTAAAAGTGGGGAAATTGGGAAACGCTCTTGCACAGGTGTAAACAAACAAAGAATGTCTTGAGGCCTATAAAGCGAAAAGACCCTCAAGATCAGCTTGAGAGTCTTTATCTCTATAGTTTTTACTATAGGCTACGAGAGCGACGGGTTCGTAACCCGGCAAGGGTGCTCGAGTATTATTTGGGTCGGAAGTTTAAGTCACCCCGCGCTTGGGCAATATTTGCTACAAAAAGCAGATAAAACAGCAAACAGGCAACCCGGTTTGCGCGTTCTGCTGGGGAGTTGCCAAAATATATGTCCTTGTACAACAACTGGCCACAATGATTCGTCAGCGGGAATCTAGTCAGCTCGATGACTGGCTCCAGACCTGTTCACGTAGTGGCATTCCTTGCCTGAAAGCCTTTGCGAAAGGGATTTTCCAGGACTATGATGCTGTTCGAGCTGCCCTGGAAACTGAATGGAGCTCCGGCCAGGCAAAAGGTTAGATTAATCGGCTGAAACTCATCAAGCGTGAAATGTACGGCCGGGCAGGTTTTGATCTTCTATGCTTGCGTGTTTTGCATCCAGTTTGAAGGCTCATGCACGAACTTTGCGGAAGAACCAGTTTTGGGGGGCTAGTATAGGTGTTGGAGAATGGCATACGGTTTTTTCGATAAATATCAATCAGGATAGGCTGAGTTACCAGCTCGCATCGCGCCCAAAATCGTACCGTCCACCTCTCCGGCACCAGGGAAAAACCATTCATCAGGATCGTAGTAATTACGGCTATATTTGTAGATTGCAAACTCCCAATTGTCAAAATCACCGGTCCATTTCAAACGACAAATTTCAGACGGCCGTTGGTTATAACCGATCCGGCCAAGATACAGATAAGCCCCTTTAAATCGAACTACATAATCACCGTATCGGTGGCCAATTTCAACTTGGGGTGGAGCGCCAAACCGTTTCAGAATTTTATGCACCGGACTCAGTTCGGGCGGTTTCACATTTTCTTCATTAAACTGGTCGACGACTGCGACAACTCGTTCTCGCACATCGTCCGGAATCATTTTCTTACGAGCCATAGATATCTCCAGCAAAAAAAGATACGAAGGTCTATTCGGTTATCATTCAATACCGAAACCAATGCCGGTGTGCAGCCAGCCACGCGGCGCTGTGAGAATCGGCATCTCCCATCTGTAGGTCGGCTAAACTGACACTGTATTCTTTACCCTTATGCTGGACGCGGGCCACAATTCCACGGCGAGAGGTGCTTTCCTTTTCATCCAATCCAATTAGTTTGACCCGTTCACAAATAAGGGTAACTTTCAAAGGGAATTCCAGTTCATCTTCCAGGGCCGCTAAAATGCCCCAAAATTCCTCTTCTTCACCGTAACAATCTACGGTTGCCTCATTGATTAGCGCCTGGAGCCGTTCATCATCCATCCATTTCTCTCCTATAAATTGCTATTATATCCTCATAGATTCTTTTCCAACATTTCCATTTCCATTACAATCTTCTTATGCATCATGATGAGGTTCTCTCC
>JBAPRX010000633.1:0-6980 GCA_049281335.1 Promineifilaceae bacterium (SeqCode)
AGAGAAGCCCAATCGCTAACATTTCCCCAATCTCGGCCGCGTATGTCAACGCCAATAACCGTATCATCATCAACCGAGCCATTGAAAAACGCGACCAGAGCAGCCGCTTCCTTCGCCGTTCCATTCAAATTTACAGTGTACATCCCGGCCAGGTCTGTCTCTTCAAGAAAGTTCAAGAAATCCGTTGGGTGTGCGGCCCAGGGCCAATAACATTCCGCGCTGTCATCTATCCCATTTCCATCGCGTTCACAGGCTAACCAATCATAAGCATTACTCCAGCTTCCCCCAGGTATCCGAAGCATCGAGACACCGGAAGCGGTTGTACGCTCCTGAAACAGATCATCTTGCAACCTGCTGCTGGATAGCCAGGCCGGTATATTTGTTCCAAGAGCCAGGTTACTCAAAGCCGTCGGCGCCCCGGCCACATCTACAATAATGGTGGAATCCGGTAGTTGGGGAGCTGGCGTTTCTGTGGGAACGGCCGTCTCCGTTGGCTGCAAGGCTGGCTCAGTCGCAACCGCAGCAGAGGTTGGCTCTGAAGAAACTTCAACCGCACTCGTTGGTGGTTCTGATTTTGATTGACAGCCGACTGCCCAACTTGATAGCCCAATTAGCAAAATCAAAAGAAAAAAGAAGCGTATCTTTTTTTTCATTCGGCAATGACCAACTCTAAGTCATCCAAATAAAATTTTTGCAAAAAGTTATCATCGTTTTCAATGATGACTCCTGTAACGTATTGGTAGTCAGGATCATAAATCAGATCATCCAGCCAGACTTCAACCTGAACCCACGTATCAGGGGGAATGTCTTCTAAAATACCCAGGTAATAGAGCCTCGTTTGTGGGAATGTAGGGAGTGCATCGTCAACCACAACTGAATCATCATTCGCAACGAAGTAAGGATATTCATTACTACCGATGATGGTGACAGATAAATCATCTGTAGCTATATAATCATCGCCACTATATAACCAAAATTGCACTGCCAGGACATTTTGGCGTAGATATTCTTCCTCACTATCAGGATCAACGGTAAACATCAATCTCCCATTGCCGGTTTCTGGGGTAACACCAATCGAATAACGGCCGTTGTATGAAAAATCATCATCCCTGACGTCATAGTCAACAAAAAAACTATTCTCCATCGTCCAATTTACGTTGAGCGACTCATCAAAGATAAACACATCCTTTATCACATCCGTCGGTCGAGGCGTAGGTGTACTTAAAGACGTGGTATTCACCGGCATCGGCGTACGAGTAGAAATTGGTGTGGATGACGGCCCAAAGAAAGACATCAATGTGGGGGTCCCTTCCACCTGGCCTATTCCCGGTTGTTCTAAAAATTCACCTGTTGAAGAAGCAAAGATACTATGCAAGGTTGGTGTAGCAACCGGAGTAATAATCCGCACCCTCGGTTCTTGCTGCCCAACACAACCCACTGCAAACAAGGCAACAAAAAAATAAAAAATAATTTGTCGATTTGGAAATTGCCTTCCTACCATCGAGCGTCTCACCCCATTTTTCAAGTCACTCCACCCACCTCTAACAAAATATCTGCGATTTTCTTACCATTTTTCCGAGCATCGAAACACTCCTCAGCCCGCTTTCGGGCAGCAGCGCCCATTCTATCACGTGCATCAGTATTTTCAATCAAGAACCGCAGCCGATCCGTTAATTCATCTACATCACCAGAAGTTAGCAAAAAACCCGTTTCTCCATCCACAATAATATCCCCTGCGCCACCAACGTCAGTCATCAAAACTGGCATCCCAGTTGCACTGGCTTCAACGGCTACAATACCAAATGTATCAGCTTTCGTTGGCAGCACAAACATATCACAGGATTGGAAAAGTGAAATCAATTCTTCCGAGTTTGGTTGTAAATTATTATAAACCCTAATATTTTCTTCATGTGGCACCTCAGAACGAGTTACAAGCACCAATTCAGCAGCCCCCTTGGGAAGCCCTCGAAACGCCTCTAATAAAAGTTGACCACCCTTACGTTGAAATTCACCACCCACAAAAAGAATTCTAACAGAATCTCGACCAACGCGCTCTGACGCTGGATGCCAACAATTTATATCAACGCCAGCCGGTACAACCTCAAGGTTTTCTTCACACACATCATAGTCTTCAACAAAAGAACGACGTGTCCAATTTGACCAGGCTACGATACGTGTCGCCTCTTGAAACACTTTTCGATTTTGACGATATTTATAACGACTAATTAAACCATTCTTATCGGCTTTGTGATTATAATACACCGCCATTTTATCATACTGGATTGGCGTCACATCAGTACAAAGGACATACGGAGTACGCTTGCGCAATGAACCGGCGAGGAGAGAAGGAACCTGCGTAAAAAAAAAGGTAATATCGGCCGATCTTTCTCTTAGACCCTGTCGTGTTTGTCGCATTCCGACCATTGTACCTTTAATATGTTCCGGCAAAAACGATACTTTAGACCACCAGGACTCTTCCGAAGCACGATAAGTCACATCAATCCAATTAGCCTCAATTCGAGAATCAGTTTCAATGTAATGTCGCAAGTTTTGGTAATACGTCATCAAGCCAACATGCTGCTCCATGACAAAATTTACACGAATCATTCAGTTTCCAGAACGCCAACCCCGCTGTCATCTTTCGCCACTTTGTTTCCATGAATACGCACAACCTTTGCCGGGATACCAACGGCCGTTGCGCCATCAGGCAAATCACTAATAACAACAGCGTTCGCCCCAATCACCACATCATTTCCAATTTGAATTCCACCCAATATCCGTGCGCCAGTTCCAATAAAAACATTATCCCCAAAACACGGAAGGTCATGCCCATGACGCAAACCAATCGTTACCGCAGCGATAACGCTGCAATTTTTTCCCATTCGATTAACAGAAATAACCGTTCCAATTGGGTGTGCAATATATAAACCGCCACCAATATCTGCTCCTGGAGAAATTTCTAATCCATACCGCCTATAAATCAGTCGTTGAACCATTCCGGGCAAACCGGGTAATCGCTTGTCTTTACACCAGGACCCGAACCGAAACCAAAGCATTGCCCGAAGCGGCATATGTCGGTACAAAAGCTTAAGCGTGGTTCCAAAAGTCACCAATTCCGGATCGGCAACTTGCTGTGGAAAAATCCACCTTTGAACATCTTGTTTAAACAGTTCTAAAAACATACTTACTACAATGAATGATTTCTAACTTTCTAAAGCGGCGTCCACACCAGCTAAAAATATAGCACGCCCACCAAGTTCATCAGCAACTCCCTGGTAGTATCTCAAACTAAAAATGCCGCTACAGATCAGACGAGATAACCAATGTGGGCTGATGAAAATGCTGTTTTTCAAGATACTTATGATCATCTGACTGAGCCGTTGTCGTCCCACAAAAGCCCGGACGAATTGCTGAATTAACCTATCTCTGGAATGAAATTCTCGAAAAACCGCCGGAAGCAGCCAATCCTGACCCTTCTGCAAGGTAAATATAACATCATTACGGCCGTAAGCATACGGGGTTGACAACCAGGACTGAAAACTCCGGTCAGCATAATGGTATCCGATTGCCTCAGGAGCAAAGACAAACTGTACGCCAAACGCCGCCAAACGATAGGCCAATTCCACATCCTCTGCCCGTCTAAACTGGGCATCAAAACCACCCGAACGAACCAGGTGTTTTCGTGCTAGAGAGGTATTCCCAGTATAAAATTGGCGTGCTGTCGGCTGCCAATGGCCCAGTTGCATCTCTTCATACTGCTTGTAAAGCATGAATTGTTCCCATTCAACCCATGGGGCCATCTTATAATCATCAGGGGTAAGCATCGGCCCAATAATAACCGTATCCTCACCATGCACCTGATTGAGATTGTGGTGCTTCTCAACAAGTTCGGCCGTTGGCACAACATCATCATCAATAAAGAGAACATATTCACCAGTGGCCGCCTTGAAACCAGTATTTCGGGCAGTCGCAGCGCCTTGATTTTGTTGAATGATGAGTCGAAATGGGAACGGGGCCACGAACGACTCCAAATACTCATTTGTCCCATCAGTAGACCCATCGGAAACGACAACAACCTCAAAGCTGCCAATACGGGCTGTCTGGTTAATCAGTCCACCCAAAGCCCGTTTCAACGTTGGAAGCCGATTATAAGTCGGCATCACGACACTTATTTGAATAGATTCATTACTCATTAATCTGATCTAATTGACGGATAACGCGAGCCGGAACCCCGGCGACAAGGGTTTGGGGAACGACATCTTTCGTAACAACCGCACCAGCGGCAACGACCGCGCCCCGACCAACAGTCACTCCAGGAAGAATAATACATCGCGCTCCAAGCCAGACGCCATCTTCAATGTGTACAGGGAGGGGAAGGAGTTTTCCAGCTCGTCTATATTCATACCCGATCTCATGGGTATGCGTTAACAACATAACTTGTTGACCACACGACACATTATCATCAATTCTAATATCAGCATTCAAATCAAAAAAACAACCGATATTAAAATAACAACTTTTACCAATGTGTAAACGCTTGTAAATATCACCGACGCCAGCGATGGTTGGGGTATCCGCCATGAAAGTCCCATGCCCAATATCAAATCCCGCCAATCTTAGAACAACAGAACGCAGGCGATTCCCAGCGTGCATTGGCAGGAAAGCTAGTATCAATCGAGCAAAAAGAAAGCGAAGATGAACTCCGCCTGTTTCCTCAGCCAAAAGCTGTCTTATTTTTGTAGACATCTAAAAAGTCACAGATGATACCGGTGTTTAAAGCTGTTTAATTATTCGAGCAGGAACTCCAGCCGCCACAACGCGCTCTGGAATATCCTTTGTCACCACACTCCCCGCACCAATAACACTGCCTTGACCAATCCGAACACCTGGCAAGACGATCACTCGCGCACCAAGCCAAACGTTTTCTTCTATGCAGATAGGAATAGACTCCGGACGCTCTTGCCGCCGTTCAGGCTCTAACCGGTGAAAATTATTATCCATTATAATGACATAAGTACCAATATTGCAGGCTGGTCCAATCTGAACAGATTTCGATGCAGCAATTGAACAGCCATAATTAATAAATGTTGATTCACCAATTTCCAAACACCCCCCGCCTGCAACAACAATTTCGGTAGTTGCAATCGTGGAAACCAACCTCACCCGGTCTGCAATAAACAACTCACCCCAATTTTGTACAACCGGCTTCCCCCAAATTCGCACTTTCTTGCCAAGTTTTGTTGCAGATCGGAAATGCCACCCCGCACGCAAAACTGCCAACCCCTGTTCAAAGGTATTAAAAACTTTCATCCGAGCAACCTTTCACATTTCGACTAGAAAACTCGAAATGTTTCACGAATCACTCTATCCATCAGCCGGGGAAAGGAAGTATGGGGGCTGGAGGTTTGATTTCCGGCTGCCACGGCCAACGACGTTTATAAGTAGTTGAGTCAACCATCAAAATTGACTCAATGCAATTTAGGAGGCCGAGCATGACACCAAGCAAAACCATGCCTTGAGCCTCCCAGGAAATATCTACATAGGCATAAATGAAATGCATAATAACATACATCGTTGCAGTCAGTGCGATAGCCTTAAGAAAGGGTATGTTGATTCGCATGGTAGCTCTTACCCCCAATACAATTGATTGTCCAACAAGCCATAATAACGCCAGAAATCCACCAACACCAGATTTTATCCAGATGTAAACAACCGAATTATGGGTCATATATTCCCACCAGATAAAACCACTAATATCTGCCATTGGGATAACGATAAAAAATTTATTACCGAATCCCACTCCGGTAAGCGGAGCCTGATGTATTGTGAATCTCGAATTTAGGTTCTCAATTTTTCGATATTCATTCGACGTACGATCATGCTCATCAGCCTGATCTTCCGCCACAACCGATTTGATCGCTTGGGCCGGGCCGCCAAGGGGGTTAGAACTATTCCAAAAAACTCCAATATAAGCCAAACCCAAAATAGCCAGGGGAGGAACAATAAGGAAAAATGCAGTCCGATGTTCCAAAAACAAAATAATCGCTAACAATGCAAAGGCAACCAGGAGAGCAACGAATGCCGACCGACGCTGGCCTGCAATAATAGTGAGCAAAATAGGCATCACTGCAACCATCAAGACCAGGCGTTTTTGCCAGGAAACATTATAGAGCCAAACGGCGCCTGCCAGGACAACCACCAAACCAAGATGAACGGCGCCTTGATGATCCGTCATAGAAGCAACATTGCTCAAGTCCCCCGTGTAGGAAAAACACGAGATACCAAACTCCGTAAGCCCCTTTAACAAAAAGGCCAGCCACAGCGACCCACATAACAGCTTTGATATGTTCCTTGTTCTTTAATAGATTGCTAACCAACACGACCAGCAGGAACATGTAAAACATTGCTCGTGATTCCCACAAGGCAACGTTTGTATTACCTCCTCGTCCAATGCCATAAACCAACCCAAACGCGATGAAAGCAATAAACGCGGCTAGCGGGAAGAAAAGTGGCCCCTTATGAAATTCCAGATTTCTCTGAAATAGACCCCTAAGGAGCCAGGTCAATGAGGTCAATACCAATAATAATTCAAGTGGGCTAAAAATGACGGCATCGTTTAGGAATAGCAATGTCTCACGGCTGGAGAAATTCTTGATGAATGGATACCAATCCATCATCGTGTGATCACCAGCCATCGTCCAAAAAAGAATAATATAGATACCATATCTCGGCTGGTAAAGGATTGCCGCAATGCTGATAAATAATATTAGCCAGGCTATTACCGAGAAATTGGGCGAGGTAAAATACATGAACCCGGCAATTAATCCGGCCGTTCCCAGCATTCCCAAATACCATATTATCCATTTTATTTGCGACCGCCGGACGAACCGATCTATCGTCTGCGGCTGCTGTCCTAATAAGACAAGGTCTAGCATAACGTTTTATAACTGATAGAAAATAAAGTATCCAACAACAAGCAT
>JBAPRX010000634.1:0-7650 GCA_049281335.1 Promineifilaceae bacterium (SeqCode)
GGCTACAGCGAACGGGGAAACTTTCGGGGTAACATCAACGCCTACGACTCCGTTCAACCGGGGGAGGTCGTTCATGGTCATGACTGGTATACGGCCGAGTTGTCTGAAAAACTCCGCGCCAACAATATCCAGGTCGTTCTCGTGGTGCGTGATCTTCGGGATCAATCTGTTTCTCGTATGTTTCACCTCAAGCGGGACGAAACTCACGCCTGGCAGCCGACTATTAAAGAGCTAAACAATGACGACGCCCTCATGCTCTCTATTCAGGGACATGATCCCGATGGCGAACTGCCCATTTTGCCCGGTGTCACCGCCTGGAAAACATTAACCCGCCAATGGCTGGCCGCCAATCCTGATATTACCTGCCTCCGCTATGAAGATTTGCTGGCCGATCCTAAAAAAGAGATGCGCCGTGTCTTCGACGGGCTGGATTTGGGGGTTTCCAATGGTCTATTACACGCCGTTGTGCAGCGAAATCGCTTTGAACGGATGACAGTCGGCCGAAAATTCTGGCAGTCAGCCCGGCGTCCCGGCCAGGAAGATACCGCCTCCCACTTCCGCAAAGGAATTACCGGCGACTGGCAAAACTTCTTCACTGAAGCCCACCGCCAGCGTTTTAAGGAACTGGCCGGTGATTGGCTGGTAGAGATGGGTTACGAAACAGATAACGATTGGTAAAATATGGACTTATCCATCATCATCGTCAGTTGGAACACGAAAGATCTGTTGAAAGACTGCCTCCATTCTCTCAGCAACAACCTGGCCGTCCTTAACGACCGTCAGGTTGAAACTTTTGTGGTGGATAATGCTTCGGCCGATGGCACTTCGGAGATGGTTCGCGATCAGTTTTCCTGGGTGAAGCTGATCGAGAATGACGAGAATAAAGGCTTTGCCGGGGCCAACAACCAGGCTTTCAGCCAGTGTATCGGCCTTTTTATCCTTCTCCTGAATCCCGACACCGAATTACGGCCGAACGCCCTGTCTACTCTGTTAGATTTCGTGGAAGCCAACCCCAATGCCGGAGCCGCTGGAGCGCGATTGCTCAATTCTGACGGCAGCCTCCAACAATCCTGTTATCGTGCGCCAACTCCCGGCCGGGAACTCTGGCTTCTCTTCCATCTCGACAAACTTTTCCCCGGCTATGTTAGCTACAACATGACTGCCTGGGATACCACCGCTCCCCGTCCCGTTGACGTCTTAAAAGGCGCTTGCATTCTCCTGCGGATGGAGGTAATCGGCCGTGAGCAACTTTTTGACGAAGCCTATTTTATGTATTCCGAAGAGGTAGACCTCTGCCACCACATTCAACGTTCAGGTCAGGCCCTTTATTGGGTTCCCCAAGCCGAGGTGGTTCACCACGAAGGCCAAAGCACTCGCCAGGCTGCCGCCAGCATGTTCCTTCATCTTTACAGGGCCAAGCTGCTCTATTTTCGCAAGAACGGTGGTCGCTGGACAGCCCGTTTCTATAAGGGCGTCCTCTTTATGGCGACCCTGACCCGTCTCAGCCTCAGTCCTTTGGCCTGGCTTGAACGCCCACCAGCCCGCCGCCGCCATCTTGCGCTTGCCAGCCGCTACTGGCAACTCCTCCGCGTCCTGCCCGGCATGTAATGCGCCACATAAATGCCAATCTTTAACTACTTTGCGCTCTTCGCGCCTTTGCGTGAGACCTAATCACCATGCGCATTCTCTACCTCTCCCAGCTTGTTCCCTATCCTCCCGACGCGGGGCCAAAGGTGCGAATCTATCATGTCCTGCAATACCTGGCTTCCGCCGGTCATGACCTGACCCTCGTGGCCTTCTGTCGTCCTGAAGATAAACCCGAACAACTGGACCACCTGCGCCGCTTTTGTCGTGAAATATACACCGTCCCGATGCTCCGTTCCCGGTGGCGAGACATCTGGCAATTGGGGCGCAGTTTGCTCCAAAATCGGCCGTTTCTCATCACCCGCGACGAAGTTCCAGCCATGACCCATCTCTTACGGGAACTCGTCAGCCAAAACCCATATGATGCCGTTCACGCCGACCAACTGTGGATGGCCCAATATGCCCTCTCTCTTACGGAAAACAGCCCCTCGGCCAACCACCCCATGCGTGTCCTCGACCAGCACAACGCCGTTTTCCTCATTCCCCAACGTCTGGCAGCCGCCAGCGGCAATCCAATCAGCCGCGCCCTGCTCAACCTTGAAGAAAAGAAGATGGCTGCCTATGAAAAACGGGTCTGCCAACAATTCGACCACGTGGCCTGGGTTACAGACGACGACCGGGCGGCGTTGGCACAAGGGAACGGCCGAATCAAAGGCACAACCATCCCCATCTGCATTGATCCCGACGCCCATCCTCCCCTTCAACGCAAACCGGGCGCGAAGCGGGTTACATTCATGGGCGGCCTCCATTGGCCCCCTAACAGCCAGGGCGTTGTCTGGTTTACCCAGGAAGTCTGGCCTCAAATTCTCTCCCGTGTTCCAGAGGCGATTTTCACCGTCATCGGCAAAAGCCCACCCACCTTGCCAGGAATGGAACAATCCGTCGAAGTGACCGGCTATGTTGCTGACCCCGAACCTTATCTGGCAGAAACGGCCGCTTTCGTGGTTCCTCTTCATGCCGGGGGCGGGATGCGGGTAAAAATTCTGGACGCTTGGCGGTTAGGGCTGCCCGTCGTCTCTACCACCATCGGAGCCGAGGGCATTCACTATGAAAACGGCCGTGACCTGCTCATTGCCGACGATCCCGATGCCTTTGCCGATGATGTCGTTCGTTTACTATGCGAATCGAGTTTAGCAAATAAAATTGGAAAGGCCGGAAGGAAAGCGGTCGAAACCCATTACGACTGGCATACTGTTTATCGTGCCTGGGACACCATCTACGGAACTACCCAACAATGATAATGGACTGGATAAGAAACAATAAAAGCCTGACAGCCATCTTGGTATTGTCCGTGATATTACGGATCGGGGTCGCCCTCTATTTTGGTAATGATGTCTCTCCTTTACCCGGCATCACCGACCAGATTTCATACCACACTCTGGCCCAGCGCATCGTCGAAGGGCATGGTTTCACTTTTGGCGAAACATGGTGGCCCGCAACTGCCGCCAACACCCCGACCGCCCACTGGAGTTTCCTTTACGTCTTTTTTCTCACCGCTATTTACAAAATAGTTGGTCCCTCGGCTCTTATTGCCCGGCTGCTGCAAGCCATCATCGTCGGCATTCTCCATCCCTATCTGGCTTATCGTCTGGGGAAAACCATCTTCAATAAACCAGTCGGTCTGGTAACAGCGGGAATAACGGCCGTCTACACCTACTTTGTTTACTATGCCGCCGCCGTGATGACTGAGGCTTTCTACATCACTGCTATTCTCATCGCGCTAAACCTTTTGATCGCCCTGTCAAAAACGGAGCAAACGGGCCGGGGATGGCCTCGCATTCGCCTTGCACTGTTTCTAGGGTTGGTCTTAGGCGCGGTCGTGCTGCTCCGCCAACTATTCCTGCTAGTTGTTCCCTTCCTCTTCCTCTGGCTCTGGTGGAACCGCTACAAGAACGGCCGAAAACTGCCCTTGCTAGAAACGGCCGTTCCCATCGGTATTATTATCTTGATGATTATCCCTTTCACTATCTTCAACTACAGCCGCTTTGATCGTTTCGTCCTGCTCAACACCAACGCCGGATACGCTTTCTATTGGGGCAACCACCCCATTTATGGAACTCACTTCATCTCTATTTTGCCGCCAGAAATGGGAACCTACCGCGACCTGATTCCGGCCGAACTGCGCCGCCAGCGTCTGGACGAAGCTGCTCTCGATCAGGAACTCCTGCGTCGGGGTATTGGGTTTGTGACGGATGATCCCGTTCGTTATATTCTGCTCTCCATCAGCCGCATCCCTGCCTATTTTGTCTTTTGGCCTTCGGCCGATTCGGGGTTGTTGAGTAACCTCTCCCGTTTAGGCAGTTTCACCCTCTTTCTACCTTTCATGCTCTACGGTCTGATCCTTTCCCTCTATCGTGTTCGCGGCATCCGTTACCTCCAAAGTCCCGAAGCGCTGCTGCTGCTCTTCGCCCTCCTGTACACCGCCATCCATCTCCTAACCTGGGCGTTGATTCGCTATCGGCTGCCGGTAGACGCTGTTATGATCGTTTTTGCCGGTTCGGCCGTTGTAGACCTTTGGGAACGGTTTCATCTAAGCGCACGCTTCGCTCCCAAAACGGCCGTGCAGCAAGGATAATGAACACCTCACCTCTCCGTATCCTCTTCATCGTCCCCTACCCACCCAGCCTGATACGAGTTCGAGCATACAACTTGATCCGGCATCTAACCCTGCTTGGACATCAAGTAACGGTGCTGACTCTGTTCACAGGGACGGCCGAGCAGGCTGATGCGGCCAACCTAACCGCCCTTTGCCACCGCGTCATTGCCCTGCCTCTGCCAAAATGGCGCTCTCTCCTGAACTGCCTCAAAGCCCTACCCACCCAAAAGCCTTTGCAGGCTGTTTACTGCTGGCAACCTGCGCTGGCCGACGAGTTGGCCCATTTAATCGGGTCGAACGGCAGCGGTCATGCCTTCGATGTCGTTCATGTCGAACATCTTCGCGGGGTAGAATATGCCCTCTTTCTAAAAAGCATCCTTGCCGCCAACGGCACGAACCTCCCCATTGTCTGGGACAGCGTTGACTGTATCAGCCATCTCTTTCGCCAGACGGCAGCCGCCAGCCACAGCCGCTTCGGCAACCTGGCTGCCCACCTTGACCTAGCCCGCACCGAGCGATATGAAGGCTGGTTGGCAAATCAGTTCAGCCGGGTGCTGATAACTTCGGAGATAGACAAACAGGCGATCCTTGATCTGGTTCCTCCCCAGGAACCAAAACCAGAGATTTCTCTGATTCCAAATGGCGTAGACCTGGACTATTTCTGCCCCCGACCAACCGCCAACCGGGAGCCGGACACCCTCGTTTTTAGCGGCAAGATGAGCTACCACGCCAATGTCACAATGGCCCTTTATCTGGCACAGGAGATTATGCCTCGCGTTTGGAAGCAACGGCCGACTGTGAAGCTCAATATCGTTGGCAAAGCCCCTCCAAAACAGATAACAGCCCTCGCCCAACGGCCTGGTATTAATGTAACCGGCCTGGTTCCCGACATCCGCCCCTATCTGCAGGGGGCAGCAGCGGCTGTTGTGCCTCTGGTCTATGGCGCCGGGGTACAGTTCAAGATACTGGAAGCAATGGCCTGTGCCACCCCCGTTGTCACCACCCCGCAGGCGGTCGCCCCCTTATCGGCCGAACCGGGACGCGATCTCCTGTCAGCCAAAGATCCCGAGGATTTTGCCCAAGCCATTCTGACCCTCCTGTCTGATCCACAAATGCAGCAAAAGATCGGTGCAAACGGCCGTGCCTACATCGAAGCCCACCATAACTGGACAACTATCACTGCCCAACTGACCGACATCTACCGCACAGCCACCCAACGCAACGGATGAAAGCCCTATACTTTCTGCGCCTCTGCATCTCTGTGAGTGCCGTCTTCTCAGGAGAAATAGGACATTTATCCAATTTACATCCCCTCTAAAATATGATACTATGAATACCGTTCCAGAATTAAGCTTTTTTATTCAAAACTTAGGCCAATAAATACAAATAAAAGCACAGAACCCTTGGCGACAAAATCTTCTCGTAATTCCCCTTACACCCAGCAACAGGCGGTAAGATTATTATTTCACTCACCTAATATTCAGGAGGTATAGGATGAAACGTCTTCGGGCCTTTATGGCAACAGCGTTATTCGCATTATTAGTTCTTTTCATTTTCACAATGATGGGGGGTGGACCAGAAGTTCACGCTTCCAGTTCCCTCGGTGAAGCTAAATCTGGCCCTTCCGGCGTCGCCTTATTAGCCGACAACTTGCCAGTTAGCGAAAGCCAGACTGGAACAAGCGCTATCGGCCTCAGAGGAGGCGGAAACTGGACGATGTTAACAAACATGAGACAAGGTGTCAGGCAGGTAAATGGTGGCGGCTACAGCGGTGGCTTCGTTTATGTCCCTGGTGGCCTGATCAACACCGGCCCCAATTTCCAGAACACGATGCAGTTCTACGACATTGCGAACGGCCGTTGGCGCATTGACAACGAAGCCATGCCCCTCACCCTGACCGATGCAGCCATCTGCACCGACGCTGGTGGCAACATTCACGTCATTAACGGCTTTGACAGCGGCATGTCTCTCAACTCATCCCATATGGTTTACGACCCCAGTGCAGACGCCGGTTCTCGTTGGAGCACCGCTGCCGCCCCCGCTGTCGGCGGAAACAACTTCTACTCTCAAGGTAGTGGCTGTGTTGTCATTGATCGCTATCTTTATCTGTTTGGCGGACTTGGAAATATCGGCGCAGGTTCCCCGGCTGCTCTCAGCGCAACCTGGGTCTGGAATCCCATGACTGATTCCTGGTCAGACACTGGCTTCTCCATGAATACAGCCCGTTACTGGTTCGGTTATGGTGACAAATCAAATAATGGCTACGTGGCCGGCGGAACCGATGGTTCTGGCCCCACTCCCCTGGCTTCAACCGAACGATTCACACCAGGTTCTGGCTGGCAGGCATTAATGGACTTGCCAATGGGTCTACTCAGCCCCGGACTCGTTGGCACCGAGAATGGCCCAATGGTCTTCGGTGGTGGCTTTTACAACGGAACGAACTATGTTCTCCAGACCGCAACCTACTTATGTGACGGCAGTTGTCCACCATCTGCATCCTGGAATAACACCGCAATTAATCTGAATACTGGTCGTTGGTTTGCCGCCTATGCCGGTGGCCCGCCTGAAGGCCCATTTGTCGGCGGCGGTTATCCAGTTGGAACGAACGGCTCCCTAAAGACATCAGAAAGATTCCAGGCGCCTATCATAACAAAATAGTGGGTAACCCGGAAATTTATCAAATAATTTACTTCGAACAATAGGATCTGTGAGAAGAACCCAGAGATTATCTTTTGGGTTCTTTTTACTTTAGGATATACTTTCTATGAAGTTAATTCTCTCTATCGAGACCGGCAATGTACCTCAGGAGAAAGTATGGCGCTGAAAGACTATATAACCCCATTTCGCAAATGGTGGTGGTTGATACTAATAACCACATTTGTTGCGGCTACATCAAGTTTCCTGGCAACTCGGCAGCAGCCACCAGATTATAGGGCAAGTACAACATTACTAATTGGTAACGCTCTGGCAGACCCGAATCCAAGCGGCGGTGATTTTGTGTTAGGGGAGCAGTTGGCACAAACATACGTAGACCTTGCTAATTTGTCTCAGGTACGGGAAGCTACGATGAGTATTCTAGGGTTAACCAGTCTCCCCGGTTATTCGGTTAGTCACCAGCCAAACACGCAGCTCATCAAAATTGAAGTTACCGACACAAGCCCAGAAAGGGCGATGGCGGTAGCCAATGAATTAGCGAATCAATTGATCTTGCGCACTCCGGCTGCTGCCGACCAGGAAAATCTAGCACGTCAGCAATTTGTTAACGAGGAACTGGACGACCTACAAGTCGATATTCGAGAAACAAAAGATCGTATTTCTGATAAGCAACAAGAACTCGCAGCATCTTTCAGTGCCAGAGAGATTTCCGATTTACAGAATGATATCAGCACCCTTGAGAACAAGCTTAATAC
>JBAPRX010000635.1:0-7853 GCA_049281335.1 Promineifilaceae bacterium (SeqCode)
CACTCGCGCTCCCCTCATCAATCAAAACCACCAGAGGAATATCTTCCGCGACACCCTCGCTGGTAGAGTCAAAATTCTTATCCGTTCCATTGCCAAAATGCTCCGTCAGAATCAACCCATCCGGCAAAAACTCATCCGCAATACCAACGGCCGTTTCCAAAGCCCCACCAGGATTCCCCCGCAAATCCAGGATCAGCCCCGACGGCTTCTGGGCTATAAGATCGGTTAAAACTTGGTCCATTTCCTCAGCGCTGTGATCACCAAACCGGCTCAGACGGACATAAGCAATATTATTCTCCAACATCTCGCCCCGAACGCTTGAAACCCGAATAACCCCGCGAGTAACCTCCACCTCAAACGTCTCCCCATCCCGTTCAATCGTCAACTTCACAACAGTCCCAGAAGGACCACGCACCAAAGCAGCCGCTTCCCCGACCGGCATCCCCGTTAATACCGTCCCATCCGCTTCCAAAATAATATCCCCCGGTTGCAGCCCCGCATCTTCCGCCGGAGAGCCTTCATAGGGTGATACAATGACGACAGTGCCATCCTCTCCTTCCGTCACTTCCGCGCCGATACCCTCAATTTCACCCTGCATCGTATTTCGAGCGGCCGTTTCCTGATCCGGTGATAGATAAATTGTGTGCGAGTCGCCGAGCGTGGCTAACATACCCTGAATAGCCCCCTCCGCCAGTTGCGTATCATCCAGCGGCTGGTCGTAAAATTCATTATGCAGCAGCCGCCACGATTCCCAGAACGGTTCAAAAGCAGTCGTCGCTTCTTTTGGGGTCGAATTAGACGGCCCGAAGAAGACAAACGGCGCGTAGCTAGATTGGCCCAGGATATAGCCGCCGCCAAATAATAGAGCGCCGATTAGCGCCAGGAAAGAAAATTTAACAATTCGTGTCTCCATTGGTTGAGTCCTTTTCGTGGCTATGCTAGAATCGCCACTGTGCTAGATATTGCAATTGTCATCGTCAATTATAATGTTTGCAACTTATTACGCCGTTGTTTAGCAAGCATTCATCGTAGTAAGGGCGACTTTACCTATGCTGTATGCGTGGTGGACAACAACTCGGCCGACGACAGCGTCAAAATGGTTCGGCAAGAATTCCCAACTGTCCAGTTGATAGCCAACGAGGAGAATGTCGGCTACCCAACTGCCAACAACCAGGGACTGCGGGCATTGGGTGTAGAGTCGGAGCCGGAGAAACAGCCGCGATACAGCTTGCTGCTCAATCCCGACACCGAAGTGCCGCCCGACGGCTTTTTCACCCTCATCCAATACCTCGATGCCAACACCGACATAGGCGTGTTAGGCCCAAAACTCGTCCTGCCCGATGGCAGCCTCGATCTCGCTTGTCGCCGCGCTTTTCCAACCCCCATCGTCTCCTTTTACCGGATGGTCGGATTAAGCCGCTTATTTCCAAAATCACCCCGTTTCGGCCGTTATAACATGACCTTCCTCGACGAAAATGAAACGGCCGAAGTAGATTCAGTCGTTGGTGCCTTTATGCTGGTGCGGAGAGAAGCCATTGCCGATGCCGGGCTGATGGACGAACGGTTCTGGATGTACGGCGAAGACCTCGACTGGGCCAAGCGCATGAAGGACAAAGGCTGGAAGGTCGTCTACTACCCCAAAGTAACCGTCCTACACGTCAAGCGGGCTTCCAGCCGCCAGAATCACCGGGCCACAATTGAATTTTACCGGGCGATGCTCATCTTTTATTATAAACACTATTACGGCCGAACCGCCTTCTGGCTCCATTACCTCGTTATCTTTGGCATTGCCCTCAAAGGCGGCCCTTCCATCTTCGATGACGTACGCGCCGGGCCAAAAATCTTGAACGTTCCTGAGAAGATTTAACGCAAAGCCGTAGAGGAGAATGGTTGATTTTAATTCTGGATAAGAATAACGGCCCAATTGATAACCTTGTAGCAAGATGAATACCCAAAAACTACGGACCCTCTATTCC
This sequence comes from Promineifilaceae bacterium (SeqCode), assembly GCA_049281335.1. GTDB lineage: Bacteria > Chloroflexota > Anaerolineae > Promineifilales > Promineifilaceae > JAKEFB01. The sequence goes on from JBAPRX010000635.1 coordinate 1,977, forward strand.
ATCACACTCTTCCTGTTAGATGCCTTAATGGTGTCTATTGCCTTCCTCTTTGCCTACCGGCTGCGAACACTCCTGCCCTGGCCCGGCCCGTTAGAGTCAGAAATCCCCCTCACCCGGTACCTCGGATTGATGTTGGTGCAGGTATCGGCCGTTGTAACCACCCTCTTCTTATACCGTCAATACTACCTGCCACGTGCCGTCTCGCGGGTCGATCAATTTTACGCCATCTTCGCCGGAGTTTCTGTTGGAACCGTCGTGGCAGTAGCCGTTTCCGCCTTCACCTTCAAAAACAGCATCTTTGAAGTAGACTATCCCCGTGTCATGATTATCTATGCCTGGCTGCTGTCCATCTTCCTGATTATGCTCGGCCGTACCGTTCACCAATTTATCCGCGATTATCTGCGAGACAAGGGCGTCGGCAAAGACCGGCTCCTCATCGTCGGAACCGGTGAAGTCGCCCGTATTATCTTGCAGCGAATTCTCTGGTCGCCCCAGTTAGGATACGACTTAATCGGGATTATCAACGGTATTGAGGAAGAAGAAGAGATATTATCCATTCCCGTATTGGGAACCCCCAAAGATTTACCGGCCTTAATCGAACAACATGCCATTGATGAAGTCATCATCGCCATTCCCGAAAAAGGCCACCGCGAGGTCGTTGAAGTCATCTCCTACTGCGAACGCGGCCGTGTTTCAATCAAGGTTTTCCCCGACTTCTTCCAATTTGTTGCCTCCGAAGCCAGCATAGACGACTTGGGTGGGCTGCCTCTGCTGTCCATTCGAGATTTTGCCATGCGCGGCTATTTGCTCGTCTTCAAGCGGCTGATGGATCTCATTGGAGCAATGGTTGGACTGATCTTCTTCTCACCCCTCATGCTGCTGGCTGCCATCGCCATCAAATTAGAATCTCCGGGGCCGGTTTTCTTCGTCCAGGAACGGATGGGGCTGGACGGCAAGCCTTTTTTGATGATCAAGTTCCGCTCCATGCGCCAGGACGCCGAAAAGGACGGCCCAGGCTGGACCAAAGAAAACGATCCCCGCCGGACAAGGCTGGGGGCGCTGCTCCGCCGCATTGAATTGGATGAACTACCCCAGTTTATCAACGTCCTCTTAGGGGAAATGAGTCTGGTCGGCCCGCGACCAGAACAGCCGTTTTATGTCAATCAATTTCGGGAGAGTGTTCCCCACTACATGGAACGCCACCGCGAAAAAGCAGGCATGACCGGCTGGGCGCAGGTCAACGGCTTGCGAGGCGACACCTCCATTGTCGAGCGCACCAAATTCGACGTCTGGTACACCGAAAACTGGTCCCTCCTTCTCGACATTAAAATCCTCGTCCGAACCATCTGGCAAACAGTCGCCACCCGAAACAACAACTAACAACCCCTGTGCATTGCACTGCCCATCCCACCCCCCGTGCATTGCACTGCCCATCCCAACCCCCACCCACCAAAGCCTCAAGGCCAGTGCATTGCACTCGCCAATCACCACTTACTCCCGCCAAACCCAATCGGGCAATGTGTTGCAATCGCCAATCACCACTCGCCTTTCACACCAATTCTTACATAAATTTTATTTGACGCTTATTTTTAGGCGTGATAAGATATGAAAAGCCACCTGTTAGCACTCTCTGTGGTGGAGTGCTAATTCACGTTTGTTGTACAGGAATATATGTTTAATGCGTTAACGGAAAGGCAAGAATATATCTTGGGTCTAATGGTCCGCAGTTATGTGGAAAGCGGACAGCCCATGGGATCACAAAAACTTGTTGAACGGTATGACCTGGACTTCAGCTCGGCGACGGTCCGCAACGAGCTGGCAGTTTTGGATGAACTTGGCTATCTTGAACAACTGCATACATCTGCCGGCCGAATTCCGACCGAAATAGGCTACCGTTATTTCGTTCAGCGGCTGATTGGGGAGTTTGAGCTGCCCCTTGATGAGCGACAAATGATCCGCCACCAGTTCCACCAGGCTCGCCTGGATATGAACCAATGGATGCGGCTCTCAGCGGCCGTCTTGGCCCACACCTCAAGAGGAGCAAGCATCGTCACCTCTCCCCGACCGGCCACCCAACGATTCCGTCATGTCCAGCTAATCTCCACTCAGGGGCGGCTGGTCTTGATGATCATTGTCTTTTACGGCGGGGAAGTGGTTCAACAGATGTTGACCCTGGCCGAACCCGTTCCCCAAACGCAGCTAACCGCAACGGCCGAACGGTTGAACGCCCTCTTTGAAGAAGCGGCTTACAGCGAAATTTTTGCCCGGCAGTCCCTCCTGGAAGACGAACTCGAACGAGATGTGACCCGGCTTATTCTGGAAACAATGCGCCGTTCGAGCATGAAAGGCATCAGCCAGGTTTATCGGGACGGCTTATCCAACATCATGGAAGATGAAGGAACCCGCCAGGCAGTGCGCGTTCTGGAAGAGGCCGCCCTCCTTTCCACCATTTTGTCTGAGACACTGGAACCCAATGTTCAGGGAGTTCAGGTCGTCATTGGTGGCGAAGGGCGGTGGGAAGAGTTAAGAGAATGTACCATGATCCTGGCCCGCTACGGCGTGATGGAACAACTTTCCGGTGCCATCGCCGTTGTCGGCCCGACCAGAATGTCTTACGGCCGTAATATTTCGGCCGTTCGCTACGTGGCAGACCTGATGAGCGGTTTTGTCAGCGAATACTACCTGGAACTACCTGTTGGTAGCAGTGAAGAATAAATAATAATAGACTAATTTTTAACCGTGAGGTGAAACATTGAGCGAGGATACAACCTTGTCAGATGAACAGCTTGAAGCTGAAGAAACACCCGAAATTGTAGATGGGCAAGGCAGCGAAACGGCCGAAACCGGCTCCGAAGCTGAGGAGCTAACCCTGGAAGAACAATTGACGGCTGCCCAATCAAAAGCGGCCGAATATCTGGATGGCTGGCAGCGAGAACGGGCCGAATTTGCCAATGCCCGCAAGCGACTGGAGAAACAGCGAGCCGAGGCTTATAAGAATGCGGCCGTTGACCATGCCGCCAAACTGCTGCCCATTCTGGACGACTTTGACAGAGCTTTATCAAACGTGCCTTCCGAAATTGCAGCTGATAGCTGGTTTGAAGGAATTCAACTGGTTCGCCGCAAGCTGCAAACCATTATGGAAGGCTTGAAAGTGGAAGCCATCGAAGCCGTCGGCCAGCCCTTTGACCCCAATTTTCACGAAGCCCTTGCTCTCAAAGATGCGGATGGGGTAGAAAGCGGAACCGTCATCGAAGAGCTGCTCGTCGGCTACCGTATGGGCGACCGTGTTATTCGGCCGTCTCTCGTAAATGTAGCCGCATAAAAAATGATTGGTTATTAGTAACTGGGTAATCAAGCTATAGCAAGCTGGTTCCAGTTAGGTAATTTACGAATTACCCAATTACTTAATTACACTTTTAAGGAATTATTTCTGAAGTTATAGGAGATCGGTATAACAATGGGAAAAATTATTGGCATTGACCTCGGAACAACAAACTCGGTCGCAGCGGTCATGGAAGGTGGAGAACCCACAGTCATTCCAAGTGCAGAGGGAGGACGATTATTTCCTTCCGTTGTGGCGGTAAACCCCAAGACTGGCGAACGACTCGTTGGTCAGGTAGCGAAGCGGCAGGCGGTTGTCAATCCTGAAAACACCGTATTTTCGGTCAAGCGTTTCATGGGGCGCAAATTCAATGATCCGGCCGTTAAGAAAGCAGTTGGATACGTCCCCTATCATGTTCAGGAAGCGCCCAATGGGGATGTGCGGGTTGTGATGAATAATCGTGAATACTCCCCGCCAGAAGTCTCCGCCATGATCCTGCAAAAAATCAAGACCGACGCCGAAGCCTACCTCGGCGAGCCGGTTACACAGGCTGTTATCACCGTCCCGGCCTATTTCAACGACAGCCAGCGTCAGGCCACCAAAGACGCCGGAAAGATCGCCGGGTTAGAAGTGCTCCGAATCGTCAATGAGCCAACCGCTTCCTCATTAGCTTATGGTATTGGCGGCGAAAAGGACGAACTGATTGCCGTTTATGACCTGGGCGGCGGAACATTTGATATCTCCATTCTGGAGGTCGGAGACGGCGTTTTTGAAGTCAAGTCAACCAATGGTGACACCTTCCTGGGTGGCGACGATTTTGACCAGAAGATCATCAACTGGGTTGCCGAGCAGTTTAAGATGGACCAGGGCATAGACCTGCGCCAGGATCGGCAAGCTTTGCAGCGGCTTCGGGAAGCATCCGAAAAAGCAAAAATCGAACTTTCGACAACGATGCAGACCGAAATCAATCTGCCCTATATAACGGCCGATGCCAGTGGCCCCAAGCATTTGAATATGACCCTCAGCCGGGCCAAACTGGAACAATTAACCGAAGATTTGGTTCAGCGCACCGTTGGCCCTTGCAAACAGGCCATGAAAGATGCCGGTATCTCTACCTCAGACATTACCCAGGTGGTTCTGGTCGGTGGAATGACTCGTATGCCCGCTATCCAGAAATCAGTAAAAGAGCTGTTCGGCCGTGAACCCCACAAAGGTGTCAACCCCGACGAAGTCGTTGGTGTTGGCGCAGCCATTCAGGCCGGTGTTCTCGGCGGGGAGGTGAAAGACGTTCTCCTGCTAGATGTAACGCCTCTAACACTGAGCATTGAAACATTGGGTGCGGTAGCGACCCCCCTGATCGAGCGCAACACCACCATCCCAACCAAGAAGAGCCAGATTTTCTCAACAGCGGCCGATATGCAAACTCAGGTTGAAATTCATGTGGTTCAGGGCGAACGGCCGATGGCCAATGATAACAAGAGTCTTGGCCGCTTCATCCTGGACGGCATTCCCCCCGCACCGCGTGGCGTCCCTCAAATCGAGGTCGCCTTTGACATCAACGCCGATGGTATTCTGAATGTAACCGCAAAGGACAAGGCCACCGGCCGAGAGCAGGCCATGCAGATCATTCCATCAAGTGGTTTGAGCGACAATGAAATTGACCAAATGGTGAAAGACGCTGAAGCGCATGCCTCCGAAGACGCCCAGCGGAAAGAATCGGTTGAGGCGGCAAACACGGCCGATTCAGCCGTTTACAGCGCCGAAAAGTTTATTCAAGAAAACGGCGACAAGATAACGGACGCCCAAAAGAGCGCCATCCAGAATGAAATTGACGCCGTTAACGCAGCCCGCGAAGGTGGACTGGATGCCATTCAATCGGCCGTCACCCGCTTACAGCAGGCTATGCAAGAAGTTGGTGCGTCGATGTACCAGCAGCAAGGCCCAATGGGCGGCGCACCTGGCAATGGTTCCCCCGGCAATGCACCTGGCGGTTCGCCCGATGACGAAGACGTGATCGAAGGCGAATACAGCGAAGGCGACTAAGGATAGTTAATTCGAGTGTCTCGATGACCACAAAGCGTGATTACTATGAAATACTGGGTGTTGAACGCAGCGCCAACAAGGATGAGCTAAAAAAAGCTTACCGGATCAAGGCGCGTCAATACCACCCGGATGTCAATAAAGAGGATGAGGCTGACGAACGTTTCAAGGAAATTAATGAGGCATATGAAGTCTTATCCAACGACCAGAGCCGCGCAGCCTATGATCGATTCGGCCATGCCGGTGTAGGCGGAAACGGCGCAGGCTTCAATGATTTCACCGGCTTTGGTGGCGTTGCCGACATCTTCGAAGAGTTTTTCGGCGGCTTTGGCAGCCGACGCCGCACCGGCCCCAGGCGCGGAACCGACCTGCGGTATGATATGCGGATCACGTTTGAAGAAGCAGTCTTTGGGGTCGACAAAGAATTTGAAATTCGCCGCCCCGAAATCTGCGGCCACTGTCATGGTTCCGGCGCAGAGCCGGGAACCGCACCCGAACGTTGCAATAACTGTGGC
>JBAPRX010000636.1:0-16622 GCA_049281335.1 Promineifilaceae bacterium (SeqCode)
CTGATAACCCATCCAGATACAGGGAATTGTCAATAGATAGCACCGGTCTACCGGCGGCGTTTGCATAGGCCGTTGACTTCTTCCGGGCGTTTTCCTCGGCCGTCTTGCCATCTTCCACAACCTCCAACGACAGACCAATATCCTTTGTCCCCTTGACGCGGATATCCAAGGGTATTAACGCAGACTGTACCATCTGGAGCTTGGCCGGGTTGCCAGTCCCCACTACGATTTCTTTCACTACGCTACCCTTTGAGCTTATATCGGTCGTCTGTAACCTCGTCTAACTGCCGCCTATCCTCTTCCGAGAGGGTGCGAACCGCCTCTCCCGTTGCCAGAGCGTCCAGATAAATACCAGCCAGTTCTTCCAGCAGAAAGAGACGCAGGAGCGCCTGCCGGGCCGTCGCTGCGGTCACCAAAACACCGTGATTTTGAAGCAAAACGGCCGGATTTTCCACCAACATCTCGCGCACTCCCTCCGCTAACTGCACCGTTGTGGGCGTGATATAGGAAACAAGGGGAACAGACGGGCCGAGATGCAGGTAAAAGTCAGGGGTCAATGCCGGTAAAGAACGGCCGATCAGCCCCAAACTAATCGCCTTCGGGGGATGGACATGAACCACCACCTCCGTCCCCGGTCGAGCCGCATAAGCCGCCCGGTGCATGGACAGCTCCGAAGAAGGGCGCGGTAGTTGTCCTGCGGATTCGGCCGTCTCGCCAACAGGCACAAAATCGGCCGTCGTCAATGCGCCCAAATCTGCCCCGGAGCGCGTAATCCAGAGTCGCCCTTCAAAACGGCCGCTCAAATTCCCGCCCGATCCTCGAACAAGACCCTCGGCCACAATCTCCCGCCCCGCTTCAATTAGTTCAGATAACAGTTGATTCATATACAAAAAGTTCTTCAAAAATAGGAGCCACGAATTCACACCAATTTCCACAAATTACAAATAAAAATTCGTGAAATTCGTGAAATTCGTTGCCAATCTTTCCAACCACATACTCACCCTGCTGCAAAATCCAAAGTCCCTACTAACTTTCCCCACCCATACCAATAAAATTCGTGCCAATCCGTGCTAATTCGTCGCTGATCTTCCTCCTACAAGTGCTCAAACCAATCGGCCGTTAATTTGCCAAATTTCCGCGCCGTCGCCATTAACTGGTCACAGGGGCAGGTACGTTCTGCTGGCAGATGGGTAAGGATGTCTGGCAGCATCTCAGTGATAGTCATGGCTGTCGGAAGCGCCAGAACAGCGTAACAAAGCTCTAACTCCCGGCACAACGCCCCTTCGGGCTGGGATTCGGCCGAGATGAGGCTGACATCATGAGCCAACCACCAATCCCGAACTTCAAGAGTAGGCAGGGTATCTAGCACAAGCAAATTGTCCCTTTCCTCTGCTCCGGCTTCCAGCAACGTCTGGCGCAGTTCGGGACAGTAGGGCGGGTCTTGTTGGACGTAGCCGGTTCCGATGGTTTCAAAGAAAGTGGTCGGCCGTCCGCTGGTAAATTCGATGTAGTTGCCTGGGGTAGACGGCCGTTCCACGCCCCCATCCCGCACCACACCAATCACCCACGTTCCGCCCAGCACACGGGCGGCATAGGCCAGCGCTTTGGGGTTCTGTTCCGCCTCTCGGTAGAGAACGACGGTGTCATCCAACTCGTCGTAGTGAACTGTACCGAAGGGAGTTTCGGCCGCACCTGTAGTGCGATTTGGCAAATCGCGTATTGAGTCACCCGTTTGATTGACGGAAGAAACGAAAGAATCAATCAAAACCAGCATCTTATTCTCCAACCATCCTATCAGCGGCCGTCAGCAAAATCCGCATCGCTCGTTCGGCAACGGGCGGGCCGAATTCGCGGCGCGGATCAATGTCCCATCGGCCGGTGGAAAAGTTTGTCACCTGTCCCAGACTGGCATATTTCAACCCCAACTCGGCTGCCAGCCATACCTCCGGGCAGAGGGTCATGCCGACCATATCAGCCCCTAATTCGGCCGCCAGATCAACCTCAGCGGCCGTTTCCAATCGTGGCCCTTCGGTGCAGACATAGGTCAAATGCTCAATGGGTGGATTCTCGTCCATACGGGGGTGGTGGTCGGCGGCGACGGCCTGTAACTGTTGGCGGGCGGTGGGGTCAAAGGGATGGGCGACCTGGGTTGGGTTTCGGCCGTTGTTGATATGCTCAATCGTCCTCGCCGCTGCCCGTAACGCTGCCGCTTCCTCTGGGTAAAGGGCGGCCTCGCCAAAGCTGTTGATCCGGCTGCGGGTCCAATCCATCATCCCCTCCGGCACGACAACATCCCCAACCCGCAAATCGGGATTAATGGCCCCAACCCCATTCCACGACAACACCAGCCGCACACCTAACATTTGAGCGGCCCACAGATTGGCGCGGTGGTTGACAAAGCGGGCGGAGTGATCCAGGCTGCTCTCCCCGTGACGGCTGGCGAACCAGAGCGCAGTCCCATCGGCCGTCACCAGGGCGTGGAAGATAGGCGAGGGGCCATATGGCGTTTCCAGCGTTCGTGTCCGAACAACCTGGGCGAAGTCGGAGGGTTTGATGTGGTAGGCGGCCGTTCCGCCAAAGATCAGAATTTGTGGTCGTTCCATGCGTAGGAATTTAACCTAAAGGTGCAGAGGAGCAAAGGCGCAGAGGGTTTTTCATCAGGTAGTAGCGGTTAAAGTTGATCCGTTATTGGTCATATGCAGTTAGAAATCGAAGATGAGCTGTTTGCCTTCGTAGGGCAGGGATTTGTCGGCCCGGATGAAGTACATGAGTTCTTCCAGGCTTGCCTCATTCCTCACACGGAGGCCGGTTTGGGTGATGAGATCGCGCCAGTAGTCGGCCGTTTCCAGGCCAAAGCCTTCGACCCCCATTGTCAGGCGGTTGACGTTGGTGCGGACTCGTTCGGCCAGGATAAGACGGCCACCGGGAGCCAAAATTCGGTCAATCTCGCTGATCAATTTCTCGCGGTCGCCCTGCTGCCAGAACTCAGAGATGGTTTCGGCCAGGACCACTGCCGGGACACTGTTATCAGGTAGGGGCAGGAGGCTGATGTCGCCGTCTCGCCAGGAGAGACGGGGGTCTGGCGTGGGATGCTGCCCCTGCTGGCGGACGCGGGCCAGATTAGTATCCGGGGTCAGGTTGGGATTATATATGTCAATGACGATAATATGGCCCGTTGTCAGCCGCCTGCTCATATTAACGGGCAGCCATTTTAAGCCCACATCCAGGTAGAGGAAAGAGTCGTCAGGACGCAGTTGGCCTATTTCGAAGAGCTTGTCTCGAATGTTGTTGGTATCATAGAGACGGTGGGCAAACCATAAGGGAAATCCGGCGAGTAAGACCACCACCAAAAACAAGATAAAAGCCAATGGGATAAGCGTCGGCCGTCCTTGAAAAATCCCCACGAGCAAGGCGAGAATACTCAGTAGTATGACAACCATTCCCGCCAGGTAAAGCGGCCAGCGGGACAGGAGGTATCGTTTTGTGCCATTGTATTTGTCGGAAAGATCCATTAACTTTTATTGTACTGATAGTTTGGTGATATACAATTGAAGAAAACCACTTAATAACCTTAAAATTGTTGTCATGTTGATCAACTCGATCAACTCGATCAACTCGATCAAGAAAATGAGTTTTATTTACTTGATCGAGTTGACGATATTATCCCTTTAGGAAATTGTAATGAATATTGAAGAACGCAAAAGAAAAATTGAGTCATACGGGGCGGCGCATGAAATATTGATGGATGCAATTGGCCGGTTTCCCAAGGAGATGTGGCATTTTCGGCCGTCTCCCGACCAGTGGACCATTCACGAAATCATCGTCCATATCACCGACAGTGAAGCCAACAGCTATGTCCGCTGCCGGCGGTTTATTGCCGAGCGGGGCGAGAGCGTCATGGCTTACGATGAAATGCAGTGGGCCAGGGCGCTGGACTATCAAACTCAGAGCGCAGAGGATGCGGCCGAGTTGTTCAAGTGGCTGCGCCGTACCAGCTACGACCTGATTAAGAACCAGCCGGAATCGGTCTGGGCGCATACGATTTATCATCCCGAAAACGGCATCATGACAATGGACGATTGGCTGGAAACCTATGAACGGCATGTCAGCGATCATATTGAGCAGATGCGCGACGTTTACCGCCAATGGCTGTCCCCGAAATTCTACCCAACCGAGGCAGTGGTTCCGGCCGAACTGCGAACGGCCGAATTTGTGTTGCGGCCGCTTCGTACCACCCATGTCGAATTGGATTACGATGCGGTGATGACCAGCCGGGAAATGCTGCACCGTTGGGGCGGCGGCCCCTGGCCTGCCGATGATTTCCCTCTGGAGGGCAATCTGGCCGATTTGGCCGAACACCAGAAAGAGCATGAACAGCGGGTGGCGTTCACCTACACCGTTCTCAACCCGGAGGGAACGGAATGTCTGGGCTGCGTCTATATCATGCCGTTTCTAAGTATGCAGCGTTGGATGGCGGGCAGCAGTGTCGCCGAGACAGATGATTTCACGGCCGTTTGTCGTTTTTGGGCGCGGCAGTCGCGGCTGGCAGATGGGCTGGACGGCCGTTTGTTTGATGCGCTGCAGGTGTGGTTTGATGAAGCGTGGGCGTTTAGACAAGTTTATTTCCGGGCCAATGAAAACGATACCCGCCAACGGGAACTGTTCACCGATGCCGGGTTATCTGAAGTATATACTCTTAAGATAGGGGAGAAGAATGGGCAGTTTTTGTTGTATGGGGGGGATTGGTAATTGGTAATTGGTGATTGGGTGATTGGTGATTGGTGATTTGGTGATTGGTAATTGGGTGATTGGTTCTATAGCTACAGGTTACGTTTTACGTTTACGTATATTTCAATAGCCATCGCGGGTAAGTGATAATGACTGTTACAGATGTCGGCCGTTTTATTGGGGGCGTGGCGGCTTTGATTTATGATTCGGAAAGAGCGCAATATCTGGTATTGAAACGATCCCCGGAAAAGGATTATGGGGCGAACAGTTGGGAGTGTGTCACCGGGCGGGTAGACCAGGGCGAGGGCTTTGAGGAGGCGTTGTACCGGGAAGTGCGGGAGGAGGTTGGACTGGAAGTAAAGGTCTCGTTTATCATTGGCACAACTCACTTTTATCGGGGAGAGAAACGGCCGGAAAACGAACTGATTGGCGTTGTCTTTTGCTGTGAGCCGGTGGGGGAAACGGCCGTTCACATGAGCCAGGAACACAGCGAGTACCGTTGGGTCACATTAGAAGATATTCAGACGCTCCACCAATCCACCAATCACACGGAGCAGTGGCTTTTCAGGGTAATGATGCGGGCGGAACAACTGCGAATGCTGCTTCCAGATGAGATCGTCATTTTCCAACAAGGTCATTCTTTTGAGCTTGGCTAGTCATCCCGTGCTATAATCACAACAAGGGCAGTATTTTCCCAATAGACAGAAACGATTCTGTCATTCTCTGCATTACTGCCCACAATCTCTACGGCCTTTGACCGCATTTATACACCCCGCATTTATGCGTTTTGCGCGTGAGATCTATTTTCTAAAAAGACGCATGAACAGAGGCTCAACACTATAAATGAACAGGTTTATCCTCTTCTTTTTTCTTTGCGTCTCTGCATCTTTGCGTCTTTGCGTTAAATAACTTCTAAGGAGAAATTCATGACTAAACAATGGAAAACACCCCCGGCAATGCAAATTGACCCCAAGAAAACATACAAAGTAACGATGGAGACCAACAAAGGCGACATCGTGCTAGAGCTTTACCCCCAACACGCCCCCAAGACGGTCAATAATTTCGTCTTCTTAGCCAACGAAGGCTTCTATGATGGCGTTTCCTTCCACCGCGTCATCAACAACTTTGTCATTCAAGGCGGCGACCCAACCGGCACCGGTTCCGGCGGCCCCGGCTATAAATTTGAAGATGAAACAAGGGGCAATCCTCTGCGCCATGAGACTGGCTCCCTTTCGATGGCAAATGCTGGGCCGAATACGAACGGCAGTCAGTTTTTCATCACCCACTCCCCCCAGCCTCATCTGGACGGCAAGCATACCGTCTTTGGCAAGGTCATTGACAATACCCAGGATGTTGTCAACAAGATTCGGCAGGGGGATAAGATGATTAAAGTCACCGCCGATGCAATTTGACGTTCGAGACCCTCAATTTCGAGCCGACCCCTACCCCTTCTACGAACTGCTCCAGGCAAATGTCCCGGTATTTTATTGGGAGGAGTGGGGGGTCTGGTTTTTAACGCGGTACGAAGACTGCAATAATCTGCTGCGTGATAACCGGCTGGGTCGGGGCGAAATGAGCGGCTTCCCGGATGCGGAACGGGCCTTGTGGGAGATGATGGCGAATTGGATGCTGGTTCAAGACCCGCCGGATCACACCCGGCTGCGAGGATTGGTCCATAAGGCATTCACCCCCCGCATTGTGGAACAGATGCGGGATGATATTCAAACCATCACCGACGGCTTGCTAGATGAGGTGCAGGACAACGGACGTATGGACATCATCGCCGACCTGGCCTATCCACTGCCGGTGACGGTTATCGCCCGCATGTTTGATGTGCCGGAGAAAGATTACAAGCTCTTTCACGGCTGGTCGAATGCGCTGGGCCGCACCCTGGACTTCACCGATAATCCAGATGTCTATTCGGCGGGGACAAAAGCGGCCGAAGAGTTTATCGCCTACCTCCGTGACCTGGTTGCGGAACGGCGCAAAAATCTAGGCAAGGATTTATTGAGCGCCCTGATTCAAGCGAGAGAAGCGGGCGATTCGTTAACTGAGGACGAACTGTTTGCGACCTGTACGCTGCTGCTGACTGCCGGACACGAAACGACCATCAACCTCATTGGCAACGGGACGCTGGCCCTCCTGCGCCACCCGGATCAGATGGCCCGGCTCAAAGAAAATCCGGGGCTGATGAAAACGGCCGTTGAAGAACTGCTGCGCTATGACAGCCCCGTCCAGGCAACAGCCCGCATCGTTTATGAAGATGTCGAAGTTGGCGACCTGACACTGACGCCGAGAGCGCAGGTCAACTTCATGTTGGGCGCAGCTAACCGGGACCCGGCCCGCTTTGAAAATCCCGATCAACTGGATCTCGGCCGACAGCCGAACCCCCATCTGGCTTTTGGCAGTGGGATTCATTACTGTCTGGGTGCGCCCCTGGCCCGCCTGGAAGGGCAGATTGCTTTCACAACGCTGCTGAACCGAATGCCCAATCTGCGATTGGAGACGGATTCGCCGAAGTATCGGGACAACTTCACGCTGCGGGGGCTGGAAGCGCTGCCGGTGTCGTTTTAATTTCGAGTAACTGGTAACTGGTAATTGGTAATTAAAAAGTCGGAAAGCAGTTACGAATTACTAATTACTAATTACCAAATTACGACTGATTGGTGGATTATGTCTGAGCTACTAAACTTGCCACGCGACCTGGGGGATGGGCTGGTGCTGCGTTGGGCTACGGCCGAAGATGCAGAAGCACTGGCTGAGTTTAATTTTCGCCATCATAATGACGACCCGATGGGGAAGCCGGAAACATGGCTCAAAGAGTGGACGCGGGATTTGCTGGATGGCGGCCACCCGACCACTGGGCCGCAGGATGTAACGGTTGTCGTTGACGAGAATGATGGGGGAAAGATTGTTTCGGCCGTTTTCCTCATTTCCCAAACCTGGCGTTATGACGATGTCGTCTTTGGCTGTGGAATGCCGGAGTTAGTCGCCACCGATGAGGCGTATCGCCGCCGGGGGCTGGTCCGGCTCCAGATGGATGCCATCCATGCTTTGAGCCAAAAGAAAGGGGAACTGGTGCAGATTATTGCCGGTATTCCCTGGTATTATCGCCAGTTTGGCTACGAAATGGCCTTGGACTTGGGGGGCGGGGTGCGGGTCCCGGTGGATTTAATCGCTGCCTTACCAGAGTCGGAAAAGGAACAGTACCACCTGCGTCCGGCGGAAACGGTCGATTTGTCCGACTTAAAAGCACTCTATGAACGTGGCTGCGAACGAAGTCTGATTAGTTGTGTGAGGGATGACACTGTCTGGTGCCATGAAATCGAAAAAGGGCTGGAAAGACCGGTTTCCCACCGCCACATGGAAATGATTGAAACGGCCGAGGGGAATACAGTCGGCTATGTTCAGATACACACTTTTCCCGCGCCCTATCAACTGAATGAACTGGAGATTTATCCGGGCCACTCCCTAAGAGCGGTTTGCCTATTTCTTTGCAGAGCCATCAAAGCCCAGATCGAAGAAACGGGACTGGAAAAGAAGCCAAAAATACTCTATTTCAGTTTGGGTCAATCCCACCCGGCCTATGACGCCCTGGGGACATTAGGGAATTGGAGACGGCCGTATGCCCGCTTTGTTCGGGTTCCCGACCTGTCCCGTTTTCTGCTGCATATTCGGCCGGTATTAGAGCGGCGGCTGGCAGAAAGCGTTATGGCCGGTCACAATGGCTGTTTGAAGCTCAATTTTTATACCAGCCAGCTAAAGGTTGACATTGAAGCGGGGAAGATAACGGCCGTTGAACCGTACATCCCCGACGACTTTTTCGACTTCGACGTTTTCTTTCCTGACCTGACCTTTTTGCAGGTGCTTTTCGGCCGTCGTGACCTGGAAGAGCTTCGCCACATCTATGCCGATTGCTTCCCGCGCAATGATGAATCTGCCCTGCTGTTGAAGATTCTCTTTCCAAAAAGCAGTTCCTACGTCATTAACGTTAACTAGACGGTTCAGAAAGGTAACTCGAATGACCGGCTCTTTCTTGAACCCTCTCACTCCTTTTTTGGCTGACAACGGGACGCTGGTCTTGGACGGCGGTCTGGCGACGGAGTTGGAAGCCTATGGCTATGACTTGGGTGACGAGTTGTGGTCGGCCCGGCTGCTGCTGGATGCACCGGAAGCGATCCGGCAGGTGCATCTGGACTATCTGAAAGCGGGGGCGGACTGCATAACCAGCGCCAGCTATCAGGCGACGATACCCGGCTTCATGAAACGGGGGATGAGCGAAGCCGAGGCGGTTGCTCTGTTGAAGCGGTCGGTCCAGATTGCGGTTGAAGCGCGGGATGATTTTTGGGACACAGCGAAAAGTTGGAAGGGGCGATTACGGCCGATTGTCGCTGCCAGTGTCGGGCCATATGGCGCAGCCCTGGCCGATGGCTCGGAGTATACAGGGGACTATGATCTCGATGAGGTGGGGCTGTATGCCTTCCACCGGCAGCGGTGGCAAATCCTGGCAAACACCTCTGCCGATCTACTCGCCTGCGAAACGATCCCCTCTTATCCTGAATCGCGGGCGTTAGCCCGGCTGCTGGCGGAGACGCCGGAACGGGCAGCCTGGTTCAGCTTTAGCTGCCAAGATGGGGCGCACATCAGCGACGGCACGCCGTTGGTAGACTGTATCACCCCCTTGAATGAGCTGGAACAGGTGGTGGCGGTGGGCATCAACTGCACCCCGCCCCGTTTTATTCCGAGCCTGGTAGCCCTGGCCCATGAAGCAACAGACAAGCCCATCGTCGTTTACCCCAACTCAGGGGAGACGTATGATGTTCAGCATCATCGCTGGTTGGGAGAGAGCGTTCCGGCCGAATTTGGCACTTACAGCCGGGAGTGGCGCAAAGCGGGAGCGACATTGATCGGGGGTTGCTGCCGAACACGGCCGAGTCATATTCGACAGATTCGGGACCGGATGGAGAGAAGGGGAAAAATAATTAATTTGGTGAATTCGTGAATTATTAATTCGTGGCTATTTTGAGCAGAGACTTCACGGATAGGGATTCAAGACCAGGAACAATAACCTGTTAATCCTTGGCGGTCTTTGCGCCTTTGCGTGAGTTATTGTAGGAGGAAGGATGACGACGATTCGTGGTGTGGCTGAAGTGGCCCTGTATGTGGATGATCTGGAAAGGGCGACGAACTTTTATACCGAGGTGTTGGGGCTGCCGTTAACGGCCGCTTTTGGCGATGCCCGTTTCTTGCAGACCGGCCCTAACTCGACCCTGATCCTCTTTACTGTTGCGGGAATTAAAAATCGGGTCAGCGTTATTCCCGCGCATGGCGCAACGGGCGATCAGCATGTGGCGCTGGCGGTGCCTTCGGCCGAGATGGACGACTGGCGAGAACGGTTGAAAGCGCATGGGGTCGAGATTGAACACGAGCAGGATTGGCCCCAGGGAACCCACTCGATCTATTTCCGTGACCCAGATAATAACAGCCTGGAGTTGATTGAGGACAGGCATTATCCGATTGTGTGGAACACTATTACAAGTTGATCAGGCGTACTTCCTCTCCATGTCAATGTCCGAAATTTGCCAGCTTCTTAACCCAACTTCGTGTATCCTATTCATATGGAGCTAAATAGCAGGTAATGTTCTTTCTCGGTGAATTGGCTGCGCTGACAACGGCCGTCTGCTGGTCGTTTACGGCAATTTTCTTTAGCTTTAGCGGCCGTCTGGTCGGCTCTCAGGTTGTCAACCGCAGCCGGTTAATCTTTGCCATCTGCTTTATCAGCCTGACGCACCTGCTGTTGGAGGGGACGCTGCTGCCGCTTTCGGCCGAACCGTTTCGCTGGGGCTGGTTTGCGTTATCCAGCATTTTGGGGCTGGTGCTGGGCGACACTTTCCTGTTTAGAGCCTATGCCACCATCGGCCCCCGCTACTCCATGCTGATGATGTCCTCTGTCCCCATTGTCAGCACCTTCTTGGCCTGGATTTTCCTGGGGGAGACAATCGGCCGTGTTGAAATGCTCGGTATCCTGGTGACGGTTGCCGGGATTGCCTGGGTGGTAACGGAGAAACAGCCGGGTAAGTCAGTGGTGGAGCATAAGCAGTACAGTCGGGGCTTATTCTTCGGCTTTTTGGGGGCAGTGGGCCAGGCCAGCAACTTAATCGCAGCCAAATTTGGGCTGGTCAACGATTACCCCACCATTTCGGCGACCTGGATTCGGATTTTTGTGGCGCTGATTATTTTGTGGGGGTTGGCGGGGTTACGAAGGGAAATACGGCCGACTATCGCCCATTGGCGCAACTGGACCGTCCTTCGGGCCATTCTCGGCGGCACCTTTGTCGGGCCGTTTCTCGGCATCTGGATGTCTCTGGTGGCGGTCTCTTTGACCAAAGTCGGCATCGCCTCAACGCTCATGGCCCTGCCGCCGGTGCTGCTGATCCCAATTGGCTATGTATTGTACAAAGAACGGGTCAGCAAACGGGGCATCATCGGCACCATCGTTGCCATTGGCGGCGTGGCGCTCATCTTCCTGGCTTAGTTTTTTAACGCAGAGACGCAAAGGGGCAAAGACGCAGAGGATATACTTGATGTCTAAGATTTGTTACCATAGCCAAGTTTTTGGATGATATAGTAGTGGTACAAAATCATTGGATCGCTTCGCCTGTGGGCTAAAATGAATTAAAGGAGGCAGTGGTATGAAAACTATTGGGACTGTCGAAAGTTTATGGCGCTATCCAGTGAAGAGTATGCGCGGCGAAGAGATGACCGAAGCATTTATGGGCTTTTCTGGCTTTTTCGGGGACCGGTGCTTTGCCTTCAAGAACTCATCCGCCCGAAAAGGATTTCCCTATTTGAGCGCATCGGTACAGCAGCAAATGGTGCGCTATCGTCCGCAGTTTCGTTACACCGAAAAAGCTGCAAAACCACCCAATTTGATTGAAGCAATGAGTATTGCGCCAGGCGCCACTCCGGCAAACCCCGAACCGAATGCCCTGATTGTGGATGTCGTAACCCCATCCGGCGCTGTCCTCGCCGTTGATGACCCGGCGTTGATAGAGATGCTGGGTGAAGGATTGCGTGGTGAAAATCACCTGACGCTTGTGCGTTCAGACCGCGCATTAACCGACTGTCGCCCGGTTTCGTTGATTAGCCTGCAATCTATCCAACAAATTGAGGCGGAGTTGGATATTCCCCTCGACAAACAACGATTCCGGGCAAACATCTATCTTGATCTGGCGTCAGACAGCGGCTTTGGCGAAGACAACTTTGTGGGACGCAAACTGAAAATTGGTTCAAGTGCGGCGGTGATGGTATTGGAACGCGACCCGCGCTGTAAGATGATTTCCCTTGACCCCGTCACAGGCGAACACAACCCGGAAATATTACGCAAAGTCGCCCAGGCACATGATAATTTTGCCGGAGTTTACTGCGCCGTCCTGGTTGAAGGCATCTTAACGAAAGGCGATACAATCGAACTATTGGACTAAGAGAAGCCAGGAGCAATGACAAAAATTGACAACCGTTAAAGTCACCGTACCCGCCACAACAGCCAATCTTGGCCCCGGCTTCGACTGCCTGGGGATGGCGTTGGGGCTGCATAATGAGGTCACATTCACCGAAACAGACAGCGGCCTGACTGTTGTCGTCCAGGGGGAAGGCGCGGGGAAAATTTCGGCCGATTCCGGCAACCTCGTTATCCGTTCGGCCGAATATCTCTTCCACCATGTCGGCCGTCGGCCGTCCGGCATGAAAGTGGTACAGGAAAACAACATTCCGGTCGGCAGCGGGTTGGGGAGCAGCGCCTCGGCCGTTCTTGCCGGGCTTTTGGGGGCTAACGCCCTAATGGGAGAACCCCTCTCTCGTTCTGATATTCTAACCCTCGCTGTTGAAATTGAAGGCCATCCCGATAATGTTGCCCCGGCCCTTTTTGGGGGGTTGGTTCTGGCTGTTCAGGAAAACGGCCGTTCCCTCATCGAACCAATATCTGTGCCGGACATGACAGTCGTCATTGTCCTGCCAGAGTTCAATCTGCCGACGGCCGATGCACGAGGAGCTTTGCCAGAGGAAGTGCCAATGGCGGATGCGATTTTTAATATCGGCCGAATGGGGCTGTTGGTTCGCGCCCTAGCCGATGGCGATTACGAACGGCTGGCAAGCGCGATGGTAGACCGTCTTCATCAACCCTACCGCCTGCCGTTGATACCGGGGATGCCTGAGGCATTTACGGCCGTTCGGGAAGCGGGAGCCGCCGCCGTCGCCTTAAGCGGGGCGGGGCCAAGCCTGATCGCCTTCGCGCCAGACAATCACGAAGCCATCGCCCAGGCCGCCGAAGCAGCCTTCGCCCAGGCCGGCCTCCCCATCCGTCACTGGCTCTTACCCGTAGATAGAACCGGCAGCCAAATCTTTCTTTAGTTTTTAACGCAAAGGCGCAAAGGGGCAGAGTCGCAGAGTACAAAAAATTCCGTATTGACAACGATATGATTTCAATTTATACTATTTTAGACTGACCGGTCTAACCAATCGGTCCAAATTCTTAAATCACGGACTACCTGACGTTTTACTGGTCACTTTTTACTGACGACTGACTTCTGACAACTGATTTATGCCCAGACCACGATTTGAACGATTAAAAAAAGAAAAACGAGAACGGATTCTTGAAACGGCCGCAAAAGCATTTGCGGTTGCCGGATTTGAACAGGCGTCCATGAACCAGATTTTAGATGAAGCTGGTATCAGCAAAGGGGCCGCCTACTACTACTTTGACGACAAGGCCGACCTGTATGTCACCACCGTCCACCATTACCTGACAACCCTGGTCAACACTCTAGACTTGTCGGTTGATGCCTTAACGGCCGAAAACTATTGGCCTCGTACCGAAGAAATATACCTCTCCCAATTCCGCAACAACTACGACCAGCCCTGGGTCTTTGGGGTGATCCGTTCAACCGCTCACGTTTCACCGGACGTCCTCTCCTCCTCCGACCTGGCGGGCTACATCACCTACTTTCAGGATGCGATTACTGCCCTGGTTCAGGTGGGACAGGAATTGGGACTGGTTCGGACCGACCTGCCCCAATCGCTGTTAACCCGGCTCTTTATGGCGGTTGATGAAACGGCCGATCAATGGTTCATGGCCAATTGGGACAGTCTTACTGCCCAGCAGATCGAAACCACCGCCGCCCAAGTCTTCGACTCCCTAAAACGTTTATTAATAGAAAAAAAGTAGCAACGAATTTCACTAATTTCACGAATTATAGGTTTGAAATTTGTGTAATTGGTGTAATTCGTTGCAATTAATCTTTTGAATTCCTCTCACAATGGAAATAACATGATTGACGTACAGAACTTGAACTTTACTTATGAAAAAATGAACCACCCGGCCGTTCGCGATCTCACTTTCGCCATCGAACCGGGGGAGATTTTCGGCTTCCTGGGGCCAAGCGGGGCCGGGAAATCCACCACCCAGAAGATCCTCATCGGCCTGCTGCGAGAGTATGAAGGGATGGTGTCCGTTTTCGGCCGAGATCTCTCAAGCTGGGGATCGGACTTATACGAACGGGTTGGTGTCTCCTTTGAGCTGCCCAACCACTACCTGAAGCTGACCGCCAGGGAGAACCTGACCTATTTTGGCACGCTGTACGGCCGTCCGGTCCAATCCCCCGACCACCTGCTGGAAATGGTCGGATTGGGCAAAGAGGGCGACCTGCTGGTTTCCCAATATTCCAAAGGGATGAAGAACCGTCTCAGTGTGGCCCGCGCCCTGCTCCACCAACCGGAACTGCTCTTTCTGGACGAACCGACGGCCGGATTAGACCCTGTCAATGCCCGCCGCATCCGCGATCTGGTTCTGGAACAGAAAGAGGCCGGAAAAACGATCTTTCTCACCACCCACGATATGCTTGTGGCGGAAACGCTCTGCGACCGGGTGGCTTTTATCATTGACGGCGGCATTCAGTTGATCGGCCGTCCCCAGGAGTTGAAGCTGGAATACGGCCGTCCTACCGTCCGCGTCGAATATCAGAACGGTGACGGCCCATCTGAGCAGGAGTTCCCCCTCTCCGACCTGGCCGACAATCCAACCTTCCACGACATCCTTCGCCGTCAGGCCGTCAGAACCATCCACACCCAGGAAGCAACGCTGGACGACATCTTTGTGGCTGTGACCGGGAGGGAGTTAGCATGACAACCCTCATCTCTAAACGCCTCTATAACACCATTTTGTGGGACATCCGGCTCCAATTTCGGAATGGCTTTTATTATGCTGCGGCCGTTGTAGGGGTCATGGCCGTTCTCCTGCTCAGTCAACTTCCCAAAGAGACGCTGGCCTGGGCGCTGCCCATCCTGGTTTTGGGCAACCTTCTGATGAACGGCTTTTATTTTGTCAGCGGCCTTGTTCTGCTCGAAAAAGGAGAAGGAACGCTGGAGGCGCAAATCGTGACCCCTCTGCGGAACCAGGAATACCTTTTCGCCAAAGTCGCTACCCTGACTGCCTTATCGCTGCTGGAAAATATGACCATTGTGGCCCTGACCTATGGCTTTGGCCCTTATCTGTTCAAAGTCCTGGTTGGCCTGCTGCTGGCTGCGCCGCTCTATACCCTCTTTGGCTTCGTCGTGGTCGTTCGTTATGATGCGGTCAACGAGTTTCTGCTGCCCTCCATCGTCTTTGCTTCGCTGCTCTCGCTGCCGATGATCACCTATTTGGGAGCGAATCTCTCCTGGCCCATCTTCCTGCACCCGTTGGAGGGCAGTTTGTTGTGGCTGACGGCCGCATTTCAACCCGTCCCCGGCTGGCAGTTGTCGTTGAGCTTGCTTTACAGCGCCGCCTGGATTGGCATTGGCGCGGTGGTGGCCCGCCGGGCTTTTTATCGCTTTGTCGTTGTTCGGGAAGGTGTCCGATGAACCGCTTATACATAAACCGTTTATCTGTTTTGAAAGGATTAGGGCCAATAGATGCCCGCAGTATCGGCCGAGATGCCCTGCTCCGCTGGGTGATTCTGCTGCCCCTTTTTATCGCGGTGATGGTCCGCTGGTTTTTGCCTATCTTGCTGGGACGGGCGGAAGCGATCTTAAATTTTGACCTGATGCCCTATTATCGGCCGTTGATGGCCTACGTCCTGCTGCTGCTTGTTCCCGATCTGGTCGGCTTTGTCACCGGCTTTCTGCTGCTGGATCAGCGGGACGACCGCACCCTGTATGCCTTACAGGTCACGCCGCTCTCCTTAAACGGCTACCTCGTTTACCGGCTGGCAATGCCGGTTCTGTTGAGTTTCCTGTTGAGTCTGGTGGTGCTGCCGCTGTCCGGGCTTGTCCCTTTGAATGGGGCATTGTTGGTGATTGCGGCCGTTTCGGCCGCGCCGATGGCTCCCATCTTTGCCCTGGCCCTCGCTGCCTTGAGCCAGAACAAGGTGCAGGGCTTTGCCTTGATGAAGGTATCGGGCATTGTCTTGCTGCCACCCCTGGCAGCTTACTTTATTCACTCAGACTGGCAGTTGCTTCTAGGGCTGGTTCCCACATACTGGCCCGCCAAAACGATTTGGGCCGCGCTTGATTGGGTCAATGGTGGCAGTCCCGGCCCGATGTGGTTCTATCTCCTCGTCGGGCTGGCCTACCAACTGTTTTGCCTGCTCCTGCTGGCCCGCCGCTTCAACCACATCATGCACCGCTAAAAAAGTATCTCACGCAAAGGCGCTAAGAGGTCTCCCTTTGCGGCCTGGCGTCTTTGCGTGAGTTTTTTATTTGTCTATCAGTTATTTTCGGGAGGCGGCCCCTGCACCCGAAAAACCGTCTTATCTCGTCGCGGGTCAATGGCGTCGGCGACACGGCCGATATGTTTTTCGAGTGAATTTTCCGGCTCCGCGCCTGACTTAAAGTAAGCAAAATCGGCCGCTTCTTCATTC
>JBAPRX010000637.1:0-6841 GCA_049281335.1 Promineifilaceae bacterium (SeqCode)
CAACGACCGTGATGAGCCAGAAAAAGAAAGCGCCGGTCAGGTTGCCCAGGCTGTCGTTGGTGATGGAGGCCGAGATGTGAAGATATTGGGGCGTCAACCCGGCCAGCGTAACGGCCGCAATCGGAATAACGGAGTCGGGAAAGAGCCGCCTGGCCCCCATATAGATAAACAACAAGGTCAAAGCGCCAGGGAGAATATTCAGCCAACGTAAAATTCTGGCTCCCCAAAGCGGCCGATAATTTTCGGCCGTCCAGTTGTACCGGGTCGGCAAACCAACCTCGGAGAGAGGAGGTCGGCCCGGCTGGATCAACTCCGGGTTAATCGCTTCCAAAAGGCGGAACAGCTGGGCGGCGGGCCAGTAGTAGCCAGGCGGCTGCAAGGCTTCGTAGGTATCCTTATCGGTTGGCAGGTGGCCTTCACGGGCCAGCACCAGGACGTAGAGGTAATGGGCTGTTTCGTCCGGCGCTTCCCACATCGGAACCAGGACGCTGTAGCCAAAGGCAAAGAGGAGATAGAGGAACAGGATTAGCTTGAGGCTGGGTTGGGGAAGGAGGCGGGACATTTTTTACAGTTGGTTTTTCAGCGCGGGACGGAGACGGCCGAAATAGAGAACCGTTCCCCCAATCGCCAGCGCCCAACCAGAGAGGCTAAAAATTGCGACGACCTGCTGCGGGGTCTGGTGAAAGATGGCCAGAAGCAGATTTTGCAGAATCACCGTCGCAGCCAGGAGAAGGACGAAGAGGCCAGGGTTCGTTGCCAGATAGAGATTGAGCCAGACAACGGCAATGCCGTACCCGACCATCGCCAGGGCCATACCGGGCAGCAGGGCAGCGGCCGAACTGTATTGGCCCCCGAACATCAGCCGGACAATGGGTTCATTGAACAACAAATAAACGGCCGATAGGAGCAGGTTAGAGCCGGTAATCAGGGCTAGACTCTTGGCAAGGAGGCGGTCGGGAAGCTGTTGTTGGGTGATGAGGGTCACGACGCGGGGGTACATGATGATGGTCACAACTCCCGGCAGCAGCGCCAGCACCCGCCGCAGGAGGACGGCGGCGGCGTAACTTCCGGCGATATTGCTCTCAAAGAAGCGGTTGACCCAGATGAGATCGCTGCTCTGGAGGCCCATATAGGCGGCATAGGCAATGAAAGCGGCCGTTGAGAGACGCAGCCCGCTTTTGACCAGATCGGTCGGCAGGGCAGGCGCACGCCGCCAGACAGCCCGCCCCAGGAAGAAGAGGCCGCTAACCAGGGCCAGGGCCGATCCGATGGGCATGGCGGCGACAGCTCCCAGCCCCGCTGCCCCCATACCGATGAGAACGGCCGCAATGATGAAGCGGTTGGCAGCGTAGGATAGGCGGATAAGGCCAAAGGCGATGAATCGCTGCTGGCCTTGCAAAGTTCCGGCCACAACCGGGCGCAGCAGCGCCAACAACACCATCACAGCACTGAGCGAAACGGCCGCTGCCGGTATGTTCAGCAGCGAGCCGAGTGGTTTCTGAACGACGAAAGTCAGGAGGGCAAGGCCCAACCCCAACACGATACTCCAGTTGAAGAAGGTCTGGAACACGGCCCGGTCCCGGTTTTCGGCCGATTCGTCAACCGCGCCCTCGGCCACATAACGGGCGACAACGGGCTGCATCACGGCGAAAGTGGTCACGACCACCAGCAGAATAGCGTTCACAGTTTGCACCATAGCGAAATCGCCCGGAACCAGTACCCGGCCCAGGAAAATGTGAAAGCCATAGTCAATGAGATTGGTCAGCGAATCGATCCCAAAGAGGAAGCCGGTCTGGCCTAAAGAAGAACGGAGCAAGGGCGTTACCCTACTGCGGCTTAATGAAGCCATGAGCAATATCTTCTTTCTTCAGGCGGCGGTGATAGTCCCAGGTGTAATAGAGGGAGTCAACGAGGTTGCGGAGATACTGTCCGGCAGCTTTGAGGGTGTGTTGCAGGCGAATGGGCAGGCTGGAACGGCCGTATCGCCTTTGCAGATAGTCGGTCGGGGGGAAAAGGTAAGCAAAAGCGTCCAGCAGGCGGATCGGCCGAAGGACAAGCGATTCTTTGTACCCAACCAGAAAAGACCACAGGCGGGAAGGCGTCTGCCCCATATGGCGGGTGACTTCGTAGTCGGCCATCCTGTTCATCACGTAAGCCGTTACCCGGCCCGGTTTTTCTACGGGCAACTCGGCCAGGACGTGCTGCGGCACAGGAGCATCCAGATATTGGCTGCAGACTCGAAGGACAGCGCCCAGCATATCGGCCGCCCCCCACGCCCGCGCCAGCCGGATCGTCTCCGACCAGTCCAGCAAACCCCCATAATGGCGGAGCGTTTCAGTCACATCCAGGTAGTACATAAGCATGCCGTCGGCCAGAACAATGCGGGGGATGTCAGTTCGTCCAACGGTGGCCGGTAAATAGACGGCATGTTTGACAAGGTGAACGACCTGACTCAAAAGCTGGTCCGGGGGAGCGAGTTCGTACACCGGCTGACCGAGCAGCACACCCGGCATGGCCCGATTCAACATGGCCTCGTAATCAATGGTCAACAGAGTATAAGGGTGATCCAAAGCCCAATGTACCTCAAACCAGATGCGGGTGTCCAGACGGCCGCGAATCTGGTGCAGGTGGTGGTGTTCGTAATAGCGGTCATCGAGCAGCTTGTGCCAGCGATAGTTGCCCATCGCCTCCAGCACAGCCAGCGAAGGGTGAACATCTGCGCTCTTAACCAGCAGGTCAATATCCCCCCCTGGGCGCATTGCTACCTGTTGGTAAAAATTTTGGGAGATGAACAGCCCCTTGAGAACCACAGTCAGGATATGTTCGGCCGATGCCCGTTCCAGATAATCGGTCAGGGCAGCCGCGTAGCCATCGGCCGTTTTTGCCATCTTCTCGGCGTCCTGGGTCAATTCACGCTGGCTCTCCTGGGGCAGTTCATCCAGACAGCCGGTAGTCGTCAGAGCCACATGAAGCAAGGTTTGCATCTTGTTGTGGCGGGCTGTTTCAATCACTCGCCGCCAGTCAAGCCTGCCCAAATAATCCCCCGCCAACTGCGGCCGTCTCCAGGTGCGAGCGCACTGCCAGAGAAAAGACTCTTCGGGCGACAATGAGCCAAGAGACATGCAGTAAAAGAATAATGAATAACGAATAACCTAACAATGAATTTTGAAGTTTTTCACCCCCCAATGCCCACTTCAAAATTCATTATTCACAATTCATTATTCATTATTGCTACTTCCCTTTCCACTCAGGCGCTCGTTTATTCACAAACGCATCCATCCCCTCTTTCTGGTCTTCGGTGGCGAAGAGCATATAGAAAAGGCGGCGTTCGTGGGCCAACCCAACCTGGAGCGATGTCTCAAAGGCGGCGTTGACAGCCTCTTTCCCCAAACGAACGGCGACCGGAGCGCGGGCGGCGATTTCGGCCGCAAATTTGATCGCCTCTTCCAGATATAGTTCGGCCGGGACAACCCGGTTTATCAGGCCATATCGGAGGGCTTCATCGGCCGTCAGAAAACGGCCGTTCAGCACAATCTCCATTGCCAGCGCCTTGCCAACGGCGCGAGTCATGCGTTGCGTGCCTCCGGCCCCCGGAATAACGCCAATGTTGATTTCCGGCTGGCCGAAACGGGCCGTCTCTCCGGCAACGATCATGTCACAGGCCATTGCCAGTTCACAG
Source organism: Promineifilaceae bacterium (SeqCode) (assembly GCA_049281335.1). GTDB lineage: Bacteria > Chloroflexota > Anaerolineae > Promineifilales > Promineifilaceae > JAKEFB01. Next base: position 3,680 of record JBAPRX010000637.1, read on the forward strand.
CCGCCGCCGAGAGCATAGCCGGAAACGGCCGCTATGACCGGCTTGGCAATGCGACGCAGGCGGTCCCAATAATCAATGAAGGGGTTATCGAGCATCGAAACCGGGGTAGCTTCCGCCATTTCCGTAATGTCGGCTCCGGCGGCAAAGGCCCGTTCGTTACCGGCGATAATCAGGCAGCCGACGTCCGGGTTTGTGTCGAAAGTTTCCAGAGCAGCCATCAGTTCGCTCATAAGGTCTCGGTTCAGGGCGTTCAAGACCTTAGGCCGGTTGAGTTGGACAATACCAACACGTCCTTCGGTGCGGGTTAGAATGTGTTCATAGTCGGGCATTCGGTTCTCCTCAAAACTTCTTCAGATACCATAAACCTTAACGTTTACGTAACGTTACACAAAATTCACGATCAATGTCCATCTTCTTATGACAAGTTGGCCCCTTGTGCTTAAACCAGATCGGCCAGCGAGTTAAGAACAGGGTTCTTCAGGTGCTCCCTCATCTTGTCCACAGTCGCCGGAAGCTCCGGCAGATCATACTGCTTCTTGCTGCGAACAAGGTAAGAGGAAGATTCTTGCGGGTTGAGGGTTTCTTCGAGGCAGAGCGTAACGGCCGCATGACGGAGCAGTTCCCCTTGACCATTCTCCAGCTTTTCAAGAACGTCCTCCAGTAATATTTCTGTCAAGGCATAGCAGCTCTGAGCCACAACCCAGCCAGGGTCTTCGTGATAAGGCCAGGGGGGCGATTCACCATAAGCGCGGGGCGGCGGCAGAATGAGGTAATGGGTGTTGACAGTTGGAACAGCGATAGCTTGCAGGGTGGGATAAGAGAGGTTGGGGATAACGACGATGTTACGTGTTAACGGCTGGCCGAGCAGCTTGCTCAAAAAGGTGGGCAGGGTGCTGTTTTGAAATATCTTCCCCAAATCCTGGGCGGCCTCGTCCCAAACAGCATTATGATCGGCCCAAAAGAAAGCAGCGACGGCCGAGTCTGTGTAAAAATCAGCCAGTTCTTCCAGAAATGCTTCGTCGGCGTAAGCCGGAGGCAGGGACTCTGACGGCTCAAAGAGAGGCCAACTGCTCCGCAGGGCGGCTGCAAAGAGGTCGGGCAGAACAAGACGGCCGTTTTCCAGTGAGGCGTTTACCATAGTGACAGCCGGGTGATTGGTGAAGTCGCTAACATATTGGCGGGTCATTTTGGCATGGGTATGGACAGCGTGGGGGTCTTGGGCCTGCTCGTGATCGGGCCAATAACTGGCTGCCAAAACGGCCGCAACCAACCGAACGCGATTGTCAATAGAAACAGAAATATCAGACACGATAATCATCCTCTTGCTTAGGCCACAAACGCCAGATAACGATCAGGTATAAAATGGCCGTGATGAGATAGAGATTGCCCAACTGTGACGGGTCTGGCTGATTCACGGGTGCCAACAACTGCCAGCCGGTCCAGCTTTGAAGCGCCTGCACAATAACCACACCCAGGATGCTGCCCGTTCGCAGGCGGATGATGCCATATAAAATGCCCCATACGCTGAAGTAGAGAAAAGCCGGAAGGGCAGGGTTGCCGAACGACTCGTCAAAGAGCAAGAAGGCGATGGTTCCGAACAAGATGCCGCTGGAAAAAGCGGCCGTTAGTGGACCGCGCCAATCCGCAACAGCGTGAAAGAACAGCCCGAAAGCCCATAACTGAGCGCAAAACGCTTCAAAGAGCAGCAAATATACAAACGTTCGGCCAGAGTTTGGCGCATTGACAATATCCCCGGCAACGGTGGCAAAGCGCACAATAAAAAAGGCCAGCCAACCCAACACGGCAAAACCAATCCCGGCATAAAGGGCGCGGTGGCCTCTCAGACCCATCCCCGGTATCCGGTACCAGTTCAGACCCAAAAACCAGGCCACCAGACCGGCCCCTGCTAAAGGTAAGGCAGACGTTGGCGTATCTTGCTCACGGGTTAATGAAACGACAGCCGCGCTAAACAGGAGAGAGCCGATGAGGGGAAGAACCAATGCTAAAAGAACCCGCAGCACGGGAGATGAGGTGAATGTTGGAGAATCTTTGGTCATAGGCGCAGGATTTTAACACAGAAGAAAAGGAATGTCGTTTTCTTACCTAACGAATGAAGGGAAATGGTAAATAAAGTATGATCACAACTTCTTCGATTTCCATACGGCTTCTTAATGTTCAATCGTCGCTGCTAGACAGAATAAGTGGCCTGGAGTATACTATAGTGGCTTCTGGAGTTTAAAAAACTACCCCGCACCTTGCGGGGTTCTTTCTTAAAAGTGCAACCAAGTTTTCAAGATAGATTATGGATTTCAGATATTACCTGCAAATATATATTGGGAACCAACCACTTATTATCCCTCAGTGGAAGTAGTTCCACCCTTGCATTAGATATTGAAAATTAAATATCTGTGGGACGGCCTCATAGGTCGTTAGTTTTATTGTTCGGAGAACACAAGAATGAGAGAAGATAACGTCACTTACATCACCAAAGAAGGCTTACAAAAAATCAAAGAAGAGCTGGAATATTTGAAAACCGAAAAACGGGCGGAGATTTCAGAACGGCTTGAGGTGGCGATTTCGCATGGCGACTTGTCAGAAAATGCCGATTATGCTTATGCCAAGCAGGAGCAGTCTTTTGTGGAGGGGCGCATTAAAGATCTGGAAGATTCTTTGCGGCGAGCGGAAATTATTAACTATGACGGCCGAAACGACAAAGTTAGAATTGGCAGCACCGTGACGGTTGTGGAGGAAGGTTTCGAGGACGAAGCTGAGACCTATTTCATTGTCGGCGCACACGAAGCTGATCCCAGCAACGGCCGTATTTCAAATGAGTCCCCAATCGGCAGTGCCTTACTTGGAGCAAAGAAAGGACAAACGGTTACTGTAATTGTTCCCGCCGGGGAGATTCAATTAAAAGTTACCAGCATTGAATAGCTGTTTTCTGGGGTTGGACCTGCCTGAAACAAAGGCCCAACCCATTTAAACAGTCTCTAAGCCCCCTACTAAGTAAGCGGCCAACAATTAATCATTCAATCAAGAGGCCGCTTACTCCTAAACCGTCCGCACGATTCCGCTAATATATTTGCGGACGTTCACTAAGAGACTGGCTTACCCACAAACTCTCCCATTAAGCAGGCCCGCAGCTCATTTTCATCATCTCGG
>JBAPRX010000638.1:0-5300 GCA_049281335.1 Promineifilaceae bacterium (SeqCode)
AGCAAACTATCTACTTCTTCGGTAAAGAAGCCAAAGAAGGCGCGATTGATTCAGTTCCAAGTGGGTATCAGGTTTCCGAGAGTAAAAACGGTCTACCAGATCTGAAGAAAGCAAAATAATTAACAAATTTTAAAACCGTATATTTAAACTTTCCACCCCGTGCTACTCGGTTTATAGTAGGCGGGGTTTTTTGTTTTATAGGTGAGTCAGCGGCATTGTCTTGACATAACACCGTCTATTGCTTATTATCTTGTCTATATGCTCTTTGTCCTCAACATCCTGGCAACAAACAAACTCTTTGTCTGACAGTATTATAGGAGTAGTATGAACATTCTCGTCTTTGGGGCCGGTTCGGTCGGTGGCTACCTGGGAGCCAAATTGGCTAATGCCGGTCATCAAGTAACCTTAGTGGCGCGGGATCCAACGGCAACGGCAATTCAAGAAAATGGCCTGACAATTATCGAAAACGGGGCTTCCTTTTCCGTTCACCCAATGGTCGTAACATCCCTCCGCCTGGCTTTTTCTGAAGATACAGCCTATGACGTCATTCTGATTTGTGTCAAGTCATACGATGTTGAAACTGCTATCAATGAACTGGTTGCCTTCTGTCCCGATTCTCCTCCCCTCATTACTCTCCAAAATGGAATCGGCATTGAAGAGCTGTTTATTAAGGAATTTGGAGCTGAGAAGGTCATTGCCGGTTCCTTAACCACACCCCTCAGTCGTGAAACAAGTCAAGCTATTGCTGTGCAGCGCATTGATCGTGGCCTGGCCCTTTCGCCAACAAAACAGGGCCAGCGGATAACACAATGGGTTGAGTTATTTCAAAATGCCGGCATCAACACGGTTGCCATAAAAAGATACCAGGATATGAAATGGTCTAAGGCCATGCTGAATATGGTCGGTAATGCAACGTCGGCTATTTTGAATCGCCACCCAAAGCTTATCTATGAATATGGCCCAACCTTTCGGGTTGAAAAGGCGATGCTGCGAGAGATGCTGGCCGTGATGAACAAAAAGAAGATAAAGCCGGTTGATCTGCCAGGAGTTTCTACCAAGAAACTTGTCTTTGCCATTAAGCGGCTGCCAAATACCATTGTCCAGCCCATTCTAACGAAAGTGGTTTCCTCTGGGAGAGGCGAAAAAATGCCCTCTTTCCATATTGATCTGACTGCCCGGAAGCCAGATAACGAAGTCCGGTTTCATAATGGGGCTGTCGCTCAGGCGGGTCGCCAGGTAGGGGTCGAGACGCCGGTTAATACGGCCTTGACTGATATTCTCCTTAAGCTGGCGAAGGGGAAGCTGGATTTTGAAATCTTCAACGGCAACATCAAACAGTTTATCATTGAGGTGCGAAAATATTATGGCACCAAATGAGGGCGACCGGCGGCGCGAGATCGTCCAGGTCGGCCGTCTCATGTATCAAAAGGGGTTTATCTCGGCCAGCGACGGCAATATATCCACCCGACTGGCTCCCGGCCGCATTCTGATCACTCCCTCCGGGCTGCATAAAGGTTTTTTGGAACCGGAACATTTGCTCATTGTTGATGAAGACGGCCGAAAAGTGGAACCGGCCCCCGCCGACCGATCTCTAAAGGCTACCAGCGAACTGCCGATGCACCTGGAAGCCTACCGGCAGCGTCCCGATATTACGGCCGTCGTTCACGCTCACCCGCCCATTACCATCGCACTTTCGATAGCCGGTATTCCAATGGCCGACTGCCTCCTGCCGGAGGTAATCGTCTTCCTGGGGCTTATCCCGACGACCCAATACGCCACCCCTTCCAGCGAAGAAAATGTTCGGGCCATTCGAGAATTTATTGCCCATCATGACGCTCTCGTTCTTCAACGGCATGGTTCTCTTACTGTCGGCGATTCGCCGATGCAGGGCTTTATGCGGCTGGAAACAGTGGAACAAAACGCCCGAATCGCCTTCATGCTGGCCCAATTGGGTGTTCGCAATCCTCTGCCAGCGGACGAAGTCCAGAAGCTGCTCAGACAGCGCGAAAAGTTGGGGTTGAGCCGACCCGGAGAAGCTGAAGCCTTTTGCGTCACCTGCGGCGTCTGCCACACCGGACAGAATCATTTGCCAACGATGCGCCCAGGCCAACAATCCGGGCCTATTATGAACAGTTCCTCTATTCCCGCCAGCCAGCCGGTAGACCCGCTTATGGTCCGCAATCTTGTTACCCAGGTTGTTCAGAAAACGCTGGGCAACGCTTACTGATGACTGTGAAAAATAACTCGCGCAAAGGCTCAAAGGAACTGTTGCGGACTTTATGCGGCATTCATGCGCCTTTAGCCTGAGATTTCGCCTTATATTTGGGAGGTTGATTTGTTGGACTTACATCGAAGAAAAAACGGCCGTCCTCTGTTGGTCGGCCATCGGGGAGCGATGGCGGTTGCCCCGGAAAATACGATGGTATCTTTTGAAAAGGGGCTGGCTGCCGGGGCGGATATTTTGGAACTAGATGTCCAATTAACGGCCGATAACCGGGTCGTTGTTTTTCATGATACTACCCTGCAAGGGAAGACAGGTGCGGCTGGCATGATCCACGACCATACGGCCGAATTTCTACAAACGTTGGATGTCGGCCGTCACTTCGATCCCGCCTTTTCCGGCCTGACGATGCCCCTGCTTGAGGAAGTTTTAGTCTGGGCCAAAGGGAAAATCAGCCTGATGATTGAGCTGAAACACGGCCCCTATTTCAACCCCGAATTAGATGTTTTAACCGTCTCGCTTATCCAGTCGCACAATATGATTGATGATGTGGTCGTTATCAGCCCGGACCAATTTGCCCTCCAACGAGTAAAAGTGTTAGAGCCATCCATCACAACCAGTTTTACCTATGGGGGACGGCTCTTAAACCCATTTGCAATTATTCAAGGGCTGGATATTGACGGGTTTGCCCCCTTTACTGATTATCTGACAAAAGAGGTAATCGAGACGATCCACGAAGCGGGCTATTTTTGCAGCCCTGGCGGTTTCTGGTGGGATTATCCAACCTTGATTGAGTGGGGGGTGGATACCATTAGCAGCAACGACCCTGCCAGTGTTGTCCACTTTATTTCCCCTTGAACTCCGGCGGTCGTTTCATCAGAAAGCTCTGAACTGCTTCCATAAAGTCCTCTGTCTGGAATAGTTGGCTTTGCGCCCAGCCCTCTAGAGTCAGCCCTTTTTCCAGATCAACGAGGCCGTTTATCACCTTCTTCGCCATGCCAACCGCCAGGGGAGCGGAGGCCATGATTTCTGCAGCGATTGCCTCCCCCTTTTCAAGCAGTTGATTAGAGGGGACGACATGATTGACAATACCCCATTCGGCCGCCTGCGCCGCATCCATTTGTCCCCCGGTGAAGATCACTTCTTTGGCTCGCCCTGGCCCAACCAGCCGGGTTAGCCGGGTTGTACCGCCAACATCTGGAATAATCCCCAGCCGTGTTTCCAGCAGCCCTATTTTCGTTCCTTCGGCCGCTATACGTATGTCACAGGCCAACGATAGTTCCATTGCCAATCCCAGGCAGTAGCCGTGCAGGAGGGCGATGGTTGGAACGGGCAACTGCTCCAGCCGGTTTAGCACAGCCTGGAATTCGCGGGTAATGAGCCACGATTTCTGTATCCAATCGCCCCCATATCGTTGGGGCAACTCTAAAAAGGCGGACACGTCAATCCCGGCTGAAAAGACTTTCCCCTCGCCCCGGATAAGCACCACTCGAATACCCTCTGCCTGTTCGGCCGCCTGGACTGCCTGATCCAACTGCTGGTACATTTCGCCGTTAATGGCGTTCCGCTTATCGGCCCGATCCAGGATGATTTCAAAGATTTCGCCCCGCCGGATGGTGGTGATCAACTGACTCATTTTCACTTCCTTCTATCTTTTGTACAATCTATCAACGTTTCCTGACAAAATGCCAGGCACTTTCAAATTTTACCTCATTTACCTTTGCCATAAAGTACCCGTCACCCGACCTGTTACCATGATAGTAGATTTATCCAAGCAGCGGCTGAACTACGATAAAATTGCCCATCTTTATGATGAACCCATGCGGGATCATGATGTTGACCCTAATCTGACTGCTTATCTGGCGCAACAATCGGACAATACGGCCGTTAAACGAATTCTGGACATGGGCTGTGGAACCGGCAAGCAGTTAACGGCCGATTATGGGGCTTTCCCGTCCTTACAGCTAACCGGTATGGACCTCTTTTCGGGAATGCTGCACATTGCCCAAAAGCGAAACTCTTTCGTTTCCTGGGTGCAGGGCGACAGCGCTAACCCACCTTTCGCGTCTGGCAGCTTTGATTACATCACCAACCAATTTTCTTACCAGCATGTCCAGCATCAGGAGAAAATGGTGGCTCAAATTTACCGGCTGCTGAAGCAGGGCGGCCGTTTTGTTATGAACAACATTGATCCCTGGCATATGCGAGAGTGGCTCATTTATCAATTTTTCCCGGCTGCCTGGGAACTGGACACAAAGGACTTTCTGCCAACGGAAGAATTTGTCCGGCTTATGAAAACGGCCGGATTCATCCATATTGCGGTTTTTCGTCGTAATCACCTGACTGAAATGACCTTAGACGACGTGTTCGCTTACGTATCGAAACGCGAGCGTTCCTCTGAATTTATGGCTATTTCAGATGAGGATTATGCTCAAGGGGTTCGGGACGTGGCACAGAAGATAGACGCTCTGGGGGCCGACACAACAATCCAATCTGCCTTTTGTTTCCTGACCATCATCGGGGACAAGGGATAAGGCACGTCGATATCAAAAAGCCCGACGGAGGCTGACTGGCTGTGGCGTTCAAGTCGTTTTACCCTATAATTTAGAAAAAGGTTTGGACAATCTATGAAATTGACAATTATCATTCCGATCTACAACGAAGCATCAACATTAGGTGCGCTTCTAACTCGCGTTGAAGCTGTTGATATTGAAAAAGAAATACTGGTTGTAGATGACGGCTCTGATGATGAAACCAAATTAGCCTTACAGCAAGCCATCTCAGGGGAGATCAGGTTAATCACCCATCCTGAAAATAAGGGCAAAGGGAGCGCCATCCGAACGGCTCTCTCAAATGCCACCGGCGATACGGTTATCATTCAAGACGCAGACCTGGAATATTTTCCAGAGGACTACGTCAGTTTGATGGCGGTCTATCAGAAGAACAACGCCCAGGCCGTCTACGGCGTTCGGGATTTGCGTTACCGTTCTCCGTTAATGCGGTGGGGGAATAAAGCCATGACGCTGGCGACAAATATCCTTTACGGCCGACAATTGAAGGATATGGAAACCTGTTACAA
>JBAPRX010000639.1:0-12021 GCA_049281335.1 Promineifilaceae bacterium (SeqCode)
TCTTTATTCAGATGGAATATAGACCTGGGTATCGGTTGCTTCATCATCTCCATATTGTGAGGATTGAAGAATCTGCGTTGGATCGTCTTGTTCAGGCTTTGGCGCAGCGACGTGGAATCGTAGATGAACTCGGCCGAAGTGCAGGTCATCTTTGTCGTTAATGGTGCGGGGCGTTAGGCCGATGCGCTCATAATTTAGATAGGTGCCGCTTGCGCTGCCTTCGTCGTACAACCGGTAAGTGCCACTACTTTCCATGATTCGGGCATGAAGGCGGGAAACGCTGCGGTCGTTAAATGGAATCTGTACCAGGTTGGGATCGCGGCCCAGGGCCACATTACTTCCGGTCAGGGGAATCATTCCCGAATGTTCTGGGGCATATTCTAGTGGTTCCAAATACGCGCCGCCAATCTCCTTCGACACGAAATCGGGCTGCATCAAAAAGGTAGCATCTGAGTCGAACTGTTCAATTGTCGTTGCCGGGGAATCATCCTCTACCTGGGTTCCAAGCGGGGGAATGATGGGGGCAGGAATGGCGGCGGTAGCGGCCGACTCAGAAGGGCCACTCCCACGCCTGCGGCGCAGAAGCACCAAAATGACCACGACCACAATTATCAGCAAGATGAGAACGCCGACAGCAACGGCGACCAGGAGGATATTCTCCTGAAGGGTATCTATGATAGAACCTGAACTCTCGCCGGTTTCCGTTTCGGCCGCAGCTTCGCTTTCCTGAGTTGGGACGGGCGTCCCGACGACTTCCGAGGAATCGGGACGGTCAATTTCAATGGTCAGGGGGAGTGAATCGCTGACACTTTCCAGGCCCAATTCATCAACAATTCTCACTTGCAGTTCATAATCACCAGCATCCAGCCCACTGATATTCCATTCGAAGGTCAACAGCCCATTGTTGTCTAGGACCGGGGCATCCAGCGGCACTTCAGTCCCATTTACCAACAGGGTGGCGGAGGTTAGCGAACGGGGATGTCCGTCGGGCCAGGTAACTTCGGCCGCAAGCGGCTGGCTGGTCGGCTCCATCTCTTCCAGTGGCGTATCGGCGTCAGTCGCTACCCGGCGAATCGGCTGGCTGTTGTCCAAAGGAATGGCAACGGCGGCCGGTTCGACTGTCAGATCATAGGAAACCTCTGCACTGGCATCCCCCAAGGTGATGACAACCTGGGGGCTGCCGCTGTGGTAGGCGGTGGACTGGTATACGATTTCGGTTTGAACAGCTTTCTCATTAATGGATTCAAAGAGCGGATCAGCATCGGCCGATTCTGGCATGTGGACGTAGGTTCCGCCGGTGGGGTCGGTCAACTGGGTGACGTTGGCAATCTCGTTTTGGTCGGCGCGGGAACCGAGGATCGCACCGTAGAAGCTGACGCCGTCTGTTTGGGCGCGTTCGGTCAGCGCCGGGTAATCAAGCTGGGTGTTTAGCTGACCGCCATCGGTATAGAGAAAGATGACCTGATAACGGCCGTCGTCCTGATTTTCTTCCGCCTTGTCGAGCGCCATTTCCAGCATCGCGTTCAGGGGAGTGTCTGCCAGATCGCCAGTCTCATAAAAGTTAATAGCGTTAATGACCTCGTTCGAGTAGGTCATGTTTGATTGTTCCAGAAAACGGCCGCTTTCTCCCTCTGGAACGATGATGCTAACGATGTCATCCTGCCCACCGACATCCATGATGGTATTGGCGTAATCATTAATGCTGTCTCGAACTTTCTCTCGGCGGCTGAGGGTGCTGCCTTCATCTACCTGTTCAATGGCGGTGTTGGCATCTATCACGAAAATCAAGTCTATGCCGACGGCAACCTGTCTGGTATCAAAGTCCGATATTGTTTGTTGGTCTTCGCTAACTGTCAGGCCAGTCAAGGCATCAATTGGGTTGTTTTCAACGTCGGTGGCTGAAACGCGAACGGCGACCTGGGGAAAATCGGCCGTGTCAATTTGGCTAATTCGTAACTGAGTGCCTTCTTCTTGGGCGAAAACGGAGGATACCAGCAAAAAAAGGATAAGGAGGGATAGAAATAGCTTGAAAAAAGTTCGTGGGTGAATTAACATAAGTAACCATCCTTGATTGTGTGCAACCAACGATGAAATGGTAGGCACGATTCTTACTGGTTTTATTATTAGCGCAGTATAGTTTCATACAAGCTGGTATGCAAGCCTTTTCTTATCCTTGACAGAGGCTATTTCTAGCTGTATGTTTTCTTTTTATTATATATAACACACCAGGAACAGGAAAAGGGTAAAACATGATGCTTGAGAGCAGGTGGGTGGTTAACAGAAAATTTGCTTTCTTTATTACTCTCGTTGCTGTTCTTTTAGGGCCACTGGGGAGTTTGAGGGCGTTGGCGCAAGAAGGGGGTGAAAGCTGGCTCTTTCTTTCCAATGCAGATGCCGAAAGCGCTCCAACCATTACCCTCCGGGCCTACGGTGTCAACCCGGATGGAACGCCGCTTGATTTATCTCCAACTAATTTAATTGTGACCAACAATGGATTGGGAATCAATAATTTGACCAGCGGCGGCCCGGAAGCGGTGGGAACCTTCACTGTTTTCATCATTGATATTCCGCCGGGGATTCAAGAGCAGCTTCCGGCGATTCAGCAAACGATTGAACAGTTTGCCAGTCCACCGAATATGCAGGAAGGGCTGGATTACATTGCTATTTATCGGGTGGGAGAAACGGCCGCTGTCCAATTGTTAGAACCGACTCATTTCTATAACGCCGTCCGAAACTTTTTCGCCACCCCGCTCGAACCTGAGGGCGGCCCCACCGCCTTGATTGATAGTCTGGTTGGCCTACTGGACAATATTAATTCAATAAAACCCGATCCTAATTTGTATACTTCGTTGGTGGTGATGACTGACGGGACAGATGCGGTCAGCACCCAATTTGAAGGGCAGGATGTGGCTTCTCATGCACTCGCTGCCCATGTTCCTATCCATACGATTTCGCTCACCAACGTTAATTTGCAGCCGGGAGGCCAGGAAGCAGGCCGGACATACCTGGGAACTGTCGCTGCTGACAGCCGGGGTATTGGGGCGGCCCTGGACGATCCAACCGGGATCGGGGCTATCTGGCAGCGTATTGGTCTGTTTAGAAATCACACCCTGCTGCAATACACCGTTGAAGACTTATCGGCCGGGGAACAACAAATCGTTCTGGGGCTGGCGAATGAACCGGCTATTCAGGTTCAAACGACTGTCACCGTTTCGGCCGCAGCGCCCAGTGTGGTTCTGAATCTGCCCGAAGAGAACCGGGAGTTCACGCTGTCTGATCTGGAAACCCCGGTACAGCTTTCATTCTCGGCCTCTGTTAGCTGGCTGGATGACATTCAACGCGAAGTGACAAACGCGGAAATCCTGGTGAACGGAACGCCCGTCCAAAGTATTGATGTCACGCAACTGGATCGCTTTTCGGTTCAGATAAGTGACTTTACCTTTGGGCAAAATACTGTCCAAATTGCCATCACCGATAATCAAGGGAAACGGGCGACCAGCCCGGCCATTTCCCTGACTGTTAATGAAGAAGTAACCAATGAATCCGAAGGGAGTCCGAGTACGGGGGGCGCGTCTACTATCTTGCGCTATGTGATTGGCTGTTTTGTGGTGCTTGTTCTGCTGGTGGTGCTGGCGCTCCTGGCAGTTGCAACTCGTCGCTGGCGGCTTTTACAGCGGCTTGGTTTGGCTTCGGCGCTGCGCCGGATTCCGTTCCTGCGTCCTTACCTGCAAGATGCGGCTGAAGTACAGCGGTACGGCCGAAAAGCGGAACAGTATCAGAAAGAGTTTGAACGATATGCCCCTGACAATGAGCAGGAAGAATGGGGCCAGCCGCAGGAGTATGCGCCCCAGCAAAATTGGCCCGAAGCGAATACCTGGGACCAACCTGAGCAAGGAGGCGAACCCTGGTCTCCCGTTCAGCAGCCTCCGATGAGACAATCGGACGCCCCCTACCTGGAAATTCTGGAGTCGGTGACGCGGATGCCGCCGACGATAGACCTGACGGCCGTTGAACATCGTATCGGCCGTTCTCCTGCCCAGGCTGACATTGTTTTTGAAAATGACATTACTGTCTCGCGGCTTCATGCCAGCATTGTGCTGGAAAACAATGCTTATCGCATCTATGACGAGGGCAGCACCAGTGGGACGTGGGTCAATGAGCAGCCCGTTTCTAATCAGGGGCAGACGTTGAATGATGGGGATGAAATTCGGCTGGGTGCGGCCGTTCTGCGCTATCGGATGTAGCGTAATCTATGAACAACGACGAGATCCTAAAAGGACTAAACGCCATCGGTCAGGGGCACTTGCCGGGTTTGATGGGTATTGAAATACTGGCAGTCGAGGAAGGTTCTTTGTTAAGCCGCTTACCGGTTCGTCCCGAATTAATGGCTCCCAATGGTTACCTTCACGCTGGTACCGTGACAACGCTGGCCGACACAACATCTGGCTATGGCACGATGGCGAATTTACCGGATGGGGCATTTGGCTTCACAACGATTGAGCTAAAATGTAACTTCCTCGGCTCGATTCAAGAAGGGATGCTCTACTGCCGGGCGACACCGGTGCATCTCGGCCGTACTACTCAGGTCTGGGATGCCAGAGTTTACATCGAAGAGCGTGATAAGACGCTGGCAATGTTTCGCTGTACGCAAATGCTTTTGTATCCAGAGACCGGTAAATAGTGGTGAACGCGACCCTTATGCAAACCGCCGCGATTGAAGCGGGGCAAAGCAATTTCCTTTTAGGTGCGGCCGGAACGGGTAAAAGCACCGCCCTTCACCTCCGGCTGCTGCATTTGCTGCAAATGGGCGAACCGGCCTATACCATGCTGGTGTTGGTGGGAGAGCCGGAACATGGTCAGACTTTTTTGGACACCATCCACCAATCTGGTCTTGGCCCCTATGCCGACCTGCAAATTACGACCTATCAGGCGATGGCCCGCGAAATGGTGTCGCTTTTCTGGCCGCTGGTGGCACGGCCGTCTGGCTTTGCCCACGCTTACCGCCCCCCCACCTTTCTAAGCTACGATCTGGCCCAACTGCTGATGTGGCAGGTTGTGACGCCGATGTTAGAGCAAGGAGCCTTTGCGGGGCTGCGTTTACGGCCGCAGCAGATCGTCAGCCAGCTTTTGGACACCTTGAACCGGGCAGCCTTAAATGGCCTGACCTTAGACCAGGCTTCTTCCCGGCAGTTGAGTACCTGGGCCGGAGAACAAGACCATATTCGCCATTTGAATGATGCGACAACGGCCGCTCGCCGCTTCCGGCGTCTCTGCCTGGACAATGGCATGTTGGATTTGTCGCTGGTGGTCCAGGTCTTTGATACCCAACTGGTTAAACACCCTGAATTTCATCGCTATTTCAGCGAACGATACCGTCACCTGCTGGTGGATAATGTGGAGGAGCAGACTCCGGCGGGGCAGAATTTTGTCACCAGCCTGATGAGCGAAACCCAAACGGCCGCTATTGCCTATGACAAGAGTGGGGGGTACAAACGATTTTTAGCGGCCGATCCAACCGGCGCGAACCAATTTTTTGACCGCTGTACCTATACTTACCAGTTTGAAGAAAGCTTCACTGCCTCCATTCCACTCATTCATCTCTCCAATTTGGTTGAGAACCATTTGATGAATACCCACCATCCAACGGCCGAAGCGAAAGAGGCCATTGTTTCTGTGGTGGGCGGCCGATACCGGCGGGAAATGGTTGCGGAATTATCCGAACTGTTGGTGCAACTGTTGGATGAGGGGGTGGCAACCAATCAGATAGCAATTATCACCCCCTATCTGGACGGGGCGCTGCGCTACAATCTGGCTCAGAATTTTAGCGACCTGGGTATTCCTTACCGGTTCCTACGCCGCCGTTCCAGCCCACGTGAAGAGCCGCGCATCCGGGCCTGGCTGACCTGGCTGGCGCTGGCCCATCCCGATTGGGGCGTGCATCCGGCGGCTTATGATGTGGCTGAGGCGCTGAATTTGAGTATCTTTGGGCTTGATCCGGCGCGGGCTGAACTGCTGACCGACCATCTGTATGTGGCTGATGGGCCGATGCTGCTGCCGATCAGTGAGTTATCGGCCGAGATTGTGGAGCGGGTCGGGGCTGAATTTGTAGCGTTGGTGGAGGATTTGCGGAACTGGCTGGCCGAACAAGGCGGGCAGCATCCGCTGGATACTTTCTTGCATCGCCTTTTCCATACCCTGCTGGCCCAGCCACGCTTTCAACCGGAGCCTGATTTGGCGGGGGCGGCCGTTTGTGAATGGTTGGTGCGAACGGCGGGGCGGCTGCGGCAGGCGGCCGAACCGATGGGGCTGCGGACAACGGCCGAAATTGGGGAGGCGTTTATTACGGGAATTTACCAGGGGTTGGTAACGGCCGATCCGCCAGAGCTGGGCGACCCCCCCGATCCCAATGGGGTTATCATCTCGACAATTTTCGGCTATTTATTGGCGGGGGAAACGGTGCAGGTTCAGGTGTGGCTGGAAACAGGGGCAACAGGTTGGTGGGACATCCCCCGACAGCCGTTGAGTAATGCGTTTGTCCTGGCTCAAAGCTGGCGACCGGATAAATTGTGGACGATGGAAGAGGATTTCAAGATTCGCAATCAGCTTCTTAGCCGTATCATTCGGGGGCTGACGGCTCGGTGTACGGGGGGCGTCATTCTGGCGAACAGCGACCTTGACCGGCGGGGGGTGCGGCAGGACGGGCCGTTGTGGCGGGCGTTGCAGCCAGTCAGGTGATTGGTGATTGGTAATTGGGAGCGGTATTGTGATTGTCTCTTGAGTGGGAGGGGGCCAGGGCGAGCAAACAGTAAATTTTGCGTCAGCGCTTGACAAACGATAAGGAAAAGTTTATTATCTATTATGTCATATCCGACATAATTCTTTAGGGTTTATATGCAGGAAGACAAACCACTCTTCATATTACATGGGGAAATGAAAACACCACCCATGTCAAGCAGAAAGGTGTAAGACTGGACTTTTATTGCGCAGTCTGCAACAAGGAAAGACTTTATCCTTACCGGAATCCAGACCTATGCCAAACATTCGGTCAAGATGCCACGAACTCAGAATTAACCAGTGGCGAATCTTTTACCGCGTTGATTCTGATGCAATAGTAATTCTTGAAGTACACCAGAAAAAGACTAGAAAAACACCGCAGCAAGTAATAGAAATCAGTAAACTTAGAATACAGAAGTACGACTCAAGTTTTACTTAAGAAGGAGACGATCATGGATCCAAAAAAGAAACAACAACTCGAAGCGAACGGGTGGATAACTACCTCTGTCCAGGACTTTCTGGGTCTCTCCCCTTCTGAAATGGCTTATATTGAAACCAAGTTCAAACTCAGCCAAACTGTGAAGAATCTAAGGCAAAAGAAAAATTTAACACAAACGGCCGTTGCCAAATTACTAAACTCAAGCCAGTCACGCGTTGCGAAAATGGAAAAGGCCGACGATAGTGTATCGGTAGACTTATTGCTGAAAGCTGCCTACACGCTAGGCGCTACAACAGATGATGTAGCAACTGCCTTGAGAGAACCACGCGCCAACTATAAATCTGGGGATACTCCGGATTTAGATAAGGTTGATTGAGTTATTTCGTAATGAGAACGAAATTTATATGCCTGCGGGGAAATAGCTAGAAGATGGATCATACAACCAACTACTACGACACCTTCATCGAAGTGGCGGAGGACTGCCCTGTGATAACGGCCGAAATACCCACTTCTCGAAAAGCAGATAGCAAAACTATCGCCATGTACCAATTTGAGATGATTAGCCAACATCCTTATGAATACACATCGGACGATGTATTATTTGAGGTCTATGCGCAAAGGAATGAGATTCAGCCAGCCGAAAAGGATGAGGCGCGTCATCAGTTCTTTTCTAAAAGCCAGGCTTGTATGCGCTCCTCCCCACTGGGTAAACGACACGGTTGGGGTATTCACAGCAACGCTGATGGCAAAATGGCTGTTTATGCGGTTGAGTCTGAGGAATACCGGAGATTGGCAAACGACCCGACTATTGAACACACGAAGGCCATGCGTTCAAAGCGTGCGTGATTTGATTAGGTTAATGGCTCACCTACGATGAGGTTGGTTGATTAAGTTGATTCTCAAGCGTCAAATCAACTCAATCAACCAATTACAAATTACCAATTACAAGCCGGTTCTAACCAATTACTCCACATATTCTTCAATAGGAATGCAGACGCAGAACAGATTACGGTCGCCGTAGACATTGTCGACACGGCCGACCGGGGGCCAGAATTTGTTGTCCCGCACCCATGTCACCGGGAATGCGCCTTGTTCACGGGTATAGGGCCGATCCCAATTGGTGGCGGCTATCTCTTTGGCCGTGTGCGGGGCGTGTTTGAGAGGGTTGTTGTCGGGGTCAATGCGGCCGTCTTCCACGTCTTGAATCTCCTGCCGGATTGAGATGAGGGCGTTGCAGAAACGGTCTAGCTCATCCAGCGATTCACTTTCGGTCGGCTCAATCATCAACGTTCCCGGAACGGGGAAAGACATCGTAGGGGCGTGGAAGCCGTAGTCCATCAGCCGTTTGGCAACATCATCGACCAAGATGCCGGAACTGTCCTTCAAGTGGCGGAGGTCAATGATACATTCATGGGCAACACGGCCGTTTGCGCCGGTATACAACACCGGATAGTAATCTTGCAGCCGGGCGGCGACGTAGTTGGCGTTCAAGATGGCAACTTCGGTTGCTCTGGTCAGCCCTTCCGCACCCATCATGGCGATGTAAGCATAGGGAATGGGCAGAATGCTGGCGCTGCCCCAGGGAGCGGACGCAACGGCCCCAATTGCCTGGGAGCCGCCAACACCGGGCACGACAGGATGGCCGGGCAGGAATGGCGCAAGGTGTTCGGCAACGCCAATCGGCCCTACCCCTGGTCCACCGCCGCCGTGCGGGATGCAGAAGGTTTTGTGCAGATTCAGATGGCAGACATCGGCCCCAAATTCGCCTGGTTGGGCAATGCCGACCAGGGCATTCATATTGGCCCCGTCCAGATAGACCTGGCCGCCGTTCTCGTGAACGATGCGGCAGATGTCGCGGATTCCCGTTTCAAAAACGCCGTGAGTGGAGGGATATGTGACCATCAAAGCGGCCAGGTTGGCGCTGTATTTCTCGGCTTTGGCTTGCAAATCGGCAATGTCTATGTTGCCTTCCTCGTCAGTTGTTACCACGACCACTTCCATACCAGCCAGAACGGCGCTGGCCGGGTTGGTCCCATGTGCCGAGCCGGGAATGAGGCAGACGTTGCGATGGTGATCGCCCCGGCTGTGGTGGTAGGCGCGAATCACCTGCAAACCGGTGTACTCGCCCTGGGAACCGGCATTGGGTTGGAGGGAAATGGCAGAAAAGCCGGTAATTTCGGCCAGCCAGGATTCGAGGCGGTCAAACAGTTCTTGATAACCTTTTGTCTGCTCCAGCGGGGCGAAGGGATGTAGATGGCCGAATTCGGTCCAGGAGATGGGATACATTTCGGCCGTTGCATTCAGCTTCATCGTACAGGAGCCAAGTGGAATCATAGAGTGGGTCAGCGAGAGGTCGCGGGCCTGCAAGCGGTGAATGTAACGCATCATCTCCGTTTCGGAGTGGTATTTATGAAAAACCGGGTGGGTCAGGAAGTCGGTGGTGCGCTGGTGGGTCGGGTAAGCCAAATCCACCTCGGCAGCCAACTGCTCAATATCGGCCTGTCCATCCCCAAAGACAGCCAGCAGGCTCTGCAACTGTACGATGGTTGTGGCTTCGTCGAGAGTGACACCCACACGGCCGTCTTCATACAACCTGAGATTGATTTGCCGTTCCAACGAGGCCTGTTCCAGCGCCGCTTGATCCTTGGGGCCGCCGCTGATGGTCAGGGTGTCGAAAACGGGGGCGGTGTTGATGGTGTAACCCAACTGCTGCAATTGTCTGGCTAAAACGGCCGTTAGCAACTGCACGCGCCGAGCAATACGGGTCAGTCCATCTGGCCCGTGATAGACGGCATACATGGAAGCCATAATTGCCAGTAAAACCTGGGCGGTACAGATGTTGCTGGTTGCTTTATCACGCCGGATATGCTGTTCGCGGGTTTGCAAGGCCAGGCGCAGCGCCGGTTCGCCGCTCGAATCAACTGAGACGCCAACCAGACGGCCGGGCATCTGCCGCTTCAAATCCTCTTTGGTCGCCATGAAAGCGGCATGGGGGCCGCCATAGCCCAATGGCACGCCAAAACGCTGGCTGTTGCCGACGACGACATCGGCCCCAAATTCGGCCGGGGGACGCAGCAGCAGCAGAGCCAGTAAATCGGCCGCGACAACGGTAAATGCGCCCGCTTCATGTACCTGTTCAAAGAATGGACCGTAGTCGAGAATATCGCCTTCTGTGGTTGGGTACTGTACCAGGACGCCGAAGGTTTGATCGTCAGCCTTGTAGCTGTTGTGATCCCCTACAACAACGTGAATGCCCAACGGTTCGGCGCGGGTCTGAACAACGGCAATGACATGGGGGTGGCATTTTTCGGAGACGAAGAAGGTGTTGGCTGTTGATTTACGCGGCATGGAGCGGTGGCAAAGGGTCATGGCTTCCGCTGCGGCCGTTCCTTCATCGAGTAAAGAGGCATTGGCGATCTCCATGCCGGTCAAATCGGTGATCATGGTCTGGAAGTTCAGCAGCGCTTCCAACCGGCCTTGAGCAATTTCCGGCTGGTATGGCGTGTATTGGGTATACCAGCCAGGATTTTCCAGAATGTTGCGCTGGATGACGGGCGGCGTCAGGCAGTCAGCATAGCCCATGCCGATGAAGGAGCGATAGGCTTTGTTTTGATCGGCCAGTTCTCGAAGCTCGGTTAAGACTTCTGATTCGCTCTGGGGCGGCCGTAACTGGAGCTTCTTGCTCATGCGAATAACCTGGGGAACGGCCTGATCAATTAACTCTTCCAGGGAAGCAACCCCTAATGCTTCTAACATCCGGGGAATGGCTTCCGAACGGGGACCGATATGACGCTTTACAAAGCTGTCAACCGGCCGTAAAAGCTCAACGTTATCTAAATTATTAGCCTCGCTCATTAACGTATCCCTTAATCGCGCTCATCACAATAGGACTGGTAAGCCTCGGCGTCCATTAGATCATCTAACTGGCTGGCATCTCCAATTTTTATCTTAATCATCCAGCCACCTGCATAGGGGGCCGAATTGATTACCTCCGGGGCGTCGAGTAACGCTTCATTTGTTTCCAGAATTTCGCCATCAACGGGCATGTAAAGATCGGCCGCTGCTTTCACCGATTCAACGGTTCCAAATATGTCGTTTGCGCCAAAGGTCTCGCCGGGGTCGGGCAGCTCGACAAAGACGATGTCGGAGAGAGAATCCTGAGCGTGGTCGGTAATACCAACGACACCCTCGTCTCCATCTATGCGAATCCATTCATCTTCTTTGGTGTACAGTAAATCTCCGGGAATATTACTCATCTATCGCCTCCTATTAATGCAATTAGTGAACGGTTACAAGTAAGACAAATATAGTTGCTGAATGAGAGATTGAACCAATCTCTTAGCAGAGTGCGAAATAGAAACAAAAAAAGGACGCTGCCAAACCGCCTGAATTACAAGCTGATTTGGTAGCGTCCTCTGTCTATAACCTGAGAGTTTCACCGCTCGCCTGAGACAATCATTTGTCCACGAACGCCTTGCCCCTTCGGTGCCTGGGGGGAGTGGGAAGTATTTAGTGAACCTGGTTGCAGGGAAAGAATGTAATTAAGTAATTGAGTAATTGGGTAAATAATAATTACTCGATTACAAATATCTACTTATCTGTTAACAGGTAATTTCCCGCATCTGCCCTGGCTTTCCAGAGATGCCCAATTATCCGGTCCTTTTGCCTGAGAGATTCACCCGTCTCCAATGATTTTGCAGACGAATTTGCCCCTTCGGCGTCCCTAAATGTCTGGCTGTCTGGTTCTAAACATAGAACTCCTGCTTACATTTAGGGCACTCTCCCGGATAACCGTTCAGTCTAACAAT
>JBAPRX010000640.1:0-1992 GCA_049281335.1 Promineifilaceae bacterium (SeqCode)
GGTCGGCAATGTTGCTGCCCAAACATGTATTACTCCAGAAGGCCGTAATGTGGGATTGACGCAGTAGAAACAAAAACAGTGGGGAGCCCCACTGTTCGTAAATGATAATGACGATAAGTTCGAGTAATTTACTGAGGCGTAACCGCGAAGTCTTTAGCACTCCCGTCGTCGCGATACGAGTAGCCATAAATTTGGGGATAACTACCCATGCAGTAAGAAGAACCGGGCCAGGTAAAACTCTGTCCCTTCAAGGCGCTGCCGCCACCGTCATTTATTGCATAACCCACAGTTTCGTCACAGTCACTGGTGATGGTTCCCGCAAAAGTGGTTCCCAGGCAAGAGCCGGTAATGACCACCTGTTCGTTTACACAGACACAACTCGCGCCGCCATCCCCACCCAATGTGCAGGTGATTTCACCGAAGGTGTTGCTGACCGTTTTTCCCACTACAGTGAGAACAAGAATACAGACCAATGCAACCAGACTGAGGATGAGGGCGTATTCAACAAGCCCTTGACCAGGTTCGGACTTTGAAGGTTCTATTACAATTCGGATTCGTCGTCGCCGAAACATTCGTTGTTCTCCTTATGAACTTAACTACCGGCAACTGAATTAAAAACGGATTCGAGAGAGTCGGCAGTGACCGGATCGACCTCCAGCGGATACACCAGCACTGCCGTCTGGTTTACTACAATCCTGTTGGATGCCCCCAGACTCGCCAGCCGCAACCGATCCTTCACGAGGCCGTCAATATCGGTGTACATAAAAACGGTTGCTGGATATGATCCCGCAGCATCTTGTACGGTCATTTCCACCTGTTCACTGATTGAAGTGTCTGGAAGTGGATCGACCTGATGGATGTCAGCTATATTCAAACCACTGCCGGAAAAGGAAGTCAACAGCGAATCGGTTGCGATGACCGCAACGGTGGGAATGGGTGGAAGTTCTCGTTGTTCTACTTCCGCTGGCCGCGCCAAATTGGCGAGTAGAATTCCGCTTGTGATAAAAACCAAGACGAACACCCCTGTAACCAGAATGACTCGTTGATTGGGATTCAAACGGCTTAGAAGGCGGCTATTTTGCCCAAACTCCTCCATACCAATCTTAACTTCTTCCATCAGATTGGCATGATAACTTTTCTGCTCACCACCTAAATCTCGCAGCATATCTCGTGCGGTAGCATTTTTAGAATCGAAACTGAGTGCGCGCTGTAAGTGTTGTTTAGCGGTATCTGGATTGCTGCTCAACTTAGCGGCCAAGACCCAGGCATCAGCACTTGGTTTTTCCTTCAATACTACTTTCAGGATTTGGGCGGCTTTTTGCTTGTCGCCCGCTTTGAGAGCAGTTCTTACCTCAGTGAGATTCGCCATAGATTATCCCTTAACCTAATGTGATAAATGAATCCTAAATATTTTCTGTAATGAAGAACGTTTATGATTTCCGAAAAATTTGTGAAGACAATGTTGAGGTTGGTAACCAATCAGGGTTGCGTTTACTTGCAAACTGGCAACCATCCATTTATACTACTATGGTAGCCATGAGCCGAAGGATTTGTAATGATTTGCCAGCGACGAAATCATCATTTTATCTTGAATAACGTTTGACCAACGGCTGATTGAAATCACAGAAGCGCGGACGTTGGTCTGCGCTTTTTTATTGCCTTTTTACACGAGGGAAACTATGAGCGACGTGAAAATAAAACCCCGCCTGCCAAAAGGAATGCGTGACTTTTTGCCGGGGGAAATGTTGAAGCGTGAATATGTTTTTGGGGTGGTACGAGAGGTTTTTCATCTGTACGGGTTCGAGCCGCTGCAAACACCTGTCCTGGAACTCAAGGATACACTGCTGGGTAAATATGGCGAGGACGCGGAGAAGCTCATCTATCAAGCCCAACATCCTGGTGGCAAAGAAGAGGTCGCCATGCGTTATGATCTCACCGTACCACTGGCGCGCGTGGTGGCGCAGTACGAAAACGACATCAGCCTGCCGTTCA
>JBAPRX010000641.1:0-7335 GCA_049281335.1 Promineifilaceae bacterium (SeqCode)
TCGAAACCACGCAGCGGCGAACTCATTTTGTGGTTAAATTTTCTGGAACGAGACTATGATAATCTGCGAGGTGCGCTCGAGTGGTTGTTGAAGGAGTATGCAACGGCCGATGGGAAACAGCCATTTGAGGTATACTGCGGCCAAAAGGCGCTGCAACTCACGGCGGCGCTCTATCTTTTTTGGAAAATTCGAGCGCTGGCGGCGGCAACCTGCTGCTCAACTCCATTGCCGCGGCAGTGATTGGTGGAACCAGTCTATTTGGCGGCAGCGGCAAAGTCTCCAGTGCGCTGCTTGGGGCATTGGTAATCGTCAGCGTCGAAAACGGGATGGGTTTGCTGGGGTTAAGTGCCGGAGTGAAGTTTGTGATTAACGGGATGGTTTTACTGTTTGCAGTTTTGGTAGATGCCGTTTCACGGCGTAATAGTACTCAACCAGGAATTAGTTGAGGGTAGGGTTTCCCCCAATTTCCCCCATATTTACGGCCTGTAAAGCGATTATTGTCGCCCTCAGTTTTAGACTAGCTCATTCAGCTTTTTCAGTTTTAGTTTTATGTTGCCCCTTGCCTAACAGCCGCAAACGGCCGCTTTTCTTCCGCTTCGGTCCATGTCCATTCGAGTTAGATTGGTCATGATAATATTTACTAGAATCATAGTAGTAGGGGGCATAGTAATAGCCGTAGCCGTTTGAGAAAAGGCCACCCTTATTTGGAATCCGGTTCAAAACCACACCAATGATACGCGCATTAGCCCGTCTCAATTGCTCTACCATGGCCTGGGCAGCGCCTATACTGGTTTGACCAGGTCGCAGAATAAGTAAGACACCATCTACTTTTGCTGCCAGGACAGCAGCATCCGAAACAACAAAAGGTGGACTATCAATGATAACCATATCGCCGAGTTCTTTGGCCTGGGCCAAAATTTCATCCATTCTCGCCGAGTCTAGCAGTTCAGTTGGATTTGGCGGTTGATTACCACTGGGTATGATCCGCAGATTTTTCATCGGTTGCCAGGCTTTAACCACATGAGTGACCTTCGCTTCACTCCAGAGGAATACATCGGAGAGACCCACTTTATTAGAGATGTCAAAGAAGCGATGAATACGAGGTCGGCGCAAGTCCGCATCAATTAAAAGAACACGATTACCACCCTGAACCATAATAGCAGCCAGATTAACCGCAACAGTTGTCTTTCCATCAGTAGGATTAGGACTGGTAATGAGGATAGTTTTTAAGGATTTATCAACATTGGCAAAATCAAGATTTGTCCGTAAGGCACGAAACGCCTCCGCTGTTGGCGACCTCGGCTCCTCCGCAACAGCGATGCTTTCGTGTCCGTTACCATTAGAGCCGGTATCGGCGATATAGCCAATAACTGGTAGACCGAACGCCTGGCTGATTTCTTCCGGTGTCTTAATTGAATCGTCCAGATATTCAATTAGAAAGGCAATTGCACCCATAATCAGTAACCCAATGGCGCCCCCCAGGAGCGTACTTTGGAGTGGACGAGGTTCAATCGCAGAATTAGGTGCTGAGGCTTGCTCTACTTGCACGAGGTCAGGGGTATTTTGTAAGCGAGCCAATCGTACCGATTCATACGTGCTGAGGAGATTGGAATAGAGTTGCTGGTAGAGGGATAAACTTGTCTGCTGCCGTTCTTGGGTACCCGTATTGCCGCCGGAACTTGTTGATTGCCCAGGGGCAAGCAAGTTCATATATTGTCCCTCGGCTACATCCAGTTGCAATTGAAGTTGTTCCAATGTAGCTTGCTTTTCGGCTAACTGGTCTAGTGCTTCAGGTGTGTTTGCCAGTGCATTCGTCCGAAGATCGTCTATCTCTTGTTGCAGAAGGATAGCCCCTTCTTGCAAATCAAGGATACGTTGTTCTGTTGCTGTATCACGAGTGTTGGGGTTTTGTTGCAAACGGCCGCTATAGGCATTTTGTTCGACAGTCAAATCAAATTGCATTTGAGCCAACTCGACTTGCTTGTTTAATAAAGTATTCTCTTCTTCGTTAGAAAGGGAAGGAGAGGTCAAGTTATCTATTTCCTGGTGTAGGACATTAATTTCTTTCCGCAAGTTTGCCATATCAGTTTCCAACGTCTGGCGGCGGTCCTGACTATCCTCACTATTTTCGCCGTTAAGTTCGTTGCGTAACTGATTGATCTGGTTTTCCACCTGGCTGATTTGAGCCTGCAAACTTTCTTCAGACGCGGAAAATCGGCCGGATTGGAGAGTGTTGTTGCGCTCAATAAGCACATCAACAAGGGTATTTGCAATGAGGGCAGCTTGGTCGGCGTTGCCGGCCCGAACAACGACTTCTAAAAGACGAGTCCCCGAAGTTTGTTGGGCAGAGACCTGACCCCCATGTACAGCAAAACCCAGCCGCTCGCTGGCAGCATCCAGAACAGGCTGAGTTGTCAGGAGGGCGATATAAGTTTGAGCCAGCTCCTGATCGCTCAGGCTGACATCGGCCGTTACACTGCTCTCCTGTGGTTGGATAACCATTACTTTGGTCGTCGCCTGATAAACGGGAGTTTGACGAGTGCTAATAAAAAAACCAGCCCCTGCCCCTAAAATCAAACCAATCAGGAGAAGCCAAATCCATCGGCGTAGTAAAATAAATAAAAGTTTAAGTTCCATAGATATTGTCCGTTACTTCTCGTTCAAATACGGAATTTCGTTGACCTGAGAATCTCGATCATCGTTTCCAACTCATCCTTTTAACTGTGCAAAAGCTGTCTGAACAGCACAACAGACGGTTTCAACGTCATCGGCCGTCATACCGGGAAAAAGAGGTAGCGTAACCTCACAGCCAGTGATTTGTTCAGTCTTCGGAAGAGCCAGTCTATTATTTTGATTCATTTGCCGATAATATTGAAATTGGTGAATGGGCGGATAATGTATGCTTGTTTGGATTCCCTGCTCTTTCATTATAGTCATAAAGTGAGAACGATCAATGTTCGGCGGCAGCAGCACCGGTCGAAGGTGATAGGCAAAGGTTCCCTGCCACTGAAAGAAAGGCAATGTGAGTTCTGGAGTCAGCGTGGCCAACATCTCTTCATATTGTTGGTTGAGTTCAGCACGCCGTCTGTTACCTGGGGTTAACTTTCGCAGCTGTACACGGCCGAGTGCAGCCCGAATTTCGTCAAGACGATAGTTGTAGCCGGGAGCAACAACGTCATAGCTAAAGGCATGGCCTTTATGACGATCCCAGGTAAGGGAAGTCATGCCATGAGAGCGGACAAGCCGCAGCTTTTCAGCCAGCGCATCATCGTCCGTTGTCAGCATTCCCCCTTCGCCGGTCGCCAGATTCTTGTTAGAGAAGAAGCTGAAACAACCAATATCTCCCCAGGTTCCCAAATGACGGCCGTCAAGTTCAGAACCTGGCGCGTGAGCGGCATCCTCAATGACAGCCAGATCGTAACGACCAGCCAACTCCAAAATAGCTGGCATATTGACCGGATAGCCGCCATAGTGCATGACGACAATCGCTCGTGTCTTTGGTGTGATCTTTGCGGCAATATCGGCCGGATCAAGATTTAGATCGTATTCGCCGCAAATATCGGCAAAAACAGGCGTTGCCCCTGTGTAACGGATGCCATTGGCAGTAGCCACAAAAGAGAGGGAAGGAACAATGACTTCATCCTCCGGCCCTAAACCAAGAGCGACAGCAGCCAGGTGCAAGGCAGCAGTGCAGTTCGTCACAGCAATTGCATGTTTGGCTCCGGTGAAGCTGGCAAATTCCTCTTCAAATTGGCGTGTTTCCTCTCCCATTGTCAGCCAGCGACCGCGCACAACAGCTTGAACGGCCGCTTCTTCTTCCGGTCCATAATCTAAATCAGCCAGGGGGATGCGCCAGGTCATAGGGTATCCTCATCAGGCAGGAATTGGGGGCGCATAGTGACAAAATCCTCGACAGCCTGCTCATAATCATCCTTCCGGCCCAGGTCTTGCCAGTAACCATCAAAGGGGAACCCGACCACTTTCTGATCAGAAGCAATCAACTTTTTGACCAGATCGGGAAAGTCATAATATTCGTTATTAGGAATAAAATCCAAAACCTGCGGTTCAAATACGTAAATACCCATACTAACCATGAAATCATAGGTTGGTTTTTCTATATATCCCTTGATGCAGTTGCCCCCATCCAGTTCGATGACACCCAGATCGATCTTGACCTGTCGGCAGTGCATGGCAATAGTTGCCATTGCCTTTTGCTCGATATGATAGGCCAGCAGTCGGTCAATGGGTAGCGTCGTCAAGATGTCCCCATTGGATACCAGGAAGGTATCGTTCAGGTCTTTAATCAAGGTTAATGGGCCAGCCGTACCTAGCGGCTTTTCTTCATAAGAATATGTGATCTTTAACCCCAGCTCTTCCCCATCCTGGAAGAAAAGGCGTAAAAAATTAGCCAGATACCCGACAGTCAGGATCGCTTCATTGATCCCGCATCGTTTCATCTGCCGCAGTAGAATTTCCAGAATGGGCATGTCTCCGATGGGCATGAGAGGCTTGGGTAATATTTTGGTATAAGGTGCCAGGCGTGTTCCCACGCCACCGGCTAAAATAACGGCTTTCATATCTTTATGTTGCTCCCAATAGAGAATTAAATTTCATACGTTCCGATTTGATAGTGATCCAGATGATCCCGAATCCAGGCGATTGTACGGCCGATTCCTTCAGTAAACGTAACCTCTGGCTGCCAACCCAACTGCCGGGCAGCACGGCCGTTATCGGACAGGAGACGCATCACTTCCGACTTCTCTGGGCGCAGTCGTTCGGCTTCACTGACGATTTTCACCGGACGGCCGATCTGATCTACAATCTCCTCCGCCAACTCGCCAATGGTAATATCCTGACCGACGCCAAGATTAAAGACACCGCCCAGCCCCTCCTCCTTTTGGGCAGCCAGGAGGAAACCGCCCACAGTATCAGCCACATAGGTGAAATCGCGCCGGGTATCCAGGTTGCCTAAATGGATCGTTTCCTGGGTAAGTGCCTGGGTGATGATGGTAGGAATGACGGCTCTGGCTGATTGACGAGGGCCGTAGGTGTTGAAGGGACGGACTGTAACAGCCGGTAAGTTGTAGCTGCAAATGAAGCTCTCAACCAGCTTGTCAGCCCCAATCTTGCTGGCTGAATAAGGTGATTGGCCTTGTAAGGGATGGCTTTCATCCATTGGAACAGTAAGCGCCGACCCATAAACCTCGCTGGTGGATGTTTGAACCAGCCGGGGAGTATTGTGTGCCCGGCAGGCCAACAGTACATTCAAAGTCCCCATGATATTGGTAGCGACCGTCTCGACAGGATGCAGGTAGGAATAGGGAATCGAGATAATAGCCCCCAGGTGGAACACAACGTCTACATCGGCCACAGCCTGGTGGATGGCGTTAGCATCCCGAAGATCACCGGATACGATTTCCAGCTCGGAGCGAGTTTCGCGGGGTAACTGGGCCAACATGCCAATATCGGCCCGGGCGTTATAGCGGACAAAAGCGCGAACGGCCGCGCCGGCCGTAACCAGATGTTCAACCAGGTGGCTGCCGATGAACCCACCAGCGCCAGTAACAAGCGCCTGGCGATTGTGCCAATAATTGTTGCTGGTATTTGTCATTAATTATCTGCCGGAAAGAGCCTGACGCATTTGCCGAATTTCTGCGCGAGCCTGCTCCCAATCCTGGCCGTCAACGAGATCGTCCAGCCGGGCCAGCCGCCCCAACCATTGACCAGTGTCAAATGTGGACAAAGGTAAAGGAGAGTTCGATGTCATTGAAGGCTCAAAAAAGGTGCGTATAGTTTGCAAAATGTCAGGTACAAGGACGAGGTGAGCAGGTGTCGAACGACAGAGATCTAGTATTTGTCCCTGTTCATCCTCATCAATGTTGGCAATGGCGTAAAGTAACAGGCCGACATCGCGTTTGTGGACAATATCTGGAATATCGGCCGCGTTTCCCAAAACTCGCAGTCCGTTGATACGTACTCCTTGTTTTTGTGGTGCGTCGTCAACCATCCCAACGATGTTGAATGCCTGAGCGAAATCACTGTTGCGTAACAACCAGGCGGCAAAGGAACCTACATCACCGGCGCCCACAATAAGAACACGTTCTCCCATTCCGGTATGGCCTCGAAGTGTGAGCCAGCGACTGGCAATCCCGGTGAGAATGCGAGCGCGAAAACGAGCAAAAACAAAACCAGTAAAAGCTAGGATTGCAGCAATAGGCAGCAGACTTAGTGGTAAGGGTGGGGCGGGGCGCCAGATAAGGTTAACTAATTCCATTACCATCGTAGCCACCCCAGTGGATATGGCTAAATCAAAGAGAGCGCCTGCAGGTGCTTTTGACCAATAGACCCGATGTAGGCCGAAAAGAGCGTTAACGGAACTAAACACAATAGCGACAAGAAAGGCCGCTAATATAGCCAACTGAGGCCCCAGATCCAGGGGACGAGCGCTGCGCCATAAAAGACCTGCGACGATGATTGCGCTCAGAGAGACGGTGTAATCAATGACAAACCAGGAAAAGTGGCTGGTGACAAGGCGAGAAAGCGGCCCCCAAAAGAGAGAATGTTCGGGAATCCGTTTATGTTTAAGTTGGGGTAGAAGAGCCAGCGCAGTCCAGAAAAGGACGTCCAGGTCGCTGAGCAGCGTACGATGGCGTACATATAGGAGGTCAAGACGGAGTTTGCTGGGCAGGATGACGTGAAGATAGTCATCAAGCAGACCTCCAGCATTGAGCAGTTGTTCCTCATCGCGGTAGAGGATGGAAGCAGGGCTTGTGATGCCGGGGCGGACTGAAAGTAATTCCTGTCTTACCTCTTTAGGCCAGGATTGAACCAGGTCCGGGTCTTCTGGGCGTGGGCCGACGAGACTCATTTCGCCTATAAGAACGTTCCATAGTTGGGGTAGTTCATTTAGTTTGGTGTCACGAAGCCAGTGGCCGATGGGCGTAATACGGTTATCTGTCTGCGCCGTTATTTTGGGGCCATTGTAACTTTCCGGCCGTTCGTACATAGTACGGAACTTAAGAATGCGAAAACGACGGCCGTTTTTTCCCATTCGTGTGCCCCAATAGAGGCTAGGGCCATCAGAATCGCGTTTGATCCGCCAGGCTATAAAAAGAAACAAAGGCATTAGTAAAAGTAGGCCTAATCCTGCACCAATAATGTCGAGCAGACGCCGAACCGCGTTGTCCAGTCGTCGCCCCGAACGGCCGAGATGACTGTAATTCTGCGGTACGATACGTGCTTGTACCGGCAAATCTGAAACGTTCAAGGGATCCCTCCTAAATAATTAGCACTTCGATTTGAAGATAATAAATATAATTGACTGCTCTTGTAGCA
>JBAPRX010000642.1:0-3653 GCA_049281335.1 Promineifilaceae bacterium (SeqCode)
CGCCGAATTTATTCGGTGGCTCAAACAACAATGACAAAAAAACGACTCGATCCACCCATTATCCACATGCCCGAATTTTCCGCCGGGCAGTGGTTGAACAGCCCTCAACCCCTTACCCGCGCCCAACTACGGGGGCAGGTTCTCCTAATTGATTTCTGGGACTATACCTGCATTAACTGCCTCCGAACCCTGCCTTATTTGTTGGAATGGCACAAACGCTATGCCGATAAAGGATTGGTCATTGTTGGTGTGCATGCCCCTGAATTCAAATTCGGCCGAGATCATTCCCAGATTGAGGCTGCTATTCAGGAGTTTAACATTCGTTATCCTGTTCTATTAGACAATGACTATCAGACCTGGCAGCAATTTGCGACCCGCGCCTGGCCTACAAAATTCTTGATTGATCCCAAGGGCTACATTCGTTTTAAACGACAGGGGGAAGGTTATTACGAAGAGACAGAACGGGCGATTCAGGAACTATTACAACTGCGAGATGCCACCGTGTCCCTGCCGGAAATTCTGCCGCCTTTGCGGGACGAGGATACCTCTGGCGCTGTCTGTTATCGGCCGACTCCCGAACTCCATGCCGGGTATCAGGGTGGGGGCTTGTTTGGCGGAGCGTTAGGCAACCCGGAGGGGTATGTGGTCAACAGCCTGATGTCCTACTCAATGGTTCCCGACGAAGAGCGAACCGAAGGCCACTTTTACCTCTCCGGTTTTTGGGAAGCCAAACCGGAATGTGTGGCCTTTGCCGGAAAAAACGGTGGCGAGGTCATCTTGCCTTACCGGGCGGTGGGCGTCAACGTGGTTCTGAGTCCTTCCAGCGATTCCGTCGAGCTGCTTTTGGGGCTGGCAACGGCCGATGGCGCTCCCACCGTCGAAGTGCTGCAAGATGGCAAGCCCTTGTCACCAGAGAATGCGGGCAAGGACATTCTCTTTAGTGAAACCGGACTGAGCTATGTGCAGATAGAACGGCCTCGTCTCGTTCAAATCGTGGCTAACCCTGGTTATGAATGGCACGAATTGTCGTTAAACTTTCGGACGACCGGCGCAGCATTATATGCCTTTACCTTCGATACCTGTCTTGTCCCACGAGAAAATTCCTTAAATATCGAAACATTCCGAGCAAATTAGGAATATGTTCTTATAAGAAGGCACTCTTTTCCCATTG
Organism: Promineifilaceae bacterium (SeqCode); assembly: GCA_049281335.1. GTDB lineage: Bacteria > Chloroflexota > Anaerolineae > Promineifilales > Promineifilaceae > JAKEFB01. The sequence continues at coordinate 1,172 of JBAPRX010000642.1, forward strand.
ACAATGAAATTCTAAGCTGTTACCTTGTGTATATTATTCTTTAATAATTTATTAATTGCCATGCTCAAGAGAGTTTCCCTCTTTTGCTTAAATTTATCTATTCTTTAGGAGGATATCATTATGTTATATCTTTCAGAAGAGGGACAGGGACTTATTGAGTACGCTTTGGTATTGGTAATGATTGCAGTGGTTGTTGTCTTAATTCTCGTCTTGCTTGGACCACAGATCGGTAACCTGTTTAGTCAGGCTGCACCCTGTATAGGGCCGCAAGGATCAATACCTGCCTGGTGTCTCGATTAGAAGTCTCACCGCTTAGGAAACAAAACCCCCCGCCATTTGACGGGGGGTTTTGTTTTAGGCATAGGGGAATCGTGCCGGACTCGTTGGGTGGATCACTTCCATCCAGGTCACTCTATGTTATAATCCGACCCAATATGGAGAACAACTTACTGTGACGCTTCCTTCCCTCGACACAATCATTGCTTATTCCACAATCTGCTTCTCAATTCTGGGGGCATTATTAGCTGCTGTCTGGATCAGTCTCGTTATCTGGACATTTCGGGATATGCGTTCCCGTTCGCGTGATCCCTTTGCCCAGCTATTAGCGGCCGTTGTGGTTGCCATCCTGCCGGGGGCAGGGCTGCTCGTCTATTTGATTCTTCGCCCCCCCGAAACATTAGCGGAAGCCTACGAACGCGCTTTGGAAGAAGAAGCATTGCTCCAGGAAATCGAAGAACGGCCAGCCTGTCCCGGCTGTTCAAGGACGGTAGACTCTCGCTGGATATTGTGTCCCCACTGCCACACGCGGCTGCGAAAAATTTGCCCCGATTGCAATTCCTTGATGGACTTGCAGTGGAATCTATGCCCCTACTGCGGCAACCAGCACGTTGACCTCTATCAAGCTGGCCCGCCTCTGATGGACGAGACCTTTGAGGAACCGCTGCCGGTTTCGTGGGAAGAGCCGTCCACCAATCACCAGGAAGTTGTACAGGAAGCTGAGATCGAGGAGCCTGAACAGGTCGAACAGCCTGAACCGGAACCTGAGCCTGAACCGGAACCCGAATCCGAACCTGAAGAAGAGGAAGAGGTCGAGGAAGAGGAATTACCCGAAACAGAGGCCGCTTCCGAGACACCGCCAACCGCCGCCGAGGCTTAACCCCTCACTACGAGACAACAACGCCGCTCAAATTCCCCTCTTGTGTAGGATATTGCAGATTTAGCTCCCGCAATTTACCGACAATAACCCGCATCAGCGCCACATTGCGATACCATTTCTGATCGGCCGGAATCACATACCAGGGCGCATAATCGGTCGTCGTCTCGTTCAACATCTCCTCATAAGCAGCCATATAATCTTCCCACTGCTTTCGTTTTTCCAAATCTTCAAATGAAAATTTCCAATTTTTGTCTGGTTCATCAATGCGATCTTGGAACCGTTCTCGCTGCTCCTCTTTAGAGATGTGTAGATAAAATTTGAGGATTGCCGTGCCGGTGCTGTGCAGCAGAGACTCAAACTCCCGTATTAACTGGTAACGTGGCCGCCAGACCGATTCAGGGACGATATTGTCCACTCGCACAATCAACACATCTTCATAGTGGGAGCGGTTAAAAACCCCTATCAAGCCCTTAGACGGAACAGCTTTATGAATCCGCCACAGAAAATCATGTTGTAAATCCTCTTTGCTAGGCGCTTTGAAGGAAGTCACCTGAACACCCTGAGGATTAACCCCTTTGAACACTTTCCGAATTGCGCTGTCCTTCCCCCCGGCATCCATTGCCTGGAAAACAATCAATAACTTATGTTTGTCTTCGGCATACAGACGACGCTGTAATTCGATGAACTCCTCTCGCAGATCGCGGAACTCCTCTTCGGCCGAATCTCGGTCCGGGTGAAAATCCTTGCCATTCGTATTGGTTTCACTTAACCGAATTGGTTGTCCCGGTCTTAGTAGGTGGGTGTTCATCATTGAATCTTCTCCTCTTCAAATATCACCTAAATCATAATCATTGACTATATTACGTGGGTTACGCAGACTCCATTAATCATTCACCAATTCACCAATTCACCAATTAATTATTTCCTTCCTTCCTCAACCAACGGAAACGGATCCGGCCCGGTAATAAGCCGCGCCCCTCGTTTTTTGGTGAAGTAGGTCCAGGCCCATTGAAACATCACAGTCACTTTATTGCCAAACTCAATCAAAAACATGATGTGGATAAAAATCCAGATATACCAGGCCAGAGCGCCGCTGAGGCGCAGCCCATGAATATCCGCAACGGCCGCATTTCGGCCGATCACCGCCAGATTCCCCTTGTCCTTATATCGAAAAGGCGCTATCTGCTTCTGCTTGAGCCGTGAGCCAATCAACTCGGCCGAATACTCTCCTTGCTGCATGGCTACCTGAGCCACACCCGGCAGCGGACTGCCGGTTTGATGCGCATAATGGGCCAGGTCGCCGATCACCAGAATATCAGGGTGATC
>JBAPRX010000643.1:0-4771 GCA_049281335.1 Promineifilaceae bacterium (SeqCode)
CAGGAGGTTGGCACAACGGCGCCACAATCGGCCGTTGTTGGGTTCCCTTCGTTCGACGAAGCAGCAAGATTTTTACAGACAGAAATGGATCATTTATCGCAACAGTATAAGGAAGATTAACATGAAAAAAGCATCTCTCTCATTCCTATTCTTCATTTTCATGGGGGTGTTGACCGCACTGGCCTGCGACTTTAGCGGCGATCCGGCAACGGCGGTTCCGCCAACCCTCGCGGTACTGGCGGCGACGGTGGATGTGGGGACGGCCGTTCCCAGTCCGACAACGGCCGTTGAGGCGACAGAAGTGATGGTTGAGCCAACGGCGACAATGGAACCGGAGCCAACGACGACAACGGAACCGCCACCGTCTGAACCAACAACGATCAGTCTGAACGTCGAAAACAATTATGGGGAGCCAGCCGGTTTTGACAGCTACCGGACGATGCTGCGATTTGAGTCTACGCTGACGGGGGCGGATGGCTCGGTGACAAATGGGGCGATTAACATTGAAGGGCTGCGGGATGTCACGATGGGGGCTACGACTTTTTCGGCGACGGCTACGGGAACGGCCGATTTCGGCGGCGGTCAGGAGTTCACCTTTACCGAGTTGGGGGGGATGACTTACTTTATCCTGCCTAATGGAAGCTGCTCCGCCCTTACCGGCGGGCCAGGAACCAACCCATTTGCCATCTTTGTGGATGATGGCGGCGTTCTGGGAACGCTAGAAGGAGCGCAGCCCGGCAACCCGCCGACCGAAACCATCAACGGTATTTTGACCAACCACTATGTCTTTGACGAAACGAACCTGGACCCGAATGACCCTACCACGCCGGACATTACGGCTGTTAGCGGCGACATTTATCTGGCGGCTGATGGCGGTTACGTTGTTCGGGTTGTTATGCAAGGGGTTGGCGCAAGCACGCTTTTGAACGGCATTGACGGGGACGGGGATATTTATTATGAATTGAATTACCTGGACTTTGATGTACCGGTTGAGATTACTGTTCCGGCTGGCTGCGCCCAATAGGGTCAATCTCCCCTTAATCAACCAGCTTTTCCTTTTCCAGAATTGTCTGGAGATAGGGGAGAAGCTGGTTGTTTGTATCTTCGCGGAGGTGAAAGTGTCCGCCTTCAAAGAAACGAGACTCCCAACGGCCAGTTGTGTGGCGTTCCCAGGCCAGGATGTTCTCGGTTGGCACGATGTTATCGGCCGATCCGCCAACGGCATACACTGGTATGTCGAGTGGGGCTTCTTCCTGATATTGGTATGTTTCTAACAGCTTCAGGTCGGCCCGCATGACGGGCAGCATCAGGGCCAACAACTCCGGGTGGTTGAGAACCGCCTCCGGTGTGCCGCCAAAGTTCCGTATCTCTTCGACGAAGTCCGCGTCCGACAAGTTGTGCAGGATCGGGGGGGTGGGCAGGAGGTGGGGGGCGTCACAGGACGAGGCGCACAAAAATTCGGGGGCCGCCATGCCCGCCCGCCGCAGGCTGCGCGACAGTTCAAAAGCGATCAAGGCTCCCAGACTGTGGCCGAAGAAGGCGTAGGGCTTGTCTTGAAATGGTTCCAGTTCCACCAGCAGCGACTCGACCATTTCTTCCATGTTGTCTATAAATGGCGTGCGAAAGCGGGAAGATCGACCGGGATAGAAGACACCCAGGAGGTCAACGCCGTCTAACTGCTCACCCCAGGTGCGGAATTCATACCCGGAGCCAGCGGCAAAGGGAAAACAGAATAAGCGCGACCCAGCCTCCGGATTTTTTACCGTGCCGCTGACAAACCAGGGGGACGCCAATTAGTCACCTGTTTCCACTTCTTCGCCCAGTAAATAATAGAGGTAGGTTTCCAGCAGCCGGCCGTCTACCGGCGCACAGGCCACAGCACTTTCTTCCAATCCGGTCAGGGTGTTGGCGCAGTCAATGGTGGGCATGAATATCTGTTCGGCCGTTACCTCGTCCAGCAGCGGGGCGAAGGCGGCGACTTCATCCCCGCCAACGGCCGTCATTAAGTCAGACAACCGCTGCCGCCATTCGATGAAGGGAACCTGTTCCAGTTCCAATCCCTGCGATTCGATCCAGGCCAGCAGCGCCTCATAATCCATCGGCCCGGTGTTTGCCAGATGGTAGGTTCCACCAATCGTCTGCGGCCGTCTTGAGAGGGCGACAATCGCGCCGCTGACGTAATTGACCGGGACAATATCTACCTGGACATCCAACTCCGGCACGGCCCCAACTGCCAGGGAGGCGCGGGCCAGGGTTGTCATCATGTCGTCGGTGTTCCATGCGCCTGTTTCGCTGTCGCCGGAGACCAGTCCGGGGCGGTAGATGGCGGCGGGAATGCCACGCGAGACGGCCGTCATGACCAGCTTCTCGGCGACCCATTTGCTTTGAGCATAGCCGCCGAAGGGGACGCCGACCTGCTCCAGATTATCCTTTTCGGCAAAGACGGTCCCGTCATTGTGATGGCCGGTGTGGAAAACAGAGAGGGTTGAGACAAAGTGAACGGGCTTTAACTCGCCCTGGGCGGCCAGACGGAGAATTTCTTCCGTGCCTCTGACGTTGGCTGCCTTGTGCGCTTCATAGGGGTAAACGAAGTTGACCATTGCGCCGTTGTGGTAAATTACTTCGATGGTTTCGGCCAGATCGTTGTACTGTTCGGCCGTTAATCCCAAGTGCGGTTGGCCCAAATCGCCTAAAACCGGCACGATGCGGTCGTAGAAGTCCGGTTTCCAAATGCCGTAGCGGGAAAGGTTTCGTTCGAGCCGCTGCAAGCCGCCTTCCTGGTCGGCCGCTCTCACCAGACAGAAGATGGCAGCATCCGTCTCCACGAGTAAGTCCCGCAGTAAGAAGGCTCCGACGAAGCCAGTTGCGCCGGTCAGAAGGATGTTTTCCGGTTCGGCCGTGTGTGTGTAGACACGTTTTCCTGCCGTTATTGTTGGGTCCAAGACGGCATCGGCCAGCAGTTCTTCAACGGTCTTTTCTTCAAAGAGGCCGCCGCCGGAGTCCCCCTGCTCCGTACCACTGACTTCGATGGCTCTTGCCAGCCCTGCTACCGTCGGTTCGGCAAAGAGCAGCCGCAAGGGAACGGGGCCGTCGGCCAGCTCCCGAACCCGGCTGATGAGGCGGGTCGCCATGAGGGAGTTGCCGCCTAAATCGAAGAAGCTGTCGTGGATGCCGACTTTTTCCAACCCCAGGACATTGGCGCATAATTCGGCCAACTCCTGCTCCAACGGGGTGCGGGGGGCGACGTATTCGGCCGTCATCTGTCCCCGTTCGATGGTTGGTTCCGGCAGCGATTTGCGATCCACCTTGCCGGTGGGGGTTAGGGGAAAGGCATCGAGGGTGAAGAAAACGGCCGGAATCATATAGCCCGGCAGCGTCTCCGCCAGGGACGCCCGCAGTTGTTCCACAGTTGGAACCTCGGCGTCCTGCCTGCCAACGAGGTAAGCGACTAACCGATGTTCACCGTGTCCGTCACTTTTTGCCGCGACGACAGATTGAGCTACCTGTGGAAGCTGATCCAAGGCGGCTTCAATATCGCCCAATTCAATCCGGTAACCCCGAATTTTGACCTGGAAGTCGCTGCGGCCCAGGAAAATGATGTTGCCATCGGGGAGGCAGCGGGCCAGATCGCCGGTTCGGTAGAGCCGTTCGCCGGATACAAAAGGACTCGGTACAAAGCGTTCGGCCGTTAATCCGGGCCGTTTGTAATAGCCCCGCGCCAGGCCGTCGCCGCCGATATATAAGTCGCCGACGACGCCGACCGGAACGGGCTGCATCTGCTGGTCAAGGATGTAAATTTGGGTGTTGCCAATCGGCCGTCCGATGGAGACGGCCCGGCCGGTGTCGGTCACGTCGGCCGCTGTCACCTGATGGACGGTAGACCAGATTGTTGTCTCGGTTGGGCCGTAGACGTTCCACAATTCGGCCGAACGGGCCAGGAGCTTCGAGGCCAACTCTGCCGGGAGGGCTTCGCCGCCTGACAGGATTTTGAGGCTGCTGCGGCCAGACCAGTTGGCCGCCAGAAGAAGCTGCCAGGTCGCGGGGGTGGCCTGCATCACGGTGACATTGTGGCGTTTCATCATCCGTTGGAGGCGGTCGGCGTCGGCGGCCGTTTCCCGATCCGCAATGACAATCTCCGCCCCAACCATCAAGGGCAGGAACAGTTCCAGCCCGGCAATGTCAAAGGAGAGGGTTGTCACCGCCAGGAGGGTGTCTTCGGCCGTTAATCCCGGTCGTCTGGCCATTGTGGTCAGGAAGTTGACCAACGCCCGGTGGGGAATCTGGACGCCTTTGGGCTTGCCGGTTGAGCCGGAGGTGTAGATGATGTAAGCGAGGGCATTGGGATCGGCCGTTACGCCTGGATTTTCGGTGGGCTGCTGCTCAATCTCGACCCAATCGCCGTCCAGGGAGACGACTTTCATCTGCCCCTCCCGTGCCGACAGCCAGGACAAAGAACCATCGTCCAGCAAAGCAGATTCGGTCAGCAAAACGGCCGGTTGGGCATCGTCGAGCATCATTGCCAGCCGCGATTCGGGGAAGGCGGGGTCGAGGGGGATATAGGCCCCACCGGCCTTGTGAACGGCCAGCAAGACGGCAACCATCTCTGACGACCGTTCTAAGGCTACGCCAACGAGCTTGTCCGGTCCTACGCCTAATCCTTTTAGATAATGGGCCAACCGGTTGGCCCGTTCATTCAGTGTTTCATAATTGTAGGTCTGGACGGCGTCCGCTACCGCCGGAGCGAGCGGCGTCCGCACGACCTGCTCTTCAA
>JBAPRX010000644.1:0-3008 GCA_049281335.1 Promineifilaceae bacterium (SeqCode)
AATAACTTAAAACCTCCCGGAAGTTTCTTCCACTAAATCATTGCTCATAAACAACTTCCGGGAGGTTGGGATTACCAGACCGTGCAGGCCAGACTATAAAACGGTATCAAACCAAGGACGCCACAGCACAATGGCAAAGCAGAACGGTCCTACAGAACGGATCAGACAGAGTTTTATCAGTTACTGACATATACTGATGATGTGGACTTAAATAAGAATTTGAAGGCTTGGGAAATCTTCTACAATTACGATAGACCGCACATTTCACATAATGGAAAAACGCCGTATGAAGTGATGCGGTCTCTCTTAACTTAGAATAAAATATGTCCCGGAGGGTATGACGTATCACACTTAGTAGTCTGATAGACAAGTTTTGACGGATAAAGATAGAAAATGCGGTTAAAACGAAACTGATTACCTCAGAAACAGAGGGGATGGATTTATGATTTATGCGCGAAAATTAACTGGTTGGATGTCGATAATATCGGCCGTAATGATTGCTGTCCTCTTCTCACTTAGTGGAAGGCCGGGTGAAATCACAGCCAATTCTGACCAGGGTAATCTCGATACGATTCCGGTCCAGACCGCCTCAGATTGGCAAAGAACTGAGGGTCAATTTTCCCCCGTGTTTGAAGAATCCAAACTAACTGCAAGCGATGCCCAGCCCGGTGATGGATTTGGGTCGTCAGCTGCAATAAGTGGTGAAACGGTTATTATCGGTGCCAGGTGGGAGGATGGTGGCCAAGGGGATCCGCTGCCGGTTACTGGCGCTGCCTATATCTACGAGCGCAATGAAGGTGGGTATAATAATTGGGGTCAAGTCATAAAACTCGACGCTGATGATGCCGGAAATCTGTACAATTTCGGTGTGTCCGTCGCAATCGAGGGTGATACTGTATTTGTTGGGGCGATAAAAGCGCCTGGTGAACCACCCAATCAGGTGCCGAATGTGGGAGCGGTCTATATTTTTGAACGTAATCAGGGAGGCCTGAATAATTGGGGACAAGTTACAAAAATAAACGCTGCTGATGCTCAAGCGGATGACAATTTTGGTTCCTCACTTGGCGTTGATGGAGATACTCTGATTATTGGTGCAGCGTGGGAAGATGGCGGTTCTGGTGACACGCTGCCAAATTCGGGCGCAGCTTACGTCTTTGAGCGCAATGAGGGTGGGCCTAATAATTGGGGCCAGGTGGCTAAGTTGACAGCTAATGACGCCCAGAATTTTGATTTGTTTGGTGATTCGGTAGCGATTAGCGGGGATACTGTTATCGTTGGGGCACGTTCTGAGGATGGCGGCTTGGGAGACCCGTTAATATCTTCTGGGGCAGCTTACATATTTGAGCGTAACCAGGGTGGCGCTGATAACTGGGGGCAGATCACGAAGCTAATGGCAAGTGATGCCCAAAGTCTTGACTTATTTGGCGGGACAGTCGCGATCAAAGAGGATATTGTCGCGATCGGTGCCTGGAACGAGGATGGCGGTGCGGGTAATCCAATATCTAGGGCCGGAGCCGTTTATACATTTGAACGGAATCAGGGCGGGCCAAATGATTGGGGCCAGGTGGCAAAATTATCTGCTGATGATGCTCAAATTGGGGACGTTTTTGGAATGGGCCTGGCGGTTAGTAACAATATTGTTATTGCCGGTGCAGGCTACGAAGATGGTGGTCAAGGGAATCCACTCTATAATTCAGGCGCCGTTTACATTTTTACTCGTAATCAAGGTGGGTCAAATAACTGGGGTCAGGTAGACAAAATAACGGCCGATGATGCTCAAAGTGAAGATTTGTTTGGTACATCACTTGCTTTTGGGAACAACATACTTGTTGTTAATGCTATTGATGAAGACGGTGGGCCGGGGGATCCAATAGACGATGCCGGGGCAGCCTATGTTTATACGCTCGAGGGGCCGACTGATGTTGGGGTTCGTTCATTTGAACGGCCGAAATCGACCAACTCTCACCTCTTGATTGGTTTGGTTGTTCTGGTCGTTTTGTTTATGATGTTAAGTATAAAGAAGTCAGGCTTTTATCCCAAAGCCTGACTTTCGTTGTGGGAGACCATTTCAAATCATGTGCTGGGTAGGGTGGTTGACAATCCTTTCGCCCATTGGTCATAATGAACCTATGTCAAGCAGTGATTTAGAAAAGAGTGACGTGGTGGCAGGATACCAACTCCGCTTCTGGATAGTTGACGTTCAATCCATTGTCTGGCGACGATTGCTCCTTCGCGCAGATAACACTTTGGCAGATTTGCACTACGCGATTCAGACTTGCTGTCGCTGGAGCGATGATTTTCTCCAGCAGTTCAAGATTTATAGCCAAACAATCGGCGTTCCTCGCCTACATGGCCCTTGGTACACCAAATCGGCCGACGACGTCCAACTATCAGACTTGCAGCTAAAAGTTAATCAGCGCTTTATCTACGAATACAACTTCTTCGTCAATTGGCAGCTAGAAATCCGTGTGGAAAAATCCTGTCTGCTAGAAACCAGCCGCCTCTATCCGCTGTGTATCGGTGTTAAACGCGCAGCGCCTCCTGAAGATTGTGGCGGTGTCTTTCATTTTAACGAGCTAAGGAGCCACTTTTCCCTCTTTTACATCTAGGGTAGTTGTTTTCAGTGTCTCCACACTATTGTGTAGACCTACCGACTAATACATTGTTAACAAAATAACTTAAAACCTCCCGGAAGTTTCTTCCACTAAATCATTGCTCATAAACAACTTCCGGGAGGTTGGGATTACTTAATTATCAATGAAGACGTGTCATTTCGAGCGGGTTTTTCTACAGCTTTCCAGATGAAAATTGGACCAGCGAGAAATCTTTCAGGTAGCAGCAGCAAACAAAAGCTCAACCAATCAAAGCTGAAAGATTCCTCCAGTCGCTTGTTGTGATTGGGAATGTTGGGTCAATGAATGACGCTCCTATCGGAATGACAAATGGAAGGTTTCTCGCGCTTATTACCTGTTTAAAAAATTAAACTACAACAGGTTGACCATCAACCC
>JBAPRX010000645.1:0-3232 GCA_049281335.1 Promineifilaceae bacterium (SeqCode)
CTGGATAAATTCGTGTAAGATAAGATTCCAAAATTTTATAAGTGGGTAGTTTACACGAAAACGGGACAAAAGCTCAAAAACCGTTCAGTGTAAGGCATCAAACCGGACTGTCCATGCTCTCCCTGGCGGTTCGATTTTTCGGTATAATCAATTCATTCCGCAATGGCTCTACAATTCTGCGTCATTGTGTTGAAATATTCTTGGAGGCACAATGAAAACTGAATTATTGCCATTTACGAGAGAAATGCTTGGGGAAGCGGCCGTCTTATTAGCCGAACGACACAAACGAAACCGGCAGGCATTGCCCTTTTTGCCGCCCCATTTTGAGGAACGCGAAGAAGCGGAAACGGCCGTTCAATACCTGCTCGACAAGCCAACAACCAGCGGCTATGCGGCCGTTCGAGGCGGCAAGATAGTGGCCTATCTCCTGGGCGAGAAAACGGTTGAAAACTGGGGACGCTGTGGCTGGATTCGGCTGCCGGGGTCGGCGCTGGCAGCGGGGGAAAGCGTGCGGACAATGCAAGACTTATACGTGCTGCTGGGCGACGATTGGGTCAACTCCGGCGTCTTCATTCACCATTGCTATCAATGTACGGCCGACCGCGACCTCATTGAAGCCTGGTTCAGCCTCGATTTTGGAAAAGAACGGATTGACGCTCTCTCCGATTTTCGGGAGTATCAGATACCCGATTTTCAAGTTCCGCCAGGGGTAGAGATTCGTCGGGCTGGAGCAGGAGATGAGGGCGCGTTGGCAGAAATGTCGCCCATTATCATGCGGGAACTGGCAAAAGCGCCGTACTGGCATCCAACGCCGCCGGAAGTTTGGCCGGAACTGGAAGAAGGCTACGCCGAACTGGCGACCGATCCCGAAGTGCGGGTCTGGATGGCAGCCGAGGATGGGCAGGTCTTAGGCTCTATCGGCTTTTGGGACGAGAAAGAATCGGCCGAAAATATGCTCGTCGGCCCTGGCTATTTCACCTTTTCCATCGCCGCCACCCGCGAATCCGCCAGAGGCCGGGGCATCGGAACCGCCCTCTGCTGGACCGGCCTGCGCCAATACCGGGATGAAGGGTACATCTACTGTTACAACAACTGGATCAGCCCCAACCTCTCCGCCTCCCGAATGTGGCCCCGTTTTGGCTTCAAAGAGGCCGCCTACCGGCTGACAAAAAACATCAATCCCATGATTGCCTGGACGCGATAGGTAAATACTGGATAATGGGCACCTGGACATGGATTTTCCGCCTAATCCATCTGAAAAACCGGGTTTCCAACTGGAATTTCAGGACGAATTTTTAGCTGCAAAGTTGAATACTGACAACTGGTTCTCTTTCTATTTGCCACAGTGGAGCAGCAGGGAACGAACGGCCGCTCGTTACTCTCTATCCAACGGCCGTCTCCAACTTCACCTTGAGGCTGAGGACAAACCCTGGTGTCCTGAATATGACGGCGATATTCGAGTGTCTGCCTTGCAAACGGGCTGCTTTTCGGGGCCGGTGGGCAGTTCAATCGGCCAACTCCATTTCCGGCAAGACCTTATCGTGTTTGAAGCCCAACCGACGGTCAAACTGTACACGCCTCTCTATGGCTATTTTGAAATCAGACTCAAGGCAATTCCTATCCCTGGCTATATGGTGGCTCTGTGGATGGCTGGCTTTGAAGAACGGCCGAATCAGTCGGGCGAGATTTGTATTTGTGAGATTTTTGGACGAGAGATGACGGCCGACTCTGCTCAAATTGGTTACGGAATCCACCCTTTCAATGACCCTGAGCTTAGAGATGAATTTTATCAGGATAGGATAGGCATTAATGCGGCCGATTTTCATATCTATGCGGCCGAATGGACACCCACGCACGTCAATTTCTTCGTTGATAATGCCAAAACGCGAACAATAGCGCAGTCCCCCAATTATCCGATGCAGTTTATGCTGGCTGCGTATGAAATCCCGGAGCATTTGACCCCTGAGTCGAAGCAAACCCCCTGGCCGAAGACGTTTGAAGTGGATTATGTACGGGGCTATTCTCGCCGCTGAACGAATTGGCTCCCCCCCCTAAAATGATAAGGGAAAATGGTTCCTATGCGGGCGGAATGTTTTGGTTAAGTTGAAACAGGTTGGTCGGGTCGTACTTCCGCTTGATAACCCGGAGCCGTTCCCAGGTTGCCCCTGGGTAAGCGTTGCGAAGCCGGGCCTTACCTTCGTCAGCTAAAAAGTTGACATAAGCGCCATCGTCATCCTGTTTCAACGCCGCTGCGAATTTTGTAACCCACTCCTCATGAACCGGCCTCTCGGCAGGGTTTCCATAGATGGCTGCAACGTTCGCCATTATCTTTGAGTTACGATGAGCATACGCTGTCGCCTCCACAGGGATGCGGGCTGCCGCGCCACCTAGCACGCGAAGTTGAGTTGCGGCCATTAATGCGGTCGAGGCTTTGATGTTTTCGAGGATGGTTGTAGCAACAGAATGATCAACGTGTTCGATGTACATTGTGCGCCCGATAGAAAGAGGGTGGAAATCCTCCCCCGGTGGATAAATCTCCGGGTAGGGCATAGGGCGAATCATGTCAGCGATAGGTGTTGCCAGCGACCGGAAAGGAGCAACGACCCGCTCACCGGTTCCGACATCACCAACGTAAGCCATCAAAGCCATGATGATCAGCTTACCATGAGCTTCAGGAGGCAAAAACGGCATAGGCGGCGCGGTTATGATATTGGCAATGGTCGAGAGTTCTTCCGGCGCAGCTTCTGCCTCAGTAACAAACCCGGCAATAGTCTCGGCCGTTGCCGGCAGGATAAGCATTCCACCGACGATCCTATCAATTTCGTGTAGCCGGTACTGAAAGCGGGTCACGACCCCAAAATTGCCGCCACCGCCCCGGATTGCCCAGAACAGGTCGGGATCGTTGTTGGCATCTATGTGGCGAATCTGGCCGTCGGCTGTCACAATTTCGGCCGCCAGCAGATCGTCAATCGTCAGGCCATACTTGCGGACGAGTAAACCGATACCGCCGCCAAGCGTCAGCCCACCAATACCAACCGAACCTGTATCGCCAAACCCGGTTGCCAGGCCATGCTCGCCAGCCGCCGTCGTATATTCTCCGGCTGTCAGGCCGACTTCGGCCCAGGCGGTACGCCCTTCGACGTCAATCTCCAGCCCTTTCATGTTCGAAAGATCAAGCACAATGCCGCCTTCTGTGGTGCTGTGACCGACAATGCTGTGACCGCCACTACGG
>JBAPRX010000646.1:0-10960 GCA_049281335.1 Promineifilaceae bacterium (SeqCode)
AAATAATCCTCCTGCCCATTCACCAACGACCGCCAGAACAGCATCAAATCCAGCGATTCGGCCGACTGCTCCAACGTAAAACCCTCCAACCGGATACGCTCTTCAAAAGTAGCGACTGCTGGTGTAATCCCATCCTGTAACTCAAGTACGGGCGTTGATTCCTGAAAGACCAACCCTTCGCCCTCCCAAACCATCTCCCCCAAATGGCGGGTCAAAATGACTGCGTCCGTCTCCAGGTCATACAGCCGCACAACCAGCCCGTAAGATCCACTACCCGTTTCGGCCGATAAATCCTCAGGCAGTCGCAAAGTCAGCCAATCATTCTCCCAACGACCGGCCCGCCACCCACTACTCGGCAGATAGCCAAATCCAGGCTGGGCATCCCGCTGGGCCAGCACCACCCCATTCGCATCCACAAGCCGCAGCGAAACGTTGTAATTCTCCGTCAGCGCCTTCAACGTCAACCATTGCAGTTGAACCAACAGCACCTCCGGCGATTGATAACCCACATCAACTGCCCGAACACCCATCAAAGGACTATGACGATCCGCTAAGTAAAAGCCATCTAATACCCGTATCGGCCGTAAAAACAAGTCCCCCCGTACCTGTCCCGAATCCGTCAGTGATCTGACCCCTGCCACCATCAACCTCGGCACGAATAAACCTGCCGGTGCGTTTTGTGGAACCGTCAGCCGATAAACTACCTCGCCCGATTCAACCGTCTGCTCCTGCTGCACCAGGATAGGCGCATCTTCAATTCGTTGAACCGCTGGCGTCATCAAAGCTATCTCGGCCGTCTCCCCATCCCCATTCTCCCAATCCAATGTGATCGTTAGCTCCTCTCCCGGCTTGATCGCCTCCTCGCTGTAATGGTATGCCTTCAACAGCGAGCCATCTTCAAAAGGAATCCCATCCGGCGAGTGGTGTAAATAACCTAGCTGCTCAAAGTCCCAACTAAGCGTGTCAGGCGAGCGGGTCGGAACCGGCCAAAACCGCAGCCCAATGCCAAATAACAGCAGGCCAACCATCCCAACCGCCGCCCATTTTAGCTGCCTCCCATTAACATTTCGACGCACAGACGGCCAAATTAGGATACCAACAATCAAAACGGCCGCTAACGAGACAATATCGCCTGCTGCCCGAACCGGCGTCTGCGTTAGCCGCAGCTCTACGGTATGTTCCCCCTCTGGAACGACCAATGTCAACAAACCGGACCCATCGGCCGGGTGGCTGTCTACCGGTGATCCATCAATTGCAGCCTCCCATCCGGGCCAGTCCAACAGGGGCAGCGACACCGTCGTTGTGGGGACTGTCGTCGAAATCAGCCAGCTTTGCCGGTTCGCTTCCTGAGAAATCGGCTCTGCCTCCACGCCGCCAACTGGGGCCGAAACATCATTCCGGCTGCCGGTTGTCAGCCAGGGGCTGGTGAAAGGTCGGGGCTGCACAAAAGGCGGCAGATATTCGGCGCTGACCGTGGTGCCAATATTGCCTGTGAACCACTCGTATTCAGCCAGCCGTTCGGCCGTTACGTCTGCGTCTGTCAGATAGAGATGATCGGTGTGTAAATCCCCTAACCCACTCGCGGCAATGAGCAGCACAACAACCGGCACAATCATCTTGCGTCCCGGCAGCAGCGCCAATGCCCCGACTGCCAACGCTCCGAAGAACGCTTGCACCGACAAAAACCGCCAGGGGAACTGGGTAAATGGCAGCAGGGGCAAATGATCCCAGAACGGCCGAGAAAGCGGCGTCATCATAAAGGTCGCAACCAAGAGCGAAAAGAGCAGCAGCAGCGACGGCCATAAATCCAGCCCTTTTTTTCTGACTCCATAGGCCAACAGCACACACACACCGGCAGCAATCACAATAAGCTGCACCAATCCCATCCGAAACGCCCGCCCTCCGGCCACATTGTAATCGAATAAAACTGAATTCTGAACCAAATCCAGTCCCCGAAAGTGGTTGCTAAAATGGAAATAACCGGCCGTCACCGGTCCCAGTTGGGCCAGCCCTTGTTCGGAGATTGCGGGCAGCCAAAACCAGGCCGAAAGAGCCAGCGCCAGCAGCAGGGAAAGGACAATGGTTACAGCCAGCCATTTTTTAGTCTGAGATTGGCCGTCGGTGATTGGTTGATGGCCTGACCGTGGCAGGCTTGTAGATTGGCTGGTTGGTTTTTGGCGGAATTTTCTGAGAAGGGCTAAAGCCAGATAGAGAAGCAGGAAGGGGGTAAAGATAAGGGCCGAGATATTGTGGCTGACGATTAGGGCGGCATAAGAAAGGGAAAAAAAGGCAATCGTTGTCGGCCGTTTGGGCTGATGAACGAGGTGATCGGCCGCGATAAAGAGCAGTGGATAGAAAGCCATTGCCCAAAACTCAGCCAGAGAATCGCCTCGAACATAGACGTTTACCATGTGGAAAGGGGCAAAGGTGTAAGCGGCTGCGGCCAGAAGACCGGCCCAACTGCTCCCAAACCAACGACGGCCGAGATAAAACATCCCACCCCCGGCCACTAAAAAACCGGCTAATTGGGCTGTCTTAATCGCCCCGACATAGGAAAAGCCTAAAAAGCGAAAAACGGCCGTGATATAAATAGACAGCGGGGCGTAAAAATTATAAAAGGGATAACCATAACCATAATTGGCATCCGGCATCCAGCGAACGGGGAAATGACCATCCCGCAGGGCAGTTGTTAATTCATATAATCGCTGTAATAAAAAAGGACTGTCCCCACCCCCGCGAGTATTCAGCAAACCCACCCGGCTCAATAAAGGCCAGGCGGCCGCACCTGCTAAAAGCAGAACGGCCGCCCAAAATAATTTTGACCTGTTACGAATGATCAATTAACTAGACCAAAAATCGTTATCGAACAAACTCAGAGTAATCTTTAACTCATTTTGCTATGCCGTGCCACCACGCTGCTGTCTGACCAGGAAAAAGATCAACGCCCCTAGCAAAACAATGGCAATGAGAATAGCAACAAGGCCGCCCACAGCCAGTAGATTCAACCCGGAGCCATCGGACGAATTACTACTGTCAGGCTGGTTGGTGGTTCCGGTCCCACCATCTGAGGCCGAACCCGTTTCAGTTACGGCCGTTGGCGAAGCCACCGCAGCGACTTCATCCGTTGTGGTTTTGAAACGGCTGCCAAATTCCAGGGAGATCGAAGACCCTTCTTCTACTTCAATGGTTGTACTGGTCGCTGTTGTTGTTTCCAGATTCCGAGGAAGAATTTGAGCCACCTGGTAACTACCGCCTTCCAACTCTTCAAAGCAGAGTGGATGATCTGTCCCTGGTGAAACGCCCTGCGCCACTACCTCGTCCCCTTGAGCAATGGTAAAGGTCACACCTGCCATAAACCCTTCCTCTTCGCTCCGCTGTCCATTTCCATCCGAATCAGCAAAAGCGTTTACACAAATGGTGCCACCTGTTGGTGGAACAGGTGTATTGGTCGGGGTTGGAGACGGTTCCGGCGTATCGGTTGGCGTCACTTCCGGGGTCGGCGTATCGGTTGGCGGTACCGGGGTGTTGGTTACAACAGGCGCCGGTGGCGGAGGAGGAGAGGTTGGCTGTGGCGGCGAGGTGGCTGTAGGCGGCGGGCCAACTTCAACCAGGGTTGTGGAATCAAACCAGACATCCAAGTGGGCGCGACATTGATTCGCACCCCCAAAATCTGCCTGCATGAAAACGGTAATCTGGTTGCTGGCCGCAGTCGCCTCAACTGTGAACTGCTGCCAGTTTGCGTGGCTGCCACTGTCGTGCGGGGAGCCACTTCCGCCCCAAACAATGTCTGCATCCGACCAAAGCCCACTGCCGTTGGGATCAATTCCGCCCCGAACGCCCATATTCACATTGGTGTCCGAAGGAGCCGGAAACTGGTCGTTGGAAGCACGGCCGATAGCCAGAAAAGTAAAGCGATAGGTTGTTCCGGCTGTCACAGCCACATTTTGCATAAGGCCACCCCGCCAGGTATCAAACTGATTCCCGACATGGGCAGAACGGCCACCCTCACGAATTAATGCGCCATTGAATTCTGCGGACCATTGAGGTTGGACAAGATAGCGGTCACTACAATTGGCCGGTTTAGGATTCGAATTAAGCTCCTGATGCCAGCGCCCCCACCCCTGGGGAGCGCCGCTGCCATATGGTTCCTCCAATCCAGGGTTGTTTAACAAATTCGCCTGGAGTAAAGGAGCGGCACTTGCTGTTTGTGCCTTTGCAGGACTTAGGATCGCACCCAGACCCGCCAGAAACAAAAGTAGTAAGACAGAACGTAAGCGGAAAAATTTCATATTAGACAGTTGACCTCCTGGCACTCAGAATAATAACCAGCACGCCGAGCAGCAGCAAGACAGCAATAACGACCGCAACGATGAACACCGTACCAATGCCACCATCATCGCCTTCATTCGTTACAACGGCCGAACCGGAAAGATTGTTTGCATCGGCTGCGGTATTGGAAGATTGCAATTCTGCAACCGCACTCCCGTCTTGATAACTACCGAATTCAAGGGTTTTCGATTCCCCTGCCTGGAGTGCTAAACTTTGGTCTTTTCCGGTCGTAACAACTTCACCAGCCGCAATCGAGCGGGTTATTTGATAATTACCTGGATCCAGTCCTTCGATACAGAAAGGTTCTGATGCACCGTCGGTCACGTAGTTACTAACCACCTTTTCGACATCAGAAATCGTAAAGGCAACGGCCGAGCGTAGTGGTTCGTCTGCATCCCGGACACCATCTTGATTTGTGTCATCAAAAGCCAGCAAACAGATATTGGCCTCCGGTAACGCTTCCTCTACTTCAGCCTCAACCTTTGTAGCCTCGACAACTTCAGTTGGCGTCGCTTCGGGTGTAGCGGTAGCTGTCGACTCGGCTTCACCCTCTACTGTCGCTTCCCCTCCTGCTGCTTCCACATTTTCCGTTTCTGCTTCCGGGGCAGGCGATTGATTATCAGCATATCCAACAATGAGTCGGTCACCCACCCTTACGAAATCACCTTGCTCCATACCATTTAGCTCCAGGATTTCATCCAGGGTGATACCGGCTTTCGCGGCAATACTCCAAAGAGAATCACCAGATTGAACAATGGAATAAATAACCCCATCTGCATCTGGCGTTGAAGTTGGAGGGGTCACACCTGAATTGGAAACCGGCGCACCTTGCGGTGGATTATTGGTTGCACCCCCTCCCGGGTTTGAGGTAGGCGCAGGAGGTGGGGCAGATGAGCCACCAGACGCTGTCAAAGAGGCATCATCCCAGTAAATGTCGGTATGCTTATAACCATAATCCGGGCTGGCCGGGTTGACATCTGGTGCAGAGAAAGTAAACACCGTCACCTGATTACCTTGAGCCTGGGCCTGGACGGAAAAGAGTGCATAGACATCTTTTGGCTCCTGGAACCCAGACCAGACAACTGCCGGGCTGTAAGGGTTCGTCCCACCCGTTGGATCGATCCCGATCCGCATATTGGGTGTCGCAGCAGAGTCGGAACCGGTCGCGTCATCTAATTCTGTCATCCATGAGAAGCCCCAAATCGAGAAAGTCACAGTCGCGTTCGTTGGAACAGTGACTGTCTGCCGCAAACCAGCTTTGTGGGTGCTCCAGAATGAAAAATACTGGGAGGCCCGCGACCCGGAACGGACCCGGTCACTAAACTCGGCCGGTTTGTACTCAGGATTCACATCAGTCGGCCGTTCTTTCACCCACCAGGGCTTCCAGCCCGGCGGCATTTGAGCAGTTGTGCAAACCCCAAGCGGGCAGTCCGCTTGCTCTTGGGGTGTTTCTGGAACGTAACTATTATATTGTCCTTCAAAACTTGGGTTGACTAACAAGTTGTCCCCCTGAGCAACTGCCGTCCCTTTTTCAGAGAACGCCAATATACTCAGGCCTATAAGTGTTAGAAGAACAAATGGTATGAGACGAAAAACGCGCATATCCTCTCTCCTTAATAAGCGACCAACAGTTTATCAAGCCGCCTACTTCTAAACTATCTGAGTAGATAGTCATTATCTGCATAATCTTGCGGACAGTCACTTCGGCCGTTTTCCTCTTCCTCAAGGTTGTAACAGCCATGTGTCGCCAACAGGCATCCCATCGGCATCATAAACAGCTAAACGCGCCTTAGTGTCAGCTTGATAAAATCCTACAACGATTTGATATTGTCCGGGATCTGTACCGTCGGCCAAATCAATGATATGTTGGTCATGTAAAATAATTCCTGGTCGCCACCATTCAGTGGGCCAGGTTCCCTGGCCTGGGATTGTATCACTTTGAGCTATGATGCCATTGGTTCCAACCAGATGAACGAAAACTATTAACGGTGTGTCAACAATCTCTGTTGTTGACCAGTACAGGTCAACGATTAAGCCCTGCTGATAATCTGATTTGATCACATTAGCCTGTCGCAATTGTATAGAAATGTCAAATTTCGCCAAAACCGGCCAATCGGGGGCTGGTTCAAGCGTATAGCGGCTGTAAAAGGGATAAGGGACCGCTTCAAGGTCGCCTTGAGCCAACTCTCCATAGCTGGTATTTACCAATCCTGACCCAAAGCCACTTAAAACCTGTTCCAGCTTCTCATAGGGCCAAGCATACACAACGGCCGACCTCTCAAACTGATTCGGCGTGACTTCTTCTGGCCGGTAAAAAATCGGCTGTCGGTCAGGATGAACCAAAAAACGAACCGCCGGCCAGCCATCCCAAAATCGCTGATCGAGATAGTCGTCGGCCGGAGATACTTCATAACTGTTAATGTTTGCAGCCAGATCACGGGCAGCAGCCTCGAACCAGTAGGCTGTTTCTGGCTGGTTAGCATAATCGAAAAAGTAATCTTTAACAGTAAGAACCAGGCTGCCAAGCAGCAGTCCGGCCACCAATACGGGCCGGATAATGGGTGTCACGCTGACCCAGTTCCATAATTGATCCAGCCCAACTGCCGGGAATATGAGTATGGCGGGCAGTAAACCCACTGCCCGTAAGAAATGCGGGGCATCTTCGGCCAGGATGGTTGGCCCCAGCATGACCAGACTCCATAGCAAGAGTGTCGCTGCTGCCGGTCGCCGCCAATGCCGTACACACCATAAGACCCCAACCAGAAACGGCCCCGCCATGAAGAGATCAAAAACCGGCCGTCCTGGTGGATTATGGCGCAGAATGGTATCGCCCTTGACAAAAAACAGGCCAAGCGCCTGCCAGCCTTGCCGCCAAAGAACGAGCAAGGGGTTTACCCCGCCTGAAATTTCCGGGTTTAGAATCGAAACCTGTCCGGCTCTACCCAGGAGAATCTCCGGCTGCTGCCAGAATAAAATCAAAAGGGGTAAAGAAGTAACGGCCGTCCCCAAAACAAACCAGCCGACACCGGGAAAAACCCGCTGCCTGCGACCAGTTACCAGCAAATATACGAATAGAAAAAACAGAAGAATAGGCGTGAAGCGGACGGCTAGATAAGTATAAAAGGCCAGGCCATAGACCAGACCAGCCAGCAGCCACCAACCAACGGCCGATTTTCCCGGCACAGAACGTCTGTATGCCACAGTTCCTAACACGAAGACCAGGGCCAGCATCAATGGTAAAAGTATCGGCCGTAACCCAACCCGGCTCAGGTGAATAGGCCAGACGGTTACAGCCCATAAGAATGATGCCAGAAGACCGACCCGGTTGTTAAACCAGCTTTTAGCTAATAGATAAACCAGCAGGGTTGTTAATGTACCGATAGCGGCGGCCGAAACTCGCACCGCCGTCACTGTCCGCCCTAAAACAGCAACAGCCAGCGTTGTCAAATAGATATAGACAGGCTCACGGCCGTTGTTCGCCTCAAAGTAAAAGGGGTTTTTTCCTTCTTGTTCTCCGGCCAAAACAGTAGCAGCATCCAAACCATTGAATGCCTCATCACGGTAGAAACCAGGTGGTATCTCGCCGAGCTGCCAAAACCGTAAAAAAGCGGCCACAAAGAGCACTAACAGCAACAAAGCCCATCCCTGTAGGGATGGGCCAGAATGCCAACTGTTATTTTGCCCATGCTGATGCAAAGTTGTCAAAACGGGGTAAGTATAGCAAAATACGATCCTGTGTCAACTTGCACAAATCGTATGACACCTTACAAAAGTAAGACCCCGAAATCTTGATGAAGAAGACCCACTGGCTGTTATGCACGTATTAATGGTTTCTAAAGCCTGTCTGGTGGGGGCTTATCAGACTAAACTGGAAGCAATTGCTCAATTTGATGATGTAGAATTAACGGTCATCGTTCCTCCTGTCTGGCAAGACCCTGCTGGACCCATCCTTCTGGAACGCAACCACACAAACGGTTACCGCTTGTTGGTTGATCCCATTCGCCTGAATGGACAGTTTCATTTCCACTATTACCCAACGCTAAAACATAGAATGGCAACACTGAAACCAGACATCTTGCATATGGATGAGGAACCTTACAATCTTGCCACCTGGTTGGGAGTCAGGCAGGCACACAAAGCAGGCGTCAAATCGCTCTTTTTTTCCTGGCAGAATATTTGCCAGAAATATCCTTTCCCATTTGGTTGGATGGAGAACCAGGTGCTTTCTTCCGTTGACTACGCTCTCATGGGTAATCAGGCAGCGGCCGAAGTCTGGCAGGAAAAAGGGTACCAGGGTAAATATCAGATTATTCCCCAATTTGGCGTCAGGCCAGACATTTTTACCCCACCCCCCAACAGGGATGAGGGGCGAACTTTTACGATTGGCTCGGCGGGGCGGCGATTGGTGGCTGAAAAAGGGGTGGACGTGCTCTTGCGGGCTGCTGCTCGACTTCCCGGTATCTGGCGATTACACATTGCTGGAGAGGGACCGGCACGCCGGGAACTGGAACGGCTGGCCTTCGAACTGGGTATCCGAGAACGGGTCTGTTTCGATGGCGTTATCGCATCGAACGCGATGCCTGCATACTTGCGCCAGTTAGATGTTCTTGTTCTACCTTCCCGAACCCTGTCTAATTGGAAGGAACAATTCGGCCGAATTCTGGTCGAAGCAATGGCCTGTGGCATTCCTGTCATCGGCTCTGACAGTGGTGAAATCCCCAACGTTATCGGTGACGCCGGTTTAATATTCCGTGAGGATAATATCGAGGGCCTTCAAAATCACTTGCTAACTTTATTAAAAAATGAAACATTACGTCGCAATCTGGGGCAAATTGGACGAGAAAGAGTTTTGAATCACTACACGCAAGAGCAAATTGCAGCCAAAACGGTTGAAGTTTACCGGGAGATGATGCAGGGTGGATGAACTTGCTCCTCAACCCGAAAATCAGACGATGGGAGAGGGGGATGAACAGCCAGAAAACTCCTCTGTTCCTCGTCGCCTGCTGCGTGGTCTAGGACTGCTCCTGGTCATTATTGCAGTTCTTCTTGCTATATACGGCGCAGTTGCTTATGCGGCCTGGCAGCGCGGACAAACCCTACGTGTTGAAAATGCACGGGAAGCTCTTGCAGAACAGATGGCAAATCAAATAGACTTGGCTCGTGGCGATATTACCAATGGCAACTTTGTATTGGCTATGCGGCGACTTGATTGGGTGCTAGAACGGGACCCTGATTCTACAGAGGCTCAGACCCTTCACGATCAAGCTCAGAGCGGCCTCAATGCCCGCTTGACACCCACCCCGCGACCCAGTCCAACTGCCACCCCTGAAGTGGTTGAAACACCGGTTGAAGAATCACCTTCCCCCGAAGCGGTCAGCGATGAAACCTTCGCAAATCTACAAACGTTAATGGATGGGGAAAAGTGGGAAGAGGCTATTTCCGCTATTGCTGCTTTCCAACAAGATTTTCCAGACGTGCGCCGCCAGGAAACTGATGAAATGCTGTATAATGCCTATATTAACCTGGGCCTTAAAATGGTTTCGGGAACCCAAATTGAATTAGGGATTTTTTACCTGGGTCAGGCGGAACGGTTGGGTGATTTACCTCCCGATGTGGAAGATCATCGAACCTGGGCTGAATTTTATCTTCTTGGCATTGGGTATTATGGTGTTGATTGGGAGACAACTATTTTTTATTTCGAGGGCTTGTGTGCCGCTGCTCCCTTTTATCAAGATGCCTGCCAAAAACTTTTTGAAGCCTATGTTGCCTATGGCGACCAATATGCCGCTGCTCTGGATTGGTGTCCGGCCGAAGATTGGTATACCGAGGCTATACGGATAGATAACGTGACAACGGTTATTGACAAACGACGAGAGGCTTCTTCCAACTGTCGGGATGCAACCCCAACTCCAGAGCACCCTATTACCGATACAGTTCCCATTACTGGAACAACCCCTTTCAGTAATTCCTTGCCCAATGGATTGCAAGAAGAAAAGTCGGAACCGTAAACAGATAAAATGGCTGCAACTGGTGAATCTTTAAGCGACCGGGAACTGGCTGTTCTGGAATGTCTGGTAGACGGTTCGACGAACCGAGAAATTGCCCAGAATTTGCACATCAGCCACAATACCGTCAAAGTCCATCTCCGCAATATTTTTGCCAAGTTGGGCGTTAACTCGCGTACAGAAGCAACGGCCGTTGCCTTACAGATGGGGCTGCTTTCCCTGCCCGGTCTGGAGACAACCGAGGAAACTGATACAACAGAAACGGCCGAATCTTCGCCAACGGAAACGGCCGAAGTAGAGCCAGTATCCCCAGCAGTTGATTCTCAGCCAGTCCTTACGCAACCGGAAAAGGCGGTTCAATCCCCCTGGCGACTATTGAGTCTGGCCCTGGTAGGGCTGCTTCTCCTTGCTGGTCTGACAGCCATTACCATCCGATTCATCAACAACAACACTGATTCTGGCGAGACTCAAGCACCATTGGAAGTCCCTATTGGAGACACCCGTTGGTTTATTTCCACGCCACTACCGGAGCCTACCAGCAATATGGCCCTGGCGACTGTTGGTTTGAATCTCTACCAGATTGGCGGGGAAATTCCGGCGGGCGTTGTTAACCTGGTCAATATCTA
>JBAPRX010000647.1:0-4907 GCA_049281335.1 Promineifilaceae bacterium (SeqCode)
CAAATCGGCCGTCCGTGAAACCGCCAAAGCCTTTGGCCTCCCCGACGAAGACATCCGCGAACTGATCCGCCGCCTGCCCCGCAACTGGCATCCCGACCCCCGACGCCGCGACCAGCGCACCGTCGCCGACATTCAAGACGAATTCGACGACCCCGCCTTAAAACTGGTACTACAATCGGCCGATTCCCTCGTCGGCCAGCCCCACCATCTCAGCGTCCACCCTGGCGGTCTCGTCATCACCCCCGGCCCCCTGCCCAACTACGTCCCCGTCCAATTTGCTCCCAAAGGCTTCCTCATCACCCAATTCGACTTCCGCGACCTCGAAACCGTCGGCCTGCCCAAACTCGACCTCTTAGGCATC
Source organism: Promineifilaceae bacterium (SeqCode) (assembly GCA_049281335.1). Taxonomy (GTDB): domain Bacteria; phylum Chloroflexota; class Anaerolineae; order Promineifilales; family Promineifilaceae; genus JAKEFB01. Next base: position 362 of record JBAPRX010000647.1, read on the forward strand.
CGCGCCCTAACCGTCCTGGCCGACACCGCCGAATGGATACGCCACTACCACGACCCCAACTTCCATTTGGACAACATCCCACCAGAAGACACACGAACCGCCGAAATCCTAACCATCGGCGACACCATCGGCGTCTTCCAATGCGAATCAGCCGGAGCACAGCGCACCCTCCGCCAACTACAAGCCACCAACCTGGCCGACCTCGCCGTCGCCAACGCCTTCTTCAAACCCGGCCCCGCAATGGGCGGCATGGCCCAGGCATTCATCCGCCGCTACCGGGGCCAAGAAGCCGTCAGCTACCTCCACCCCAGCCTCGAACCAATTCTAGGCTCAACCCAAGGCGTCCTCCTCTTCCAGGAACAAATCCTCCGAATCGCCACCGAAATCGCCGGACTCAACTGGGAACAGGCCGATCACTTACGACGGGGTATGAGCAAATTCAAAGCAACCGAAATGGCCTCCATGCAAAACGACTTTGTCAACGGCTGCAAAAGAGAGCCTCCCGATGGCCCCGGCCTCTCCGCCCTCGAAGCCCAGCGATTATGGGAACAAGTGCTGCCCTTTGCCGGATACGGCTTCAACAAAGGCCACGCCACCGCCTACGCCGACATCAGCTACCGTTCTGCCTACCTCCGAGCGCACTACCCGGCCGAATTTCTCTGCGCCCGCCTCGCCGATTACGGCGGCTTTCACCACCCCGCCATCTACATGGCCGAAGCCGTCCGCCTGGGCATTGCCGTTCGCCCACCCCACGTCAACCGCAGCGATTACACCTTCACCCTCACCTACGAACCCGCCCCCAATAGCAAAACCATCCCCACCCTCTGGATGGGTCTGGGTCAGGTACGCGACCTCCGCCACGATTCCATTCAAGCCATCATCAAAGCCAGGGAAGAACGGCCGTTTGACTCCCTTCAAGATTTAATCAATCGCATCCCCTTCCAGAAAAAAGAACTCCGCCACCTCATCCAATGTGGCGGCCTCGATGGATTGGGGACCAGCCGCGCCATCCTGCTGTCCGAAGCCAACCTGGTACAGCAGGCAGGAGCCGTCGGCCAGATGCGCTTCGACTTCGCCGCACCCGACATCTCGCCAGAAACGGCCGCCCAACGCCTCGAATGGGAACAGTACATCCTGGGCCAGGCCATCTCCGTCCACCCCCTCGAACTGGTTCAAAAAGAAATAGGCAAAACCGTCCCCCTCTCCCGTCTCCCCAAATCACACGGCCGTCTTGTCACAATCGCAGGCGTCCGACTCCCCGGCTGGACCGGCGGCCCCGGCTTCTTCTTCAGCGACGGCCGAACCTACATCACCGTCCAGGGCGACAAATCCCTCAAAGCGCCCAAACCCTGGCAGGTCATCCTCATAAACGGCCGTTGGCACGAAGACAAATGGGGAACCCCCTACCTGGAAGCCGAATCCCTCCAAAAATAACCCCCCGCACCACCCCCTTGCCATTTGCAACCTGCCATTTGCAACCTGCCATTTGCAACCTGCCATTTGCAACTTGCAACTTGCTCCCCTGCTTACTTCCTCACTCTCTCCCCCGCAACCCGCCTCTCAAAAGTCGGCGTAGGCCCAAAATTAAGGATATACCCGACCAGGAGTTGAGACGCCTTTAGATAATTTAAAAGTTGAATCCTTTTCGCCTCGCTAATCTTCTCGGCCGTTTCCAACTCAAGAATCACCCTATTCTCCACCACAAGGTCAGCCACATAATCCCCAACAACCGCCCCCTCATAATAAAAATTGACAGGCGCCTGCTGCTCAACAGTCAAACCCTGCTTCCTCAACGCCACCGCCAGAGAATTCTCATACGCCTTCTCCTCCAAACCCCGACCCAACGTTCGATAAACCTGGTAAAAACTGCCAATTATTTCCGCAGAAATCGCATCATACAGCAAAATCAACGCCTCCAGCCAATTCGCACAACCAATTTTACTTGACATATTGTACACCCATCCCCCCAAGAATAAAAATTTTCCCACCCATTCCTCCTTCAATTTCTAAAGCGAAAACCATATACACCTCAACCAATGTAGAGCGATTTGGTAAATCGCTTATAAAAAGCCACCCACGTTCAGTCCTCAAAAATTATCCCAACCGAATCCAAAATCAAGCTAGGCCATTTCCAAGGATACGGTAAAATAGACACTTATGAACGATTCAAAACAAGTCGCACTCTGCGTTACCTGCCTTGTTGACCAGATGATGCCCGAAGTAGGTGTTGCCACCGTCAAACTCCTGCGAAAAGCCGGTTACACCGTTACCTTCCCCCAGGAACAGACCTGCTGCGGCCAACCCTTCTTCAACAGCGGTTTCAAACCCCAGTCCGTCAACCTCGCCAAACGCACCATCGAAATCTTCGAATCCTATCCCGCCGTTGTCCTACCCAGCGGCTCCTGCACCACCATGATCCGGTTAGAGTACCCCCACCTCCTGGAACCCTGGCCCGACTGGCACGAACGCGCCCAAAAGTTGGCCGCCAAAACCTACGAACTCAGCGAATTCCTCGTCCATCAAGCCGGATGGCAGCCCGAAACCATCGAAAATGTTGCAGACGCAGACCCCCTCACCTATCACGACTCCTGCCATATGTGCCGCATGTTGCACATTCAATCCGAACCGCGCCAACTACTAGAAGAAAACGGCCGAACCATCCAGGAAATGCAAGAATCCAACCGCTGCTGCGGCTTTGGCGGCCTCTTCTCCCTCCGCATGGCCGAAGTCTCCGACGAAATGACGGCCGAAAAACTCCGCCTCGCCAACAACACCAACGCAACAACCCTCGTAACGGCCGATCCCGGCTGTCTCATGCACATGCGAAGCGTCGCCGGAGACAGCAGCCTGAAAATCGAACATCTGGCAACCATCCTGGCCGAGAATATCCAATGACCGCCGAACAGCTATCCCAACCCCACACCGTTCCCCGCTTCCGTCACAGCGCCACCATCGCCATCGAAAACATCCGCCTTCAAAGCGCATTAGAAGGCGCAACCTCCCGCTTCCGCACCCACCGCGAAGAAGCCCTGGCCGATTACCCACAAGCAGACCAATTACGCGACCACTTCAAAACGATTCGTTCCGCGACCCTGGCTAATTTAGGCCAACACCTGGAAACCTTTGAACGCAGCGCCACCGCCGCCGGGGCCACCGTTCATTGGGCTGAAACGGCCGAAGAAGCCGCCCAAATCGTCACCAATCTCGCCCTGGAACGAGGCGTCTCCCTCGTCACAAAAAGCAAATCCATGACCACCGAGGAAATCCACCTCAACCAGAAGCTCCAATCGGCCGGAATCCAGGCTGTTGAAACCGATTTAGGCGAATGGATCGTCCAATTGGCCGAAGAGACCCCCTCCCACATCATCGCCCCCGCCATTCACAAGACCCGCAGCCAGGTTGCCGAACTCTTAAGCAAAGAATCCGGCCAACGTCTGGCTGACGACGACATCCCCACCATGACGGCCGAAGCCCGCCGAATGCTCCGCAAGAAATTTCTAGCCGCAGGAATGGGCATCACCGGCAGCAATCTCGGCATCGCCGAATCAGGAACCATCGTCCTCGTCACCAACGAAGGCAACGCCGAAATGGTCACAAACCTCCCCCCCATTCACGTCGCCATCATCGGCATCGAGAAAATCGCCCCCACCTGGGATGATGCCGCAACCTGGCTCTCCCTCCTTGCCCGCAGCGCAACCGGCCAGCCCCTCTCCATTTACACCTCCTTCATCACCGGAACTGCCCGCTCCGGCGACCCCGACGGTCCCCAGGAAATGCACATCGTCCTGCTCGACAACAAACGCAGCACCCTGGTCGGCACAACCTACGAAGAAGCCCTGCAATGTATCCGCTGCGGCGCCTGCCTCAACGTCTGCCCCGTCTACCGCGAAGCCGGAGGCCACGCCTACAAAAGCCCCTACAGCGGCCCAATCGGCGCAGTCATCTCTCCCCTGCTCTTCGGCCTGGAAGAGTACGAGAGCTTGCCCCAGGCCAGTTCCCTCTGCGGAGCCTGCCTCGACGTTTGCCCTGCCCGTATAAACCTCCCCCGAATGCTTCTCGAACTCCGAACAGACGAGGTCGAAGAAAAAGTAATGCCCTGGCACGAACGCATCATGGAAAGCTCCGCCGCATTCGTCCTGGCCCACAACCGCCTCATGCGCCTCTCAACCGCCTTCCTGCGCTTCGGCCAGCGATTCTTTATGCGAAACGGCCGTCTCACCCTACCAAAACCAATCAACCCTCTCCCCCAACGCCAACTCCCCCACCTCGCCCCAAAGCCCTTCCGGGACCAATGGAAGGAGGAGTTAGAGAACTAGTTGATCAAGTCAATTTCAAATCACCAAGTTCACCGCAGGTGGTCCAATCACAATTACCCAATTACCAATTACTAATTACCCAATCAACCCAATTACCAATTACCAATTACCCAATTACCCCCCATGAACTCACGACAAAAAATCCTCAACCGCCTAAACGCCCAAAAACGAGACTCCAACCCACCCTCCCCCTGGCAGTCCCACCGCCACTTTGAAGAACTGGCCGACAC
>JBAPRX010000648.1:0-9665 GCA_049281335.1 Promineifilaceae bacterium (SeqCode)
ACAGTCTCGATGGCATCTCTTCCGAAGGCAGCATTCTAACCTACGCCCCCGGCTGGACAGTACGCGAAGAGTGTGTTTACTTTGACACAGGCGGGCAGATTTGTTGGAACGTCCCCGATATTGTCGAGATAGGTTGGGCAACGGGCGCAAGCGGCAAATATACGCTCTTGTTGGCCGTTCTGGACACCGTTGGCAATACCTACTACGACATTCAACGGGTCTGGGTAGACAACGACAATGTTACCTCCCAAATCACATCGGTGGGCGGGCTGGCTCCCTGCCTCGATCTGAAGCTGTCCGATTACGTGAACACAACGGCCGAGATTCGGGGCATCGCCTGGGACAGCCCCATTGTGGATACCGAACCACAGGTTGCACCGAATGAGAATTTCGGCAGCTACGGCCTGTCATTCCAGAAGAACGGCGGTTCCGGCGGCACAATTCCCCCCGCTGTCTCTGCCACCACCCGCGTCCCCAATGTATGGCCTGGGCCGCTGCTGCCCGGCGCAGACGGAACGCTGGCCGATTGGGACATCGTCAATGCCCTCGACGCCGCCTCCCCCACCCCAACACCGGGTATTCCGGCGGCAGCCAAGTTGGCTCGTGGCGAACGGTGCGCCTACGTTGTCTCGCTGGGCGTTTCCGACAAGACCCTAGTTGGTGAAGGGGCCAACCATCACCACAAACCCCATCTGTATGCCTTGAATATCATCAATGATCTAGGGTAATCGCCACTTAACTATCTAAGTCCTTCTCCAAAACGCTCAATGTAAGTTGAGCTTAAAGAAAGGCCCGTATCAACCAAGGTTAACGTCTGGTTGAGTACGGGCCTTTTGTCATTAAAACATGAAAAAACTCATCCTCATTGGGTGCTGTTTGTAACTTCTCCGGTCAGGGAAGAGCCTATAAACTGATTTAAGGGGCAGTAGGCCGATTTTGTGTATCGGCCGATAAATAAAGAGTTTAGGAAGGGAATTTGCCCTTTGCTCCCGGTTTACACATTCATAAGGAGACAACACGAACAGGCCGGGCATCGGTAATTACGATGAACTGGAGGAATTGTTACCTGACTACTACGTCTCTTCGTTGTCCCCATTGGAATAAAGGTGGATTAAGCCGCCAGACAGTTACCAATATCCGATAAATCGGTACTCAATCCTTTCCTGGCGGTTGGTCGTGCATGACCTGCACGTTATTTGAAGGAGTGAACATGAACTCTCTAACTTGCGATAAAGTTTCAAAAAGTTTTGGGCCAACCCATGCGGTGATTGATTTGTCGTTTGAGGTTCAGCCAGGTGAGATCTTTTCCATCCTCGGCCCCAACGGCGCAGGCAAGACAACGACTATCCGCATGGTGCTGGACATTCTGCGTCCTGACGACGGCAAGATTGAGGTCTTTGGCAAACCCATTAACCAGGCCGCTAAAGACCGTATTGGCTATTTGCCAGAAGAGCGCGGCCTCTACAAGAATCTGACCGTTATTGACTGTCTGAGCTATCTCGGCCGTCTTAAGGGGATGAAAGCGGCAGATGCCCGCCGGCGGGCAACCGAGTTGATTAATCGAGTCGAACTGGGAGAGGTAATAGACAAAAAGGTCAGCCAGCTCAGTCGGGGTATGCAGCAAAAGGCCCAATTCGCCGCAACCATCATTCACGACCCCGACCTGGTTATCATTGATGAACCCTTCTCCGGCCTCGACCCCGTCAATACCCTGCTTATCAAAGAGATGATCTACGAAATGAAGGCAGCGGGCAAGACTATCATTATGTCAACACACATGATGCACCAGGTCGAAACCATGGCTAGTAGAATGCTTATGCTGAACAAAGGGCAAAAAGTCTTGTACGGGCCGGTGGATGACGTTCGTCGGCAGTATGCCGACCACGCGCTGTATATCGGCGGGGCGGGCAATTGGGCGAGCCTGCCTTTTGCCGAACGAGTCACCTTTGACGAGGACGAGCGGGCTTCCCTGGTCATGCTGCGCCAGGGTATAACCCCCGATGACGCTTTCCGAATGATTGCCCAACAGCCCAATTTGCACGTTGACCGCTTTGAAGTGGCCCTGCCTTCCCTGGACGACATCTTCATCTCCGTCGTTGAAGGGCGGCAGCATTCTCACAGCAATGGCACAAACGGGAATGGGAAGGAGGCGATGACATGAAGCGCTATTGGGTAGTTGCCCAACACGAATTTGTTACCCAGATTCGGCGCCGCTCCTTTTTGTTCATGGTCTTTATTCTGCCGCTGGTTATTGCTGGGCTGAGTACCCTTACCGGCATTCTGAGCGCCCGCCAGGAAGAGCAAACCGGCACCCTCGGCCGTATTGGCATTGTAGACCTGTCAGGTGTCCTGGCGGCCGAACGAAATCGGCCGTCAGACTATGAGACGTTTCCTAATGAAGAAACGGCCGCAGCAGCCCTGGAAGCGAACCAAATCGGGGCTTACTTTGTGATTCCAGACAACTATATCGTCAGCGGCGTTGTCCAGGGATATGCACACGATCCGATTCCGGGTGGAATCGAGAATCAGTTACGGACTTACCTGTTAGATAACCTGCTGGCCGACCAGACGCCGCTTGTCATGAAACGTCTCCGCGATCCGGCCGAAGTCTCAATGGCGACTTTAGACGGCCGTATCAACGTTGACGAAAATACCGGCCTGATTATGATTCTGACCCCCATTATCTTCGCCGTTCTCTTTATCCTCTCCATCAGCATGACTGCCAACATCATGATGCAAAACGTTGTTGAGGAAAAAGAAACCCGCATGGTGGAGATGATAACCACCTCGATCACGCCTCTGGAACTCCTTCGGGGCAAGATCATCGGGTTGAGCGCCTTGGGGTTGTTTCAGATTGGCGTTTGGGTCTTGTTTGGTGGAGTGACGATTCTCTTACGCCAGGACCTTGCCCAGGCAATTACAAACATCAGTTATCCAGCCTGGCTGCTGGTGCTGGCCTTCCTCTATCTAATTCTGGGCTACGTTCTTTACGGCAGCCTGCTTTCCGGCATTGGGGCGTCAAGCAGTTCCATGCAGGAAGCGACGCCTATTGCGGCTCTTTTCTCTCTAATGGCAGTGGTCCCTCTGTGGTTTGTGGCCCAGTTTCTTGAAAACGCGAATGGTGCATTTCCCATCTTCCTGAGTATGCTGCCGTTTACCGCCCCAACAGCGATGGTACTACGGCTGGTGCTGGGACAGGTTCCCTGGTGGCAGGTTGCCGCAAGCCTGGGTTTGCTGGCTATCTCTGTTGTCGTTGTCATCTGGCTGGCGGCCTGGGTTTTCCGGGTTGGCCTGCTGATGACGGGCCAACGGCTGTCACTCACAGCACTCTTGAATGCCATCCGGCAGAATCGTGATCATCCGGGTACACGTACAGTTTATGAGCCAAGGAGGTTGTGATGAAGAATCGCGTTTGGAGCATCATCCATTATGAAATTACGGAAACGCTGAGACGGCGCTCATACCTGGCGTTAACCTTCATCGTGCCTGTCGTCGCTATCATCCTGGTTGGGGCGATTACATTGCTGCAAGGGAAGGATTCGGCCGAGGCCGACACCGGAAACACCAACTTGCCCACCCAACCGGTCGGCTACGTAGACCAAAGCAGCTTATTGGGCCAGCCGGAGTCGTTCGCCGGTATCTTCGTTGCCTACCCCGACGAAACGGCCGCCCGCGCTGCCATCCAATCCGGGGAAATCAGCGCCTATTATCTCGTTCCGGCCGACTATCTCGCCACCGGCCAGGTCACCCGTTATGCAGAACAGATCAGCCTCATTGTAAATGATATGGGCTTGTTTCAATCTTTCCTGGAAAGTGCGCTGCTGGCTCAGGAAGAGCCTGTGGTCGCGGCGCGAATACAATCGCCGGTAATACTGGTTGAAAATATCGTAGGCAGCGATGGGACGGAAACGGCAACCCAACAAAACGGTGGCATGGATTTATTCTGGCTGGTTTACCTCTTCGGCATGTTGATGATGCTGACGACATTTTTAACCGCCGGGCAATTGACTCAGAGCGTTATTAAGGAGAAGGAAAACCGGGTAATGGAGATTGTCTTGTCATCATTACGGCCGTTACAACTCATGGTCGGTAAGATTACCGGTCAGGGAGTTATGGGCCTGCTCCAGATGATTACCTGGCTGGTCGCCATCTTCCTCATAGTCCAACTGGCCGACGTGCAGATCCCTATCTTGAGTTTCCTGGGAGCGGCCGAACTTCCCGCCTCCTTACTGGCGGCAGCGCTGCTCTACTTCATTCTAGGATTTGCCCTGTTCGGCGCATTCGCCGCCGCAGTCGGGGCCATCTCCGCCAACATGCGCGAAGGACCGCAGTATGCTGTGTTATACTCCGTGCCTGCCGCATTGGCGATCATCTTCCTACCCAGTATTGCCCAAGCGCCTAACACCACGCTGGCTCTCATTTTAAGCCTCTTCCCTATGACCGCGCCTATTGCCATGATAGAGCGGATGGTGATTACGGCCGTTCCCATCTGGCAGGTTGGCTTGAGCCTGGGACTGCTTGCTCTTAGTGTCGTCTTAGGATTATGGCTGTCTGCCCGTCTTTTCCAGGTTAACAGCCTGCTTTCCGGACAGGTTCCTGACCGAAAAGAATTGGTTCGGATTTTAGTCAGCGGTTAGCAGAAATAAAAAAATAGGTATTCGTGGTTCAAAACCTGGCCTCCCCAATCTTTTTCAAGGGAGAGGCCGGGTTTTGTTCTTGAAATAGAAAATATTTGCCAAAACTCCAGCAAAGTAGTAACCTATTAATTGCATAGAGGAGAGAGGAGGGCTGGGATAGAACCCAAGGAACATTATTAATGGCGAGCACAAAAATTGATTGCTCTTCTTTCAGTAATTATAAGATAGACTTCGTATCAGCCTCATCTCCAATTTTACCTGATTGATGTAGTCCCTTGCTAAAACAATGAATTAATTATTTTTCTTCATGAGAGGGTTCGTCAATGAATAATGGTAAACTTGCAAATAGGTACTGAAAGATAGATATGCTTGCCTGGGAAATAATTGAAGCTCTGGAACAAGGGGTTATCATTTCGGGGGGCGACGGCCGTATTGAGTGTGTCAATCTGGCTTTTGCAGAGTTGGTAAGCCAGCCTGCTACCATCCTGGCCGGACAAACAATTTTTGACATCACTCATCCTGAAGATCACATCAAAATTCTACAGGCTCGCCAGCGCCCCAAAAAGGGAGAGCAAACATTCTATGAAGTGCGGTTGGTACGGGCCGATGGCAGCCTGATCCCGGTCGCCATCACGGAAACACCACACCGAGAAAAGAAGAAGGTTCTGAACCTGTTTGCAACCGTTTCTGATTTAAGCGGTCAGCAGGAGGCGATTGAGGAACTCGAGACCCAGAAGCAATTTTTCCAAAAGCTTATCGAAGTAAACCCCAACATCATATACATCACTGATCTCGAAACACAGCGGATTGTCTTTCAGAACCGGCACATTGCGTCGGGGATCGGATATTCGAAAGAGGAAATTTCGAAGATGGATGTGATTTTTCAAACGAAGCTGCTCCACCCCGACGATCAACTTCGTTTGGTCGGCCATATTGATCAGATGCGGTCGGCGGCTGATGGCAAAGTCTACACCATTGAATACCGGCTGCGTCATGCGAATGGTTCCTGGCATTGGTTCCAAAGCCAGAATTCAGTTTACGAACGGACGGCCGATGGGCATGTGAAATATATCATTGGCAGTGCCGCCGATATCACCGACCGAAAAATAACCGAGAAGGCTTTATACGAGAACCAGCGAAAACTACACCGATTCATCGAATATTCCCCAATCGCCGTCGCTATGTTTGACAGGGAAATGCGCTATCTTCTCGTTAGCCAGCGCTGGTTCACCGATTACAATCTCAGGGGGCAAAACCTGATCGGCCGATCCCACTACGATGTATTCCCCGAAATTTCTGAGGAGTGGAAAGCAATCCACCAACGTGGCCTTAACGGGGAAGTTATTCAATCGGATGAGGATTATTTTGAACGAGCTGACGGTACCGGGCAGTGGCTGCGTTGGGAAGTACATCCCTGGTATACAGCCGAAAACAGTGTGGGCGGGATCCTCATCTTCACCGAGGACATCACCGAAAGCAAGGAAGTGGCCGTGGCCTTGCGGCAAAGTGAAGCCCGCTACCGTGCAATCGTTGAAGACCAGACAGAGTTAATTATCCGGACGAAAGTAGATGGGACCATCTTATATGTCAATGAAGCTTATGGCCGCGCCTTTGGCAAAAAACCAGAAGCCCTGATAAATCAAAACTTTTTTCAGTTTTTAAGTGAAAAATCGCTTGAAAGAATCAAAAAGAAATTTGATGAGTTAACACCGGACAGTCCGGCGATAGTAGATGAACACGAGACAACACTGCCTAACGGCCGAGTTATGTGGGTACGTTGGACGGACCGGGGCATCTTTGATGAAAACGGCCGTTTAGCAGAGATACAGACAGTCGGATACGATATTACCGGTCGCCGCAGCGCAGAGGAGAAGTTACGCCGGAACGAAGCCCTATTACAAAACGTCATTGATACAGTGCCACAAGGGGTGTTGATGTTGACCCCGGATGGGACTATCAGCCTTACGAATCCCGTCGGCGAACAACACCTGGCCCTTCTGGCCCCTGACATAGAGGAGAACCGGCTGACCCATCTGGGAGAACGGCCGTTGAATGAACTCCTGACCTCTCCTCCAAGGGGACTGTGGCATGTCATTAACCATGAGGGTCATACCTTTGAGGCTATTGCTCGAGCCGTTGAAAGCAGTTCTGAAAACGAGGGATGGGTTTTGGTGATTCGTGATGTCTCCCGACTTCAGGAGATACAGGATTTGGCTCAACAGCAAGAGCGTCTGGCAGCCGTAGGCCAATTGGCCGCCGGAATCGCCCACGATTTCAACAACATCATGGCAGTTATCATCTTGTATGCCCAGATCATCGCCCAGACCGTTGAGATTCCTCCCCGAAATCAGGAACAGTTGGAAACGATTGAACAACAGGCAGAGCGGGCTTCTGGGTTGATCCAACAGATTCTTGATTTCAGCCGCCAATCCGTTCTGGAACGACAGTTAATGGATCTGCTGCTTTTCATGAAAGAGTTTGTCAAACTCCTGGATCGGGCCATTCCGGAAAATATTGAGATTTCGTTGGACCATGCTGGAAAATCGTTTCTTATTAACGCCGATCCCGGTCGTATCCAACAGGTCATGATGAATCTGGCTGTCAATGCCCGTGACGCTATGCCAGAAGGCGGCCGATTAAAATTCAGATTGTCCCATGTGGTGACTGAAACCCATAGACAGGTGGCGATACGTGTGATGCCGCCCGGTAGGTGGATACAAATCGAGATCACCGACAATGGCAGTGGCATTCGTCCCGAGGTGGCAACCCGGATTTTCGAACCTTTCTTTACAACCAAAGGTGTTGGTAAAGGCACTGGTCTGGGCATGGCCCAGGTCTATGGCATCGTTGAACAGCATGATGGTTATCTTGATCTTAGGACAAAGATAGGTGAAGGAACAACCTTCCTCCTATACTTTCCATCCCTGGTTACAGACCAAGAGGTTGAAACACCAAAGGAGAAAACCGTCTTGCACCGTGGGGCTGGACAGACAATTTTGATTGTCGAGGATAATACGGCCACCCGGAGAGCTTTGGTAGACAGCTTGGTATTCCTGAACTACAAGATTTTAGAAGCCCAGAACGGCCGTGAAGCCCTGGAAATACTACAGTCAAAAAGTGACGAAATCGCCCTGGTGATGAGTGATGTTGTAATGCCTGAATTAGGGGGGATTGCTCTTCTGCATGCAATGTGGGAGAAACAAATAGAAAAACCGGTCATTTTACTGACCGGCCATCCTTTGACAAAAGAAATGGAAAGCCTGGAAGCTCTCGGCTTATCGGGATGGCTGCCAAAACCACCCGACTTGATGAGTCTTAGCCAGTTATTGGAAAAGGTATTCGGGGGTTAGTCCCATCTCCTGTCCTATGAGCCAATCAGTCCAGGCCACAAAGCCCTGCCCGGTGTGGATGGCGTTCCTGATGCCATTGATCAGGGACTGGATGAAGCTCCACTAGCCTAAGCCTGGACCGACGACTGCCCTTCTTATTCGACGGTATCATATCCTTCCCGTCGGTATAACGTGTTTTAACCGTCCATAAGCCAACCTCCTCTTCATTTTATAATGCGGATACAGGAGGTTGATATGACCCGTGTACGTTTTTTAAAACTACTCTTTCTCTTTTTGATCGTTCTTGCTGCCTGTCGTCGTGAGGAGCCAACCTCAACACCGACCAGCCCAGCCGAAACAGTTGAATCGAATCCAACCGTTGCCCAGGTAACGGCCGACTTGGAAACACCCATCCCGGAGACGCCGCTCCAACCGCTGATCAGCGACCCTGACGCTCTGCCCCGGCCGAAAGTGATCGGCCGCAGCCCGGAAGCAGGGGAAGAACTGGCCGTTGATGCTGCCTTTGAAATCTTCTTCGACCAGCCAATGGACAGTGAGAAAACGGCCGCTGCCTGGCAGGTTGTGGACGCGGAAGGCCAGGTTGTGGATGGCGAACTCACTTTCCCACAGCCTCGAATCCTGCAATTTAAGCCGGATCGGCCGTTGGAAAGGAACAGCGTCTATCAGGCCCAGATCAGCAGCGAGGCAGCCAGCGCCGAGGGGCTGACCCTGTTGGAAGGGTTGAATCTGACCTTTAACACCATCACCGACCTGACCGTCAGCCAGGTTTCACCTGCTTCCGGTGCGGGAGATGTGGCGATAGACGCCACCATTACCATCATCTTTAACAAGCCGGTTGTCCCCCTGCTGATTGCTGAAGAACAGACTGACCTGCCTAACCCTTTGACTATTTCGCCGCCTGTGGACGGGGAAGGGGAATGGGTGAATACCTCCGTCTTCGTATTTCGGCCGTCAACCGCCTTGCAAGGAAAGACGACCTATACCGTCAGCGTCCTGGCCGATGCCATCAACGAGGTAAATCCAACCGGAGCGACTTTGGCCGAAGATAAAATCTGGTCGTTTGTGACCGCCCCACCGACTTACAATCACTTTGAACTGGTGGGAGGTTGGACGAACCCGTCAAGTAACATGACCGACCTGCCGCTTGATCAGGCTTTTCACATTTTCTTTGATCAGCCGATGGATACCGTCAGCACGGAAGCGGCCGTTTCGCTGCGACCGGTGGGAGATGGTGCGCTCATTCCGCTGACCTTCTCCTGGAATGATCCGGAGCAGCCTACCAGCCTGACCCTGACACCCACCCAGATGCTTGAACTCGACACCCGCTACCAACTGGCTCTCGCCACAACGGCCGAATCGGCATCTGGCGGCCAGTTGGGACGGGGTTTTACCTGGCAGGCGCGAACCGTTCCGCCCCCTTCGGTTGAATCCACCGAATACCGCTATGGAACCTTTGTTATTCACTTTGCCTCACCGATGTCGTTCAACAGTCTGAAAGATAAGGTGCTGTTTGAGCCGCCATTGGTGGATGACGACCAGGGATATTACAATAGCTACAACAACTCCCTCCAATTCTCCAATCTGGCCCCGTCAACCGATTACACCGTCACCATCTTGCCGGGGACCAGCGACGTCTATGGCAATGAAATCACCGAAGAAACAGTGGTGAACTTCAGCA
>JBAPRX010000649.1:0-3013 GCA_049281335.1 Promineifilaceae bacterium (SeqCode)
TTCAAACTCCGTCTGATTTCAAGACAGCGGAGCGGCGTCAATCATCATTTACCTTACATAAGTATACATAAGTATACCAAATTCGGCTATAGAGATGATTAACGCCTTTAGCGATTGGGGAAAGCTGGGTTTGTTTTGTTACTCCGATGACCAGGCGGTGCGGAAGTCGGGGTAGAGGGTTAGCCCGCCATCTACATAGAGTGTCTGCCCGGTCATGTAGGCTGCCTCGTCGGAACAGAGGAACAGGGTGACGGCGGCCATCTCTTCGGCCGTTCCTGCCCGTCCCATTGGGATATGCTGTACCACTTCGGCACGTTTGACCGGATCGTCTATCCAGGCCCGGTTGATGGGCGTGACGGTTGCCCCAGGGCCAATGGCATTGACCCGAATGTTGCGCCCGGCATACTCCAGGGCCAGGGTGCGGGTCAGGTTCATCATGCCCCCTTTGCTAACGGAGTAGCTCAGGAAGCGGGGCTTGGGAATCATCTGGTGGACGCTGGAGACGTTGACGATGATGCCGGGTTTGTTTTGGGCAAGGAAGTGGCGGATGGCTTCACGGGCGCAGAGGAATGCGCCCCGTAGATTGACATTGAGTACGCGGTCGAACTGTTCGGCCGTCATTTCATCCGAATTGGCCGGAATCTGAATCCCGGCATTATTGATGAGAATGTCTACTCCGCCCAGACCGGCGATGGTTTCAGCAAACATCTCTTTAATATCCGTCTCACTGGTGACGTCGGCCTGGACCAGAACATGATTCACGCCATGTCCTTTGACATCTTCAACCATTTGGCCCAGCGCCTTGTGAACCATTTCGTCCGTCTGGTCAGCCTCATTCTCGTGGCTGCGATAGTTAATGGCTATGTGCGCCCCTTCGGAGGCAAACTTGACTGCAATGGCCTGCCCGATACCGGACGTTCCGCCGGTAACGATGACGTTTTTGCCGGAAATTCCTTGCATCATTTCCTTCTTTACCGAGGTTAATGGCGATTACAAAGGCCAGTCGCGTAAGATACGCTCTGTTTCTTCCGAATGACCGGTTTCGTCCCGAACGATGTCCTCAAGCGATACGACCAACCCTTTGTCGCCGTATTCGTCGGCCTGTGCGGCCCGTTCGGTGTAATCTTTGACTGCCTGGCTTTCTGCGGCCAAAACCGCTTCAAGCATCGCCCGGTTTGAGTGGGCTGCGGGGACAGGGCGGGGTGAGGTGGTTGGTTCGCCGCCCAGCGCCACAATTTTGTTGGCTAAATATTGGGCGTGCATCTGTTCGTCCGGCACTTCGGCCAGGAAGAAGGCTGTCAATTGCGGCCGATAGGGGCCGGTGACTTTGGCGGCATAGGTGATGTATTGAACCATAGCACCAAGCTCTCCCGCTAAATCTTCATTCAGTTTTTCTATTAAGGTTTCTTTGTTCATGGTTTTCTCCAAAGTGATAATTTGTCATTTACGACCAGTATGTTTTCGGCCGTTCTTGTAATTCTCCATCCACGTATAAGTTGACTTTTTCATTGTAAAATGCGAGTAACCCTTCAATTTTTGGACATTCGGGAATAGGGTTTGGGTAGCTCCACACCAGGTCTTGATAGACCTTGTCCCCGATGGTGACGTTCCAGCAGGAGGCAAGACCCTTATAGGGGCATCGGGTGTGGCTGTCTGTTGGGGTCAGATAGGTCATGTTGACGTCTTCGGGGGTAATGTAGTAGCGGATCGGCAGGCCGGTCTCGAAAAGGAGAGACGGCCGTTTTGTGTCCGCCACCGTCACGCCATCAATCTCAATCCGCACATGGCGCGAACTGGGCATCACATCAACGCGCTTGAAGGGGTCGCGGGGATGAACGAAGACTTCTTCTTCTTCCTCGAACCAGTGATCCATCATATGCCAGCGCAGGGTGAGATAGCCATCAAGGTCGGGTTGGTTGGGGTAGTGGTAAGCTGCCCGTTCTGCCTGTTGACCATTCACGGTCAGATTCCAGAAGGTGCGGCTGCCGGTGTGGGCTGCTTCTTCCAGTAAATCCATGCGGATGTCTTCGCGGGGGAAGAAGTAGGTGGGGTATTTGTCGTGTTCCCAGACGAGAATCGGCCGTTTGCTGTCAACGATATACTCGCCCCCTAACTGCGCCCGAACCCATCGCTGGCTCGGCACGATGCGTTCAAGGGGTTTTTCTTGCTCGTTTTTATCAGACATAGGTTATCTCTTTTGTGAACTGATTTTTCCGATCTGACAACACTTCCATTATAACATGTCCAGCCGCATTTCAGGAGTGACTGACACCAGTTCTTAGGTGATTCATACACAATATTTTTGAGACTTTGTTGTTTTGGGCTTTGGTTATTGCGGGGTGTAGGAGAAGCTAAATAACAAAAGCCGTTTGATGGTGGTGGTTAGACGAGGATCAGGTCGTTGCGGTGGACGGCAACGGGGCCATAACCGTAGCCTAATCGGGCGTCTATTTCATCGGAATGGCGGCCCATTATCTGGCTCATTTCGTTTTTGTTGTAGCGGACAATGCCGCGTGCCAGTTCTCGGCCGTCCGGCTGTAAAATCGAGACTGTGTCGCCCCGCTCGAAGTTGCCCTGTACGGCCGTTATGCCTGCCGGGAGCAGACTGCGCTTGTATTCGACCAATGCCCGAACGGCCCCGGCGTCAATCACCAGCGACCCGGCAGGGGTCGGCCCGGCAAAAATCCAGCGTTTTCGGTTTTCCAGCGGCGCTTCGAGGGCCGGGAATCGGGTTCCGACCGGCTCTTTCTTCACGATGCGGAGGATGACGTTGGCGGCACGGCCAGAAGCAATGACGACATCGGCCCCGGCGCGGCGGGCAATATCGGCCGCTTGCAGCTTTGTTGCCATGCCGCCAACGCCCAGGCCGCTGATGCTGCCTCCGGCAAGACTTCGCAGGGTGTCGTCAATTGCCTGGACCTCCGGGATGAGTTGGGCGTCGGGATTGGTGTGGGGATCGGCCGTGAACAGTCCCGGCTGGTCGGTCAGCAGCACCAACAGGTCAGCCTCGGCC
>JBAPRX010000650.1:0-12595 GCA_049281335.1 Promineifilaceae bacterium (SeqCode)
GATGAGGATCGTTTCACTGACGCTGATGGATTGGCTGCTGACGCTAACCTGTTGGTTGGCTCCCAACCGGGAACGACCAACTATGACACGGCCGTTAGTGTGGTCGGCGCAGATCGGATCGTTGCCTACGACCAGTTTGGTCTGGCGGTTCAGGCATTGATTAACGGCGACATTGACGCCGTTGTCATGGACAATGTGGCCGGTATCGGCTATGTCGGGGCCAACCCGGATGCGATTAAGATCACCGGCGACCCTCTGACCAGCGAAGAGTTGGGCTTCATCTTCCCCAAGGGCAGCGAATTGACGGCCGTTGTCAACGCCACCCTGGCCGAGATGGATGCTGATGGCACCCTGGACACCCTCTTCACTAAGTGGTTCGCAACTGAAGAAGAGTAAAGAGAAAGGAATCGTATAACGTTTAAGTGTCAGGCACTTTGTAAGCCAGAAAGGTGTTCAACGAAAAAATTAAGTGCCTGGCACTCTTATCCGCAAAAAGGGACAGATGTAAAATCTGTCCTTTTTTGGTTACATCCGCTAAAATCTATCATCTTTCTCGTGCCGGAATCTAGATTATGACTCAAGAAATACTCGATACTAGCGAAACAGACAACCGAATGCGGCTGGCTCCTGCCTTTGATTTCCTCTCGACGTTACCCTGGTGGTTAATTATCCTCATTTTGCTTGGCCTGTTTATCGTTTATCAGATTTTGACTGATGAACAGATGACGACCATCTTTTTGGCCGTCGGCAAAGGTATTCGAGTCACTGTCACCGTTACCGTTTTTGCCTATCTTCTGGCGATTACGATTGGATTATTTGTCGGACTCGGCCGTGTTGCCAGCAACCCGGTCGCCAATAATATTGCCTCGTTCTATGTTGAGGTCGTTCGGGGGATTCCGATGCTGGTTCTCCTGATGTATATTGCCTTCGTTGGCGTTCCGCTGATGATTGACGGCATCAATGCCCTGGGAGAATGGC
Source organism: Promineifilaceae bacterium (SeqCode) (assembly GCA_049281335.1). Taxonomy (GTDB): domain Bacteria; phylum Chloroflexota; class Anaerolineae; order Promineifilales; family Promineifilaceae; genus JAKEFB01. Next base: position 979 of record JBAPRX010000650.1, read on the forward strand.
TGGTTACTTTGGGGGTCACCGGTACGGGTACATGGTTGGCGGAACTCAACAGCCGTACTAAAGCCTGTTTACCGTTCACCGGTGGCGTGGAGAACGGGGTCTGTATCGAACTATTTAACAACACTGTCCGGGTTATCATCGGCCTGGGGGTGGCTTATGGCGCGTTTTCGGCCGAAATCTGGCGGGCGGGTATCGAATCCATCGAGAAGGGACAGATGGAAGCGGCCCGCAGCCTGGGTATGAGCTATTTGCAGTCCATGCGCTATATCATCTTGCCCCAGGCGGTGCGCCGGGTGCTGCCCGCACTTGGCAACGATTTTATCGCAATGGTTAAGGATTCGTCTCTTGTCTCGGTATTGGGCGTGCAGGACATCACCCAACTTGCCAAACTCTATGCTGCCAGCACCTTTTTATTCTTCCAAACCTACAGTATCCTGGCCTTCATCTACCTGGTTATTACCATTATGCTGACCCGCTTTGTTCGCTGGATCGAAAGGCGACTGCGGCAGGGAAGACGATGATATGAGCGATAATGAAATGATCGTGATTGACAATGTCACCAAGAAATTTGGTGACTTCACTGCCCTCAAACAGGTCAACCTGCGGATCGGCCGAGGGGAGGTGGTTGTCATTGTCGGGCCGAGCGGTTCCGGTAAAAGCACCATGCTGCGCTGTATAAACCACCTGGAGACACCCACTTCGGGAACGATTACCGTAGATGGCGAGGTGATGAGCCACAGCCACAAGGACCTGAACCAGATGCGGGCCGAAGTAGGCATGGTTTTCCAGCAGTTTAACCTTTTTCCTCATTTGACCGTTCTGGATAATATCACCCTGGCCCAACGTATCGTTCGTAAACGGGACAAGGAAGAAGCAGCCGCGATGGCCCATAAACAGTTGCAGCGGGTTGGTATTCCAGAAAAAGCTGATAGTTATCCAACTCAATTATCGGGCGGCCAGCAGCAGCGAGTCGCCATTGCCCGGTCGCTGGCAATGGAGCCAAAGATTATGCTGTTTGACGAGCCGACCAGCGCACTTGACCCTGAGATGATTAAAGAAGTGCTGGATGTAATGCTTGACCTGGCACGGGAAGGGATGACGATGGCTGTTGTGACTCATGAGATGGGCTTTGCAAGAGCAGCGGCCGACCGGATCGTCTTTATGGACGATGGACAGATCGTTGAGATAGCTCCGCCTCAGGAGTTGTTTAGTAATCCCAAGCACCAGCGAACGCAGTTATTCCTGAGTAAGATTTTGGCCCATTAGTGACCGTCCGCGCAATTTGTAGATTGGTTCAATCTCGGAGATTGAACCAATCTCCTTTCATTTAGGTGTACGGCCGATTGAGGTATTGATGGACGAGCGACTCACTTTTAGCCGGGCAAAGCTGGCTGCCTTTACGGCCTGCCAGCGGCGGTTCCAACTGCGCTACCAACAGCAGTTAGCCTGGCCCCTGGCTCCTCTTGACGAACAGGGCGAACAGGCGCGGCTGCGGGGGGAACGGTTCCACCAACTCTTGCATCGCCACTTTCTCAATCTCCCGATTACGGATGAGATGATAGAGGGCAGGACGGTGGCACGCTGGTGGCAAACTTTTAAGGCACAAGGCCCGACGCTGCCGCAGGGCCAGCAGTTTCCTGAACTTAGTTTGACTGTGCCAATCGGCCGTCATTTGTTAACCGGCCGTTTTGACCTGCTCATTCTGGGGCAAGAAGCGGCCCATATCTTTGACTGGAAAACAGACGCCCGGCCCCGCACCGAAGCCGACCTGCGAAACGATCTCCAGACCCAGCTCTATCTGGCGCTGGCGGTTGAAGGCAGTACGGCTTTGGAACAGCCGGTTGACCCTGATCATCTCTCGCTGACTTACTGGTATGTGAACGATCCAGCGTCGGCAGTGACAATCCCTTACAGTAAACAGGCCCATGCTGACAATTGGGCAGAGCTGGAGTCAGTGGTCCAGGAAATTGACCAGCAGCTATCCACAGAGACGACGCTGCCGCTGACGGATGACCTGGGGGAATGCGCTCGCTGTGCTTATCAGATTTACTGCGGCCGTTTGACAGCCACAATGCTTTTGGATGAATGGGAGGAGGAGATGTTGGCGGTTGATCTGGCCCCGCCAACACCGTGAGGTCACGCTTGGAGATTGATGATCTTCACTTTCTCTTGAGCCAGACCGGGCAGGGGTGGTTGAAGGAGTTGGGGGCAACGGCCGTTACTCCTGACAATCATCTACAACTGGCGGAACGGCTGCGGGGGGAGGTCACGCCCAGCCAGACCCACGCGATTTTAGAGACGATCTTGCTGCGACAGCGGGCCGGAGAGAAGTTTGAACGGGCAGATGAGATGTTTTTCACCCGCCCGGCGCTAGAACAGGCTTCGGCCGAGGTTGTCAGCCGCTATCGGGCGGCCCGCTTTCATGAAAGTGGCTTTGAGACGGTCGCCGATTTGGGCTGTGGTATCGGTGGGGATGCGCTGGCACTGGCCGAACGGGCGGCGGTTATCGGCGTTGACCGGAACCCGGTTCGGCTGGCGATGGCGCGAGAGAATGTGGCTGTTTATGGCAGTGGGGATGCCTTTCACCCGTTGCAGGCTGATATTACTGAAATGACGCCGATGAATGCAGCGGCCGTTTTTGCCGATCCGGGCCGCCGGGATGAACGCGGGCGGCGTATTTATTCGGTTAGCCAGTATCGTCCTTCTCTGGATGTGCTGCTTTCCTGGCGGCGTCAGGTTCCTGATATGGGTATCAAGATCAGTCCTGGCGTTGATTACGCCGAACTGCCGCCGGATGGGGAGATTGAGTTTATTTCCGTTCAAGGGGAAGTACGAGAAGGGGTATTGTGGTTCGGCCGTTTGCGGCGGGGGGTTCAGCGGCAGGCGACGCTGCTGCCGGGGAAGCATACCCTGACAAGCGGGGTGGTCTCGCAAATTCCGGTGCATGGGCCGGGGCGGTTCCTTTATGAGCCGGATGGGGCGGTTATTCGCGCTCATCTGGTGGAACAGTTGGCCGTGCGGTTGAATGCGGCGAAGATTAGCGAGGATATTGCTTATTTAACGGCCGAAGCTGTCACCCCTACCCCTTTTGCCCGCATATTTGCGGTTGAGGATCACTTTCCCTTTCAACTCAAGCGGCTCCGGCGCTATCTTCGAGAACGGGGGATCGGCCGTGTTACGATTAAGAAACGAGGCTCGCCGCTCGACCCTGACACGCTGCAAAAACAGCTTCGGCTGCAAGGGGAGGAACATCGGATTGTCTTCTTGACTCAGGTACAAGGGGAGCCAGTGGTTATTGTCGGGGTTGAAATAACGGCCGAGTAGGGAGGAAGTGCCAGGCACTTTCGTAGTTAAGGGGGTAGGTTTTTTGGATAAGATACTGGGTGGTTAGCAAGTGCCAGGCACTTTTGTGGGTTATTCTATTTCCAGATATTGGCGCATTAGTTCGCGGAGCCTGCGAATGTCGAGGGGTTTGGGCAAATAGTCGTCGCAACCGGCCTCAAGGCAGCGTTCCTTATCGCCAACAAGCACGTTGGCGGTGGTCGCAATAATCGGAATGTGCCAGAGACGGTCATCTGTCTTAATCCGGCGGGCAACATCAAGGCCGTGAATGCCGGGAATGTTAATATCCAACAAGATAATATCGGGCATCTCCACTTGGAGGAGAGCCAGAGCAGATGGCCCGTCTACTGCTTCTAACAAGCGGTGGCCTTCCGCCTCCACAATACGGGAAATCAAAACCATATTGGTCCTGTTGTCTTCAATTGCAAGGATTTTTTTTGACATACAAATCACCAGGTAGTTATTTTCATGATGGGCCTAACTCTACCTGATTACGAGCCTGGTTTCAATGGCTTTATGAATCAGACTCGTTAAAATTTGGTAATGGGCCTGTCGGCCGTTTGTTTGTTTGCGGCCGTTTTTTAGGAAGGGTAAAACTAAAGACGCTGCCCACGCCGGGCCGACTTTCTACCCGCATTTCGCCGCCGTGAAGCTCGACCAGGCTCTTGCTGATCGGCATTCCAAGGCCGGTTCCACCAGCTTTGCGGGTCAGACTGCCGTCAATCTGGCGGAACTGTTCAAAGATAATGGGAATATCTTCCTGACGAATGCCGATACCGGTGTCCTCAACAGCGACCCAAATATTTTCTCCAACATCCTGAACCATCAATTTAACCATGCCAGAGTTCGTAAACTTAATAGCATTACTCATCAGGTTGAGAAGAATTTGAACCAACCGGGTGCGATCCGCTTCAATCTTGTCCAATTTCGGATCCAGCTCAAGGCGGATATCAATTTCTTTTGAAAGAACCAATGACCGGGCGTTAGCAATGATTTCCCTGGCAATCTGACGAATATTTACCTCGTCATAGCGAAGTTCCATCATACCAGCCTCAATCTTGGACATATCCAGAATCTCGCTGATCAGTTCTCGCAAATGACGGCCGCTGTCTCGAATCAAGGTCACATCTTCAATCATTCGCTCGGTTAATGACCCGTCTATCCCCTCTAACAACACATCAGAAAAACCGATGATGGAGTTGAGTGGGGTTCGTAGTTCGTGGCTCATGCTCGCCATAAATTCAGATTTGAGGCGATCTACCTCGCGCAGCCGCTTGGCCGTTTCTAACTGTTCTGCATACAGATTGGCGTTTTTCCAGGCCACAGCGATCTGGGTTGCCAGCGTGGTATGAATTCGGACATCATCTTCACCAAAGCGGTTGGGAATATCTGATTGTAAGTCCAGGACGCCTAACAACTCGTCCCCAACAATCAGGGGAACCACCATTTCAGAACGGGTTTCCGGCAAAATAGCGGTGGGGAAGAAGCGGGGATCGTTTAAGGCATCGTTGACCACAACTGGCGCTCTGGTTCGCCCAGCAATGGCGATCAATGACTGTTCTTTATCCAGTTCAATCATCGGTAAGACGGCCGCAGCCTCTTCCGGTGGAATCGGTAACTGTGCGCCGCTCACCCTGGTCAGTACCCCTGCTTCTTCATCCATTGCGAAAACACTGACAAAGTAAAGGCCGAACCTTTCTTGGGTCAAGGTAACAACTGTTTGAAGAAGTTCCTGGGTTTGGAGAATGGTAGAAGCGACCGCACCAACCTGGGCCACCGTTTCCATATCGACTGCGTTTTTCTGAGTTTGTTCCAGAAGCCGTGCGCTCTCCAAAGCTTCGGCGACTTGAACTGAGATCGCGTCAATCAGCTCTCGATCCTCGACCGATAGCGGTTGGTCATCCTCATCCTGAATAGCCAGCGTGCCAATGACCTCGCCCCGGATCGTCAGCGGCGTTGAAATGATATGGCGGAACTCGCTTGTTTTGAAACTATCCTCTTCCTCTTCAACCCGGTTGTTTTCATTACCTTGTGTGTCAACTGTTAGGGGATGAACGGTTGAATGGTCGAAGAAGTAGCCTCTGGTCTTTGTCTCATGTCGGGCCTGGAAAGATTTCCACCCTTCGCGGCTCATAAGCTGCTGCAACTTGTTCAACTCTCTCAAACGGCCGCTCATCTCTTCTCGGAGGGTGGTACTCTCAATGGCAACGGCAAGCTGGCCGCATAACCCCTCAAGGGCTAATTGGTCATCCTCCGTCAAGGCGTTAACTTGATCACTCTGGACATCAAGCACCCCCAAGACCTGACTGCCTAACCTGATTGGGACGGCCAGCTCGCCCTTTGTCTCTGGCAGCAGCGGGTTAGGCTCCCATTGGGCGTCCTGGGTCACATCTGGTTGTAAATAGGAAACACCCATCGCAGCAGCCGCGCCGATCAACCCAATTCCCATTGGCATTCGATGGCCTTCTGCCATCATCTTTAATCCTACCTGACCATAACCGGCAATGAGGATCACGGAGTCGAGCGCAGGATCGTAGTGGAGCAGTTGAACATGATAAAAATCAAATTGTTCCTTTACCTGAGTCACGATGCGTTTGTATAAATCGTTGAGATCGACCGCTGAGGCAATCTCCTGCGCCACCTGGGCGGACAGTCGTATTTCCCGGCTGCGCCGTTCCAGCGAACGGCGGATCTGTTCTTCGCTTGCCTGTAGTGCTTTTTCTGCCTGGCGCCGTTCCTGCAACTCCTGGGTCATCTTTTGGTAAAGGCGGTTGTTATCAAAAATTGCTGCTACCTGGTGGGCTACCAACCGGACAAGGTTGATCTCTTCTTCCGTAAAGGTTCGTTTCTGGCGGCTTTCCCAGACAGCCAGCATACCAACGGTCTGCCCCTGGGCAGTCAGGGGGAATGCCAGTTCTGTCTGGTTGCCATATTCTTCAAAGTGGGCGCGTTCTTCGGCCGATAAATCGGGATCGTTTATATGAGAGATAAACGGGCCTTCTCCCATCTCCTGAATTGACTCGGCCGACATGCCAAAATCTTCATCCAGGGAATAAATTATGCCCAGGTCGGACACCTTCTCTTTTTCGGAGGCGTGCGGGCCAATATATTCGATGAAAGCTGAGACTGTCTTCTGTTCCCGATCCCAGGTTGAAATGTAGGCGCTGGTTGCGTCTAATGATTCGCCTAGAACATCGAGGTAGGTCTGCAAAACCGCTTTTGAATCGGTCTGGAGGGAGGCCTGTTGGGAGAGGGTGGTCAGGGTTTCCAGAATCCGGTTCCGTTCTTCCAAAGACGATTCAACCCGTTTCCGTTCGGAGATCTCTTCCTGAAGCGAGACATTTGTATCAGCAAGTTCGGCCGTTCGTTCGGCTACTCGTTGTTCCAGAACCTCATATGCCTGTTTTAGCTGTTCTTCGGGCCGAATATGGTCAGAATTGTCTCGAATCCCGTCGGGATCATCTGAAAGCCGAACCGACTTTCCACCCCTTGATTTCACTTTTCCCGGCAAAAGGTCTCGATCAATCGACATATGCTTCTTCCTTTGCTGGTTCTACTTCCTGTGGATCGTTTTGATTCAGATAAACGATTGTGCGGCGACCCAACGCTCGGCCAACCTCCCGAACGGCTGTGCGCATAACGCTGTCTGCATCTGTCGCGCCGCGAACTCTGGCTGTTACTTCTCGTAAAATACGCTCTCGCCGCGCCCTGTATTGAATTTGGTCAAACAAGCGGGCGTTTTCAATCGCAATCGCCGCCTGACCAGCCACAGAAGTCAACAGACGCATATGTTGTTCATTGTAAACATTGGGGGTTTCCCAACTTTGGAGGCCGATAACACCAATAACCTGGCTGCCAACCATCATCGGGACTCCCAGGAATGAAGCGGACACGGGACCAAATGCCTCAAGGCCTAATTCTTTTATCCTTTCACCAACATTTTTAGGAATGAGCAACGGTTCTTTCGTCAGGATAATATGTTCTGTTAAGCCCCCGGCTGCTTTGCGCGATCCGGTGTTCCGCATGACTTGCTTGCCTCTAATATCGAGGGCAAAGATGATTTCATTGCGCTTTCGATCAAAGAAATTGACGTAGAAGTTGCCAGCGTCCATCATCCGGGCAGTATAACGATATACTGTTTCAAGGATGGTATCCATGTCAACCAGGGCGGTCAGGGAGCGACCCATCTCATTGAGGATTGTTAGCTCCTCTGAGCGAGCTTGTGCCTGTTCAAATAAGCGAGCACTTTCAATGGCGATAGCCATCTGGTTGGCGACAGCCAGTAACAGATTGCGGTGACGTTCGGTGTAAAGGCCGGATTTGGAGAAACTTTGAACGGCAACCATTCCTATTGCTTTCAAGCCGCTCATTAAGGGGACGCCCAACCAGGATTCTGGCGCGCGGCCGATTCTGGCAAGACCCAACTCCACCACCATGTCCTCGACATTCTTAGAGAGAAGCAGCGGTTGTTGGGTTCGGATCACATAATCGGATAGGCCGCTGCCTCTGGGTATACGGAAATGCGGGGGAACATCCTCATTTGTCCCAAACCCTCGGAAAACCAATTCGTCTTGCGTTTCGTCAACAAGCGCAACCATCGCATCCGTTACTTCCATGAGTCTGGAGACATGCCGGTGGAAACCGTCTATGACACTCTCCACCGACTGGGTAGCGGTTAATTCCTGGCTCATTTCGTTCAGGATAGCCAATTCCTGGGCGCGGGCTTCGGTTTGTCCAAAGAGCTGTACGTTTTGAACGGCCGTTGAAATCTGAGCAACTATTGTCGTCGCCAATTGCAATTCGGCGTCGGAGAAGGTCCGATCTTTCTCCACAATGTCCATGCCAAGCGTGCCAATTACTTCCCGTCCAGAGATAAGGGGCAGCAGCACTAACACTTCCGTCCCTCGCCAGCGCATCACATCATGAACCGGTTCGGTTAATGGATTTGTCTGGGCGTTCTCAACAACTGCTGGCTGTCGTGTCAGGATGACTTTTTGGCTCAATTCATTCCCAGCCAGGGGAATATCAAGACCAACAGCACTTTCGTCCTCTGGATTGCGGGAATGATCAGCAACGACTTTCAATGAAGTTTCATCCGGGTTTATCAGCGCGATACCGACGTGATGGACCGCGAAAAGTTCAATCAGTTCACCGGCAACGGTGTCAAGCATCTCTTCCAGGTCTAGCAAGGAGACAACGGTTGTCACTACTCGGTTGATAGAGGCCAATTCGCTGCTTCGGTTTTGGGCCACCAATGCCTGATGTTCGGCCTGTTCAAGGTTACGAAGCCCTTGAACGGCTACACCGGCCTGCCGGATAATGGCTTCGGCCCGACGAATGTCTTTGTCGGTTAGAGACGGCCGTTGGGGGAACATGGCATTGACGTAACCAATCCACTCGCCACGAACGACCATTGGGAAGATGGCGAAGGTGTCGGCCTGGAAGCCTTTTACCAACATTCGTTTTAGATTGTCGTCCAGGTCGGGAGCGTTTGGAACGTCGTAGAAGATTTTCGGCTGTTGGGCGGCATCTTGGAGGATTTTTTCGGCCGACGGGTAATGGTCAAAGTCGAACCGCATCATTGCCTGTTCGGGAGGTGTTTCGCTCCAAAAGCTAAGAACCTTTGCGTAAGCTGGCATTCTATCTCGACGCCACGACTGGTCGAACAGCATAATGCTGACATTGGTGACGTCCTCGCCCAGGAAAGTGTTCTTGCGAATAACGGTCAGCACTTCATCGTAACTATTGGCAACACTAATCTGAGCGCCGCTTTCGTGGAGAACGGCCGTTTCAGAAAGCGCCTCTTGTTGAGCCAGATAGGCTCGGCGGGTGGCAACGAGGGCGGCCAACGGCTCCCGCAGTTGTTCCCAGACAGAGAGTTCATCGACCGAAAATTCATGCGCCTGAGGCCATTTGACAGAAACAAAGCCATGCCACCGCCCGGCATTACGAAGGGGAATAACCACGACTGCTCGGAAGCCTAACTTCTTCGCCTCTTTTGCAGCTATTTCCGCAACACGGTCGTCTGATTGAACGTCGGAAATAAAGGTAACTTTGTCAGATTGTTCTAACCCCGATGGCAAACCGGCGTGAATCCGAATTTCAAAGGGCCGGTAATGCATTTCATCATCCAACTGGATTTGGCCATTTTCCCAATGGGCGACGGTATAGGCAATTGTGGGATGCTCCTCATCTATCACATAATGGAGGCTGACCGACTGTTTCTTTTCCAGGAGCGGCCCCAACGCCTGAAGCACGCTCACCTCATCATCGGACTGCGACAGCGCGGTTTCGATCTGGGTTAACTTTTCTAATTGGGCTGCCCGGTTTTGGGTTTCGGTCAATAACATTTGGTTGGACATGGCTACGCTCAACTGGCGGGCCAACGAGTTATAGAGGCGCTGCTCCTGCGGGCTGAACTGATACGGCTGGCTCCAACGGATAACGAGCGTTCCAATCCAGGTATCTAACTGCTGCATGGAAATAATAGCCGCCGCTTTTGTATCTAAGCTTTGAAGGAGGCGTCTGGCGTCCTCATCTATCCGATCATCTTCATCAACATTCCCAACCAGCAACGGCTCATTTGGTGTGTAAAGTTCGGCGGCTGAAAGGGGCATATTCGATAAATGCATGCGGCTTCCAACCGGCATCACCAGATTGCCTTCCCCAACCCAACTGGCTTCCAACGTCATCCATGATGGTTCCCCGTTTTCATTGAGTGTGAAGCGGAATAACCCTGCGCTTTGAGCGCCGGGGGCCATGCCCGGCACACCGACTACGTCGACCAAATCTTGCATTGTAACAGCCCGGTTAATACGAGTACCCATATTGTAGAGCAACTCAGTCTCGGCCAGGGTGGTTTGCGTTTCGTCAAACAGACGTGCATTTTCCAGGGCAACAGCGACATGGTTGGCGATTCCGACCAGCAGCTCAACCTCCGCCTCAGAATAAGCATTTAATCTATAGCTCTGAACGGACATACCGCCAATGATTTCTGTTCCTATTTGGAGTGGTACAAAGAGCAAAGAGGCTGAGAATCGCTGAACGTTGCCTACCAGGAAAAGCTCGTGACCTTTGGATAGTTCATCTAATTCTTCCTGGGTACGGAGGATGAGGATCGGTTTCCCTTCTGTCAATACTCTGGAGATGGCTCCTTCACCCAACGGCGTTGGTGACTCTGTAAACCGCTTTTCCTCATCCATAACCAACAGGTAATGGATCATTTGAGCGGCCGGATCGAACGCTGTCACCGTGAAGGCGTCTACCGGCATAATACGCTGAATCTGTTCGTATACCGTTGACAGCAGTTCTTGTTGTTCGATGTGACCTGATACAACCTGGGCCACCTCGTTGACCACCGAAAGCTCTTCCGCCCGCCGGTGTGTTTCCTTAAACAACCGCGCATTTTCCAGGGCGACGGCAATATGGTTGGCAACACCTTCTAACAGCGCAAGATCATCGGCCGTGTAAGCATCGTATTGATAGCTTTGGACGGAAACAGCACCGGTACTTTGCCTTCCGTTGAACAGCGGCATATACATCAGCGAAGCGGACACCTTACTCACATCCCCAACCATCGCCGATGACGACTGGGTGCGTTTGGCAACTTCGTCCGGCGTTCTCAATATGAGGGAGGATTTCTGGTTGTGAATAGTCTGAATCACCAGACTGTCGGGAGAGGCTTTTCTCAAGCCCAGCTCTTGATAACGCCTTCCATCATCATAAATAAGCGGATATTCCAATAAGTCGGTCTCTTCGTAGTAAAGGGCCACGATGAAGGCATCCAATTGCAACACGTGGGAAAGTTCTTGAAGAATGGTGTCCAACATTGGCTCCAATTCCAGTTCCTGGGAAATGGCTTGAGCAATGCGGTTTACCACAGTAAGCTCTTTTGCCCTGCGTTCTGTTTCTAACAGGGCGGCTTCTGTTTGGGAAGAGAGACGTAAATTTTCGATGTGGGCGCTCAGACGCTCGGAAACGGCCTGAATTAGTTCGGAAGCTTCTTCTCCGTCATCGGCCGAAACGCCTTCTACCTCCAAACGGCCGATGGATTCACCTCGAACGGTCAGGTCTTTTACCAGGCCTGCTTCTTTGGATTGATGCCCATTTTCTTCCCCAGTCAAAGGCGTGACCTGTTGTTGGTCATACAAATAACCTTCCGGCTGGCCCATCTGATCTTTAATATAACTTTCCCAGCCTTCTCTGGTCAGCCGCCGGGTCGCTTCTTCTGCCTCGGAGCGGTATTGTTCTGTCTGAGCTAACAGCCGCAAATTTT